>NZ_JBFWZI010000102.1:4305-26761 GCF_050185545.1 Reyranella sp. | reverse complement strand
ATGGTGGGCGCACCAGGGCTCGAACCTGGGACCCGCTGATTAAGAGTCAGCTGCTCTACCAACTGAGCTATGCGCCCGCCTGATGGCGGCATGGCCGGAAGCGGCGCGGGCTATAGCAAGCAGGGCCCCCCTTGTCGATAGGTCCATGGCAAGAAAATTGCGCCCTGTCAGCGCGTCCGCGGCAATTGCGCATCGCGGTAGACGTTGACGCCTATCAGCAGGCCGCAGGCGAACATCACCGAGACCATGGCAGTGCCGCCGTTGCTGACCAGCGGCAGGGGCACGCCGACCACCGGCAGGAGTCCCATCACCATGGCGGTGTTGATGAAGACGTAGAGGAACATCATGGCGGTGACACCGAGCGCCACCAGGCGGCCGAAATGATGCTGGCAGCGCAAGGCGATCGAGAAACCCCAGATCAGCACCAGGGCGAACAGGCCGAGCAGCACCAGGGCGCCCACCAAGCCCCATTCTTCGACGAAGGTGGTGAAGATGAAGTCGGTTTGCTTCTCGGGCAGGAAGTTCAGGGCCGACTGGGTGCCCTTGCCGAATCCCTTGCCGAACAGGCCGCCCGAGCCGATGGCGATCTTCGACTGGGTGATGTGGTAGCCGGCGCCCAGCGGGTCGCGGTCGGGATCCAGGAAGGTGAGCACGCGCCTGCGCTGATACTCGTGCATGAGCGACCAAGCGATCGGCAGGCAGGCGACGGCGCCTACGCCCGCCACCAGGAACATCCAGAGGCGCACGCCGGCCACGAACAGGAGCGCGGCGCCGCCCATCAGCACCATCATGGCCGTGCCGAGGTCGGGCTGCACCATGACCAGCGCGACCGGCATCAGGATGACCAGCAACGGCGGTATCACGTAGAGGAGGCGCGCCGCCTCCTCCTTGCGCAGGCCGTGATAGTAGCGGGCCAGCACCAGGATCACCGCCACCTTGGCGATCTCCGAAGGCTGAATCTGGATCGGTCCGAGCACCAGCCAGCGCTGCGCGCCCATGCCGGTCTTGCCGACCACGTCGACCGCCACCAGCAGCAGCAGGGCGATGACGTAGATCGGCCAGGCGAGCGCCAGCCAGACGCGCGGCGGCACCAGCGCCGTCACCAGCATGACCCCGAACGCTCCGACGTAGCGCATGGCGTGGCGCGACGCCCACGGATCGAAGCGGCCGCCGGCCGCCGAATAGAGTGCGAGCACCCCGATTCCCGCGATCGCCGTCAGCACCAGCACCAGGCCCCAGTTGATGCGCCAGATCTTCTCGGTGAAGCCGATCGGCGCCGGCGCGTCGAGCGCGCCGCCCTGCATCGAGGCCAAACTCATCGCGGAGCTCTCATCGCGACGCCATCTTGCGGAAATTGTCGGTGCGGCGCGACGGGTCGCGCTTCATGGTCTCGAGCAGCACGTCGCGGCCGATCGGGCCCGCCGTCGCGCCGCCCGCCATGCCATGCTCGACGATGACGGCGCAGGCATAGCGCGGATTGTCGACCGGCCCGAAGCAGACGAACAGCGCGTGATGCCGCAGGTGCCAGGGCAGCTGGGCCTGGGTGATGCCCAGCGCGCGTTCGCGCTCGGTGATGCGTTTGACCTGAGCGGTCCCAGTCTTGCCGGCGAAGCGCATCGCCGGCTCGATCAGCTTGCCCTGGCCGTCGATCCGCAAGGCATTGGCGGTGCCGTGGCCCGCGTTCACGACCTGGGTCATGCCCTCGCGTACGATGGCGAGATGCTGAGGATTTAGGCGCAGCGAGGGGGCATTCGGTTTGACGCGCGCCGGCGGCGGCGCCAACTCCTCGCGCGGGGTCGCCGAGGCGAGCAGCAGGTTGGGTTGGACCTCGTAGCCACCATTGGCGATGCGCGCCGTCATGATGGCAAGCTGCAGCGGCGTGGCGTTCATATAGCCCTGGCCGATGCCGAGATTGAACGTGTCGCCGTGTTGCCACGGCTTGCCGAGCTTCTCCTGCTTCCAGGCGCGGCTCGGCTGGTTGCCGGTCGACTCGCCGGGCAGGCCGAGCGCGCTCGTGTGGCCAAATCCCAGCCGGGCACCCATCTCGGCGATGCGATCGACGCCGGCGCGGCGCGCCGCCTCGTAGAAGAAGCAGTCGCACGAGACGGCGATCGCCTCGGTGACGTTGGTCGAGCCATGACCGCCGCCGAGCCAGCAATGGAACTTGATCTTGCCGAGCTCGATGAAACCAAGGCAGGGCAGCCGCGTCCACGGATCAATTGCCTTGGACTCGAGCGCCGCCAGCGCCGTCACCATCTTGTAGGTCGAGCCCGGCGGATAGACGCCGGCGATCGACTTGTTGTGCAGCGGCCGCTCCGGGCTGTCGAGCAGATCGCGCCATTCGCTCTGGGTGATTCCGCGGGCGAAGGTGTTGGGATCGAAGCCCGGCGTCGACACCATGGCCAGGATGTCGCCAGTGACGACGTCCATCACCACGACCGAGCCGCTCTGGTGCTGCTTCAACTTCTCGGCGACGAAGCGCTGCAGGTCGAGATCGACAGTGAGGAGGGCGTTGGAGCCGGGCTGGCCCTCGGTGCGGTCGAGCTCGCGGACGACCCGGCCGACCGCGTTGACCTCGACCTGAACGGCACCTGCGCGGCCGCGCAGGTCGTCCTCGAGCGAGCGCTCGACGCCCTTCTTGCCGAAGCGCAGCGTGGGGAGCTGCAGCACCGGGTCGTCACGGCCGGCGAGGTCCTCGTCGGCGACACGGCCGGTGTAGCCCACGATGTGGCTCATCAGCTCGCCTTCCGGATAGTCGCGCGACTGGCCGAGATCGATGAACACGCCCGGCAGGTCGGGAGCGTTGAACTCGACGCGCGCCACCTCCTCCCAGCCGAGGTTCTCGCGCACCACGACCGGCTGGGCGTTGCGGCTGCGCCTGAGCTCGCGCAGCAGGCGCACCTTGTCGGCCTCGGCGAGGGAGAAGATCTGGTCGAGCCGGTCGATCAGCAGCTCGGCGCCGCGACCACGATCGGAGGTCGCCATGCAGCGGAAATTGTTGCGGTTGACGGCGAGCGGCTTGCCCGTGCGATCGAAGATCAGGCCGCGCGACGGCGGCAGCAGCCGGAGATTGATGCGATTCTCTTCGGCCAGCGTGGCGAAACGCTGGGTCTCGAGGACTTGCAGCTGGTAGAGCCGGCCGGCGAGCGCCGACATCAGCACAAGCTGGGCGCCGCCCAGCAGCAGGGCGCGCCGCGTGAACAGGCCGGAGCGCTCGCCGTCGCCCTTGCGATAGCGCATCACGGGGCGGTCCCTCCCGGCCGCGCCGTGCCGCGCGACAGCTCAGGCACATTCAGCGGATCGCGCGCCCGAATGCGGGCCAGAAGCGGGCCGATGAGCGGGTAGAGCACGACGATCACGACGTACTGTACGAACGCCGCGCGCGGAGCAATCACCGTCCAGGTCCACAGCGAGGTCAGCGACCAGACCAGGACGACGAAGCCCAGCGCCAGCAGGCAGAACCCGGCCCATTGGAACAGGAAGGGCACCCCGACCAGGTAGCGCCGGTTCGCCACCACTGTGGCTCGGATCAGGACGAACCCCAGCGCGCTCACGCCGACCGGTGCGCCGGGCCCGCCGAGCAGCAGATCGAGCAGCACGCCCATTACCAGCAGCAGCGGCCCGGGCAGCCGCTCAGGGGTGGCCAGGCTGAATTGGAACACGGTCAGCGCCGGCAGGAGCGGCAGGGCGTCGGCGAGGTACGGCACGCGCAGTGGCGCCAGGGTCAGCAGCACGAAGAACAACAGCACCGTGCCGGGCAGCGCAGCCCGGCCCCAGCGATCGAGCGTGCCGAGCGCCCCGTCGACCCGCATCTCAGCGCACCCTCTGGCCGGTCGACGATACGCCGGGCGGGGTGGTCGGCGGCGCCGAGCCCGGATTGCTTACCAGGCCGGGCACGCCGTAGTCGACGACGCGGACGAACTCGAGGCGCGAAAAATCGGCGAACGGCCGCACCCGCACGCTGCCTTCGCCGGTCTCCACCACCTCGCCTACGGGGATACCGACCGGAAAACTGCCACCATGCCCCGAGGTGATGATGCGATCGCCGCGCTGCACGCCGGCGACGCTCTGCAGCAAGGTGAGACGAAGCTGCGGGGAATTGTCGCCGACCACGATGGCGCGCTCGCGCGTGCGCTCGATCAGCACCGGCAGGCGCGAATTGACGTCGGTGACGAACAGCACGCGGGCGCTGTTCTCGCCGACCTCGGCGATACGCCCGGCGAGGCCCTCACCGGTCACCACGGCCTGGCCGTGGGCCACCCCGGCACGGCGGCCGACATTGAGCAGCGCGCCACGCACATAGGCACTGACGCTGTCGCCCACCAGGCGGGCGGTGATGAACGAAGCCTCCGGCCCTTCGCGAAACCTGGCCAGCCCGCGCAGGCCCTCGTTTTCGTTCTCGAGGCGGCGGGCGGCGGTCTGCCAGGCGAGCAGCCGGGCGTTCTCCTCACGCAGGCGCGCATTCTCCTCGCGCAACGAGGCGAATTCCTGCAGGTCGGCGATGGCGCGGTTAGCCACCCCGACCGGCCGGGCGATCGCCTCGAGCATCGGGGCGGCGAGATCGAGCGCCACCACGCGGACATGCTCGACCAGCACCGTGTCGGCCTTGCCAACCAGCATGATGGCGAACGCCGCGATGACGAGCAGGCCGAGCGCAAAGCGCTGCACGGCCGAGCGCACCTGGCCAGCGACTACCTCGAAGTCGTCCCGGATCGCCATGTCCCGCCCATACTACCCCGGACTCCGCTTTTCGCCTCCCCCGATTACGGGGGACGGCTCATGGCCGGGAGCGCGCCACTCCGTGGCGCTCATGCTCTTCTTTCGATCCACGATCGGTGTGTTTGCAATCCCTTGAGCGCCACGGAGTGCCGCGCTCCCGGCCCATGACCCCTCCGTCCTCGACGACGCGGACACCCCGGCTTGGCCGGGGAGGGGCATGACTTCAGTACATCGACGACAGAACGCCGCGCAGGCGGTCGATGTTCTCGACGGCATGGCCGGTGCCGAGCGCGACGCAGAGCAGGGGATCCTCGGCCACCGACACCGGCAGGCCGGTGGCCTGGCGCAGGACGGTATCCATGTTGGTCAGCATGGCGCCGCCACCGGTCAGCACGATGCCCTTGTCGACGATGTCGGCGGCGAGCTCGGGCGCAGTGTTCTCGAGGGCGACCTTGACGGCCTCGACGATGGCGCTCACCGGCTCCTGCAGGCTTTCGGCGATCTGCCGCTCGGTGATGATCAGCTCCTTCGGCACGCCGTTCATCAGGTCGCGGCCCTTGATCTCCATCGTGCGGCCCTCGCCGTCCTCGGGCGGGCAGGCCGAGGCGATGGTCTTCTTGATGCGCTCGGCCGAGCTCTCGCCGACCAGCAGGTTATGGTTGCGGCGGATGTAGCCGATGATGGCCTCGTCCATCTTGTCGCCGCCGACGCGCACCGAGCGCGGATAGACGATGCCGCCCAGCGACAGGATGGCGACCTCGGTGGTGCCACCGCCGATATCGACCACCATCGAGCCGGTCGGCTCGGTGACCGGCAGGCCGGCCCCGATCGCCGCGGCCATCGGCTCCTCGATCAGCCAGACCTTGCGCGCGCCGGCGCTCTCGGCCGATTCCTGGATGGCGCGCCGCTCGACCGCGGTCGAGCCGGACGGCACGCAGACCACGATCTGGGGATGCGCGAAGCTCCGCCGGTTGTGCACCTTCGAGATGAAGTGCTTGATCATCGCCTCGGCGACCTCGAAGTCGGCGATGACGCCGTCGCGCAGCGGACGGATCGCCTGGATGTTGCCGGGCGTGCGGCCCAGCATCATCTTGGCCTCCTCGCCGACGGCAAGAACCTGGCGCTTGCCGGTCGCCGTGGTCAGGGAGACGACAGACGGCTCGTTCAGGACGATACCGCGGCCCTTGACGTAGACCAACGTGTTGGCCGTGCCGAGATCGATCCCCATGTCCGCCGAAAACAGCCCGATGACACGCGAGAGCATTTAGTGAAGTCTCTGTAATTGCTAGGAAATTCAGGCCCGGCATACAATGCTTACGCCTGCCGTCGAAGCGCGCACGGGTTTAGACCGGCCAACCGGGTCCCGCAAGGTCATTCACGGTCGCGGCACCGCGGCTGCAGGCGAAGGTGATTCGTCAGGAAGGGTGAATCGTGAGGGTCTTGATTGTCGGTGCAGGCATCGCCGGTCTGACGTTGAGCGCCCTGCTGCGCCAGAAAGGCATGGTGCCGCAGATCGTCGAGCGCGCGGATGACTTCCACGCCAGCGGCTACATGCTCGCTCTCTTCCCGATGGGCAATCGCGTGTTGCATGGGCTCGGGGCCTACGATGCCTTTCGCGCCGCCAGCGAGCCGATGGACACCTACACGATGTGCAACGGTCATGGCGAGCCGATGCAGACCTTCGACATCGCCGGCGCGCTCGGCAAGTACGGCGACACCCGCCAGCTCTCGCGTGCCGACCTGCTGCAGCTGTTGCGGAACGCGGCGCCCGACGTGCCGCTACGCATGGCGACCCGGGTGACCGCGCTGGTCGATCACGGTGCCGAAGTCGAGGCGCTGGCGGAGGGCGAAAGCCTCGGCCGCTTCGATCTCGTGGTTGGCGCCGACGGCATCCATTCGACCGTTCGGCAGCATGTCGCAGGCGAGATCGCGATGCGGCCGACAGGATGGGGCGGCTGGGTGTGGTGGGCGCCCGCCGCGGCCGCGCCGCGCACGAAGGTGACCGAGTACTGGGGCGCCGGTCGCTTCGTCGGTGTCTATCCGGTGCGCGACAGGGTCGGCGTCATCGCCGCCGGTCCGATCGACGAGATCGGCCATGCCCGGATCGGCGGCCGCGGCGCCCGGCTGGCCGAGCTGTTCGCCGACTACCGCGGCGTCGCCCGCGAGCCGTTCGCCGCCATGCCGGCCAGCGACCGGGACATGTTCTTCTGGGCGCTCGAGGATTGCCGGGCGCCCCATTGGTCGAAGGGCCGTGTCGTGCTGATGGGCGATTCGGCCTGCGCCTTCCTGCCGACCGCCGGCGTCGGCGCCTCGATGGCGATGGAATCGGCTGCCGTGCTGGCCGACGAGCTCGGCCGCAGCGACGCCAGGGGTGTGGCGCTCGCCCTGCAGCACTACGAGACCCGCCGGCGCAGGCGCGCCGAGGGCGCCCAGACGGCCAGCCGGCGCATCGCCAGCATGATGTTCATCAGCTCCATCCCCGTCGCCTGGGGCCGCGATCACCTGATGAAGTTCTACTCGATCGAGGAGTTCGGCAAGGAGATCGAGAGGAGCCTCAGCGAGCCGATCTAGGCCGGCAGTCTCGCGTGTCATGCCGGGCGCGGCGTGCTCGGCCTCGACGTGCGCGGCGTCCGCGAGGCCCGGTCACCTGCTTGGAAAGTTCATGCTCCTCCTGGACCGCGGGCGTCCCGCCCGCTGATGCTCATGAATCATGAGCGGGCGGAACGCCCGCGGTCCAAGAGAACACTCGGGGCTTCCAGCGCGCCTTCACTGGGTCGCGGGCTTTGCCCTGCTCGCTTCCTTCGCCAGGGCCTCGATGTCCTGCTGCGACAATCGCCGCAGATCCTCGTAGGCCTTGCGTGTGAACTCGGCCCGGCCGGTGCCCTCGCCGCTCAGCGTGTACTTGCCGTCGCGCTCGACGAACAGGAAGTAGAACGGCAGGGCGGGATTGCCGCGCGCCGTCACGATGGCCACCGAGCGATCGTCGTTGCAGCCATAGAGGTCCCACGCCGTGCCGCCGAACATGCGGCTGCTGCCGGCCGGGCCGCGATCGCACTGGAGCCGGCGCTCCGACGGGCCCTGCGCCAGCGCAGCCGTCGCCGCCGGCATCAGCGTCAGGGCAAGGAAAAGGCGGTGGATCATAATCCCATCATCTTGGCGATGGTGTTGCGATGGATGTCGTTGGTGCCGCCGCCGATCGAGCCCACGCGCACGTCCCGGAACAGGCGCTGGACATCGTGCGCCATGGTATAGCCCGCGCCGCCCATGATCTCCATGGCGAGGTGGGCGCAGCGGAACTCGCCGTCGGTGCCCTGGATCTTGGCGATAGCCGTCTCCTCGACCGGATTGAGCCCGGCATCGAGCATGTCGGCCAGCCGCCAAGTCAGCGCCTGCGTCGTCTTCAGGAGGATGCGCATATCGGCGAACTTGTGCTGGATCGCCTGGAACTTGGAGATCGGCTGGCCGAACTGGCGGCGCTCCACGGCATAGGCGCGGGCATACTCGATCGCCCAATGCATGTTGCCGCAAGCCTGCGCCGCCAGGCAGAGGCGTTCGAGATTGAGGCCCTTCATCAGGCCCGCCCAGCCGCGATTCTCCTCGCCGATCATGTGATCGGCCGGCACGAACACGCCGTCGAGGAAGATCTCGTTGGCGTGCGTCGTGCGCCGGCCGAGCGTGGGCAGCGGCTGCATGGTGAGGCCGGGCGCGAGGGCGTCGACCCAGAACAGGGTGACGCCCTTGTGCCGCGCCTCGCTGTCGGTCTTGGCCACCACCATCAGGTAGTCGGCGACATGGGCCGCGCTGATATAGAGCTTCTGGCCGGTGAGCCGGTAGCCGTTGCCGTCGCGCACGGCACGCGTCTTGATGCCCGAGGCGTCCGAGCCGGTGTCGGGCTCGGAAAGCGCGAAGGCCGATTTCAGGCGGCCGGCGCAGATCTCGGGCAGGTAGCGGCGGCGCAGATGCTCGCCGGCGGTGAGCTGCAGATGCATGCCGCCATAGACCACGGTGGGCAGGTAGCACGACGAGGCGCCGCTGTAGTGACGCGCCAGCGCCTCGACCAGGATCACCAGGTCCTTGCGGCTGCCGCCCATGCCGCCATAGGCGGGATCGTAGGGCAGCGCCATGTAGCCCGCCTCGGCCAGCGCATCGAACGCGGCGTGCGGGAACTCGCTCGCCGCATCGAGACGGCGGATCTCCTCGACCGGCAGCACGCGCGCCAGCAGTTCGGCAACATTGCGCCGGATCAGCTTCTGTTCGTCGGTCAGCCCGAAATCGTCGAGGTCGGTCATCGCGCCTTCGAGAATCCAGGCTAGTCGAACACCACGACGCCGCGCGCCACCTCGCCCGCCATCATCCTCCTGAACCCTTCGTTGATGTCGGCGAGCTTGTAGGTGCGGCTGATCAGGCCGTCGATGTTGAGCCGCTTGTTCATGTAGTGGTCGACCAGCACGGGGAAATCGAGGTCGGGCCGCACCGAGCCATAGAAGGTGCCGCTCACCGTCTTCTCGGTGAACACCATGTTGAACGGCGAGTACTGGGCGCGCTGCCTGGGCGACGACACGCCGACCGCCACGGCATGGCCGCCCGGCGCCAGGGAATCGAATGCCAGCGCCTGGGTCCTGTCGATCGCCACCGCGTCGAAGGCGAAGTCGACGCCGAGCCCGCCGGTGATCTCCTTCACCTTCTTGGCCGCGTCCTCGTTGGTGCTGGTGTTGATCGTGTGCGTGGCGCCGAACGTCTTCGCCATCTCGAGCTTGTTGTCCAGAAGGTCGGCGGCAATGATGGTGCCGGCGCCCGACAGGACCGCACCCTGGATGGCGTTGAGCCCGACACCGCCGCAGCCGATGACCAGCACGGTCGAGCCGGTCGGGATCCGCGCATGACGGGTGACGGCACCGACGCCAGTGGCTACGCAGCAGCCGACCAAGGCGGCCTGCGGCCACGGCATGTCCTTGCGGATCGGCACCACCATCTCCTCGGGCACGACGACTTCCTCGGCGAAGGTGCCGATGCGCGCCATCTGGTAGATGTCCTGGCCCTTGTGCTTGATGCGCAGGGTGCCGTCGTAGAGCCCGGCCGGCGGCGTGCTGTTGCGGCCGATGCACAGCACGGTGCGGCCCTGGCTGCAGTAGTGGCAGCGCCCGCAGTGCGGCCGGAAGGAGAAGATCACGTGATCGCCCGGCTTCACCGTCGTCACGCCCGGTCCGCACTCGGCGATCTCGCCCGCTGCTTCGTGGCCGGGCACGATCGGCAGGGGCGAAGGCCAGTCGCCGTTGATGATATGCCAGTCGCTCTGGCATACGCCGGACGCCTTCATCCTGACCCGCACCTCTCCCGCCCTGGGCGGGCCGAGCTCGCACTCGAGTACCTGCAGCGGCTCGTTGGGCTTGAACAGTATGGCGGCCTTCATGTCGGTCCTCCCCTCGCAGGAGGATTACTTAGACGGTTTGGCGGACCGCCGCGAGCCTCCGCGCGGTCGCGCAGCCGGCCCGACGTTGCGCTCGACATTGCGCGCCGTGCGGTCAAGCAGGGCCATCATGGCGGCCTGAGCGCCCTCAGCGTCCCTGCCCCGGATCGCGGCGAGGACTGCGCGATGCAGAGGCACCGAAGGCGCCGGCGCCCCGGCATGCCGCGACGCCGCGCGGACGAACACGCCCAGCGCGGCTTCGGTGAGGGCGCCAAAGGCCACCATCACGTCGTTGTCCGTCGCTGCCAGGATCGCTTTGTGAAAGCGAATGTCGGGATCGGCGAACAGGGTGGCGTCGTGCGCTGCGCGCTCCATCTCCTCGAACGCCGCCTCGATCGCCTTCAGGGTCCCCGGCGTATGGCTTCGCGCCGCCATGGCCGCCGCCGCCGGCTCGACCACCGCGCGCACATGGAGGAGATCGAAGAGGAATTTCGGCTCGGCCTGTCCATTTTTCAGGCGCCACGCCAGCACGTCGGCGTCCAGCATGTGCCAGGCCTCGCGCGGCCGGGCGCGCGTCCCCGACCGCTTGCGCGAGGCGATCAGGCCCTTGGCCGACAGAAGCTTGAAAGCCTCGCGAACGACCGTGCGGCTGGCGCCGAAGCGGCGACACAGCTCGAGCTCTCCGGGCACCAGCTCGTGCGGCTGGTAGATGCCCGCGACGATGGCCGAGCCGAGCTCTTCCGCAATGCGGCCGGCGCCTCCGACTGCGGCTGGGCGGTGACTCACAGGCCCTGGCTTTCGTTTCTCCTCCCCAGCTTCGCTGGGGAGGTGTCGCCGTCTATGCTCCTTCTGGATTTCGGCGTAGCCGAAATCCAGAGAGTCGCACTGGCGACGGAGGGGTCATGGCTCTCATGACTCATGACCCCTCCGTCCGCGAAGACGCGGACACCCCAGCGAAGCTGGGGAGGAGAAAGACGGCGACGGCGAGAAGGCATGTCGGTCATTGTTGACAGAGCGGATGAGTCGCCGGACGATATGTCAGACATAATAATGCGCCAAGTCAAAAGCCGGGAGGACGCGCACATGAGAAGCCTCAATCGTCGTACGATTCTCGGCGGCGCCATTGGCGCCCTGGCCGCACCGGCCGTCCATGCCCAGGGCGGCAAGCCGTTCGCCGGCACGACCATCAACGCCTCGTGCTTCCAGACGACCTACTTCGAGTATCTCAAGAGCTACTTCCCGCAGTTCGAGGAGAAGACCGGCATCAAGGTGAACTTCACCATGCAGGCCTTCCCGGTCTACAACCAGCGCACCGACCTCGAGCTCTCGACCAAGGGCTCGGCGCTCGACGTCATCAACGTCACCTTCATCTATTCCGGGCGCTGGATCGGCGCCGGCTGGGTTACCAATCTCGATCCCTTCACCAAGGACGCCAAGCGCACCCCGGCCGACTGGGACCCCGAGGATTTTGCCGGCGGCCCGCAATCGGCGATGAAGAACGCCAAGGGCGAGACGTTCGGCTTCACCTGGGAGGCTGGCGCGATGATCCTGGGCGCGGCGCGCTACGACTTGATCGAGCGGGCGGGGCTCGGCCTGCCCAAGACGTTCGACGAGCTGATCAAGGTGTGCGACGCGGTGCACAACAAGGAGAACGTCGCCGCCTTTACCGCTGACAAGCTGCATCACTGGAATTGGATTCCCTATCTGATGGGCGCCGGCGGCAACGTGTTCAAGGCGCCGCCGGACAACCTAACGCCGACCCTCGACACGCCGCAGGCCGCCTCGTCCGCCGCATGGTACGCCAACCTGCTCACCAAGTACGGGCCGGACGGCATCCTGTCCTACTCCGACGACCAGTCGATGCGCTCGCAGATGTCGGGCCGCGCCAACATCCGTACCCAGGCCATCACCTGGATGGTGCCGCTGGCCAAGCATGCCGAGAGCACGGTGCAGAAGACGGTGCGCTACGGCCTGATGCCGGCCGGCCCGACAGGCAACTTCCCGGGCTCCAACAGCCATGGTCTCGGCATTCCGGCGGGCTCCAAGAAGAAGGAGGCGGCCTGGGAGTTCATCAAGTGGGCTCTGTCGAAGGAGACGATCGCCATGGTCGTCAAGAACCACGGCTACCCGAGCGTTTGCCGCATGTCGGTCATCAAGAGCCCCGAGTTCAAGCAGGTGCTGACGCTCAATGGCCAGGACGTCGCCGCGCTGTTCCTCGAGGTGCTGCAGCTCGGTGGCAAGACCGGCTACATGAAGTATCGCACCGTGCCGGTCTATCCGCAGGTCGGCGACAAGATCAACAAGGCGATCGAACGCATCGCCACCAGGCAGCAGGACGCTCCAGCGGCGATGAAGCAGGCCCAGGCCGAGGCGATCCAGGACCTGCAGAAGGCGGGCATCAAGATTGATAAGTGAGATCTTCTCCTCCCCTCCTCATACGAGGGGAGGTGTCCGCGTCTTCGCGGACGGAGGGGTCATGGCCGGGAGCGCGCCACTCCGTGGCGCTCATGCTCTTCTTCCGATCCGCAATCACTGTGTCCGTTATTCCCATGAGCGCCACGGAGTGGCGCACTCCCGGCGCATGCCCCCAGCTCCGCTGGGGAGGAAGCCATGATGAGCGGCTTCCGACGCTCCCAACACCGCTTCTTCGCTCTCTGCGTCGCGCCCTCGCTCGCGGTGCTGGCGCTGATCACGCTGCTGCCGTCGCTCTACCTTCTGGCCACCAGCTTCACGCCGCTCAACCTCACGCGGCCGGAGACGCAGTGGGATTTCTCGCAGCCTTTCGTGAGCTATGACCAGCTCCTGTCCGACTCGCGCCTGCACAACTCGGTCTGGGTGCAGATCAAGCTGTCGTTCTGGACGGTGCTGCTGCAGCTGCTGATCGGGCTTGGCCTTGCGCTGCTGCTCAACATGCGAACGCGCCTGCTCGAAGCGCTGCGCACCGTGTTCCTGATCCCCATGGTGCTGCCGCCGATCGTCGTCGCCATCATCTGGAAGGTGATATACACGCCCGACATCAGCCCGATGCACGGGATTTTCCGGGCGCTCGGCTGGAACGTACCGGCGCTGATCACCGACCCCGATTGGGCGCTGACCTCGATCATCATCGCCGACACCTGGGAATGGTTCCCCTTCACCATGCTGATGGTACTGGCCGGGTTGCAGATGATGCCGCAGGAGCTGCTCGACGCCGCCAAGGTCGACGGCGCCACGCCCTTGCAGCTCACGCGCTACATCACCCTGCCCTTCATCAAGGGCGTGCTGCTGGTCGCGGGCCTGTTCCGGCTGATCGATTCGATCAAGGCGTTCCCGCTGATCTTCATTCTGACCGACGGCGGGCCGGGCAATCTCACCGAGGTGACCAACTACTATTCCTACCTGCAGGCCTTCAACTTCTCCTATCTCGGCTTCTCGAGCGCCATCACCATCGCGCTGCTCGCGGCGACCATCGTGCTGAGCTGGGTGATCGTGCGCATGGTCGGCTGGGGAGCCGCCGTTGACTAGGGAGGGCAGAACCAGGCGCGGAACCCGGCGCGACCGTATCGTCCTGCAGACGCTCGCCGTCTCGATGGCGCTGCTCGCCTTGTCTCCGTTCCTCTGGCTGCTCCTGATGTCGTTCAAGACCAATGCCGAGATCTTCCGCTTCCCGCCGCGGCTCTTCTTCGACGCCACCCTGGCCAACTACGCCGCGCTGTGGACCTCGGAGTTCCGCAATTCCTTCGCCAACAGCCTGATCGTGGGCGTCGTCTCGACGGCGCTCTCCCTGGTGATCGGCGTGCCGGCGGCCTACGCGCTCTCACGCTGGACGACGCGCGCAAGCGGCACGATCACGCTGTGGATCCTGGCCAGCCGCATGGCGCCGCCGATTGCCTTCACCATCCCCTACTTCCTGGTCTATCGCCATCTCGAACTGCTCGACACGCTGACCGGCCTGGTCATCATCTATCTCACCTTCAACCTGTCGCTGGTGATCTGGATGATGCGGCCGTTCTACGACCAGTTGCCTCGCTCGCTCGAGGAGGCCGCCTGGATCGACGGCGCCACGATGTGGCAGGGCTTCCGCCGCATCATCCTGCCTTTGTCCGGCCCCGGGCTGGCAGCGACCGCCATCCTCTGCTTCCTGTTCGCCTGGAACGACTTCTTCTTCGCCCTGATTCTGACCCGCACCGAGGCGATGACTGCGCCGGTCGCCGTGGTCAACTTCATGAACTACGAAGGATGGGAATGGGGCCGCATCGCCGCCGGCGGCACCATGATCATGCTGCCGGTGCTGGTCTTCTCCTTCGTCGTCAGGCGGTACCTGGTACATGGTCTCACCGGAGGCGCGTTGAAAGGATGACCCTTCTGATCACCGGCGGCGCGAGCGGCATCGGCGCGGCGACCGCGAGGCTCGCGGCCGCGCGCGGCCACAAGGTGGCGATCAACTACCGCTCGCGCGAGGAGCAGGCCCGCAAGGTCGTCGCCGACATCGTGGCCCGGGGCGGCCAGGCGGTCGCATTACCCGCCGATGTCTCCCGCGAGGCCGACATCGAGACGCTATTCGAGGCGGCCGAGCAGGCGCTCGGGCCGGTCACCCATCTCGTCAACAGCGCTGGCATCGACGGCGGCACGATGCGGGTCGACGAGTTCGACGAGGCGGTGCTGACGCGGTTGTTCGGCGTCAACGTGGTCGGCCTGATGCTGTGCTGCCGCGCCGCGGCGCGGCGACTGTCGACCCGACGCGGCGGCAAGGGCGGAGCCATCGTCAACGTCTCGTCGATGGCCGGCACCATCGGCGGCCGGCCCGGCAAGTCGGCCTACGCCGCGAGCAAGGCCGCCGTCGATTCCTTCACCATGGGCTTTGCCAAGGAAGTGGCCATGGAAGGCATCCGCGTGATCTCCGTCCGGCCCGGCATGACCGAGACCGAGATGACCGAGCAGGCGCTCGCCGATCCGACGACCCGCGCCGCCGTCTCGGCGACGATCGCCATGGGCCGCGTCGGCCGCGCACCGGAGATCGCCAATGCCATCCTGTTCGCCCTTTCGGAAGAGGCGAGCTTCATCTCCGGCGTCACGCTCGACTGCTCGGGCGGCGGCTTCGTGTTCTGGCAGCGTTAACGCCTGTCGCGGAGCAAGTGCTCCGCCTGGGACACACTTCCGTCATCCCGAACGCAGGACAGGGCATTCGCATTTGCCACTTCTCCATCATCCCGAGAATGGCCCTTGGCGCCAACATCGTGCAGAGGTGTCCTGCGTCGGTGTTTCTTGACCGTCCTCGGCGAACTGCCTAGCGTTTCGCAAAAGAAGAAGCGCATGGGCACGACGATGACGCCCGGTGCGGGAGGAATGCGATGACGAAGCTGCTCTCCGAGGCAGCGCTCGCGCGCTACCGGCGCGATGGCTTTCACTTTCCGATCGATGTCCTGTCGGCCGACGAGGCGTCGGATGTGCGGGCCAGGCTGGAGGCGTTCGAGGCGCGCGACGGCAAGCCGCTCGCCGGCGGCATGCGGCACAAGGCCCATCTGCTGTTCACCTGGCTCAACGACCTGGTGCACAACCCGCGCATCCTCGACGCAGTCGAGGACGTGCTGGGTCCCGACCTGTTGTGCTGGAGCTCGACCTTCTTCATCAAGGAGGCGCACGATCCGGGCTTCGTGTCGTGGCACCAGGACGCAACCTACTGGGGCCTGTCCTCGCCCGATGTGATCACCGCCTGGGTGGCATTGTCGCCTGCGACTCTCGAGTCGGGCGCCATGCGCATGGTACCCGGCAGCCACAAGACGCAGCACGCCCATCGCGAGACCTGGGCGAAGGACAATCTCCTGTCGCGCGGCCAGGAGGTCATGGTCGACATTGACGCCAGCGGCGCGGTCGACATCCTGCTGGAGCCCGGCCAGGCCTCTCTGCACCACGTGCTGATCGTGCACGGCTCCGAGCCCAATCGCTCCGCCGACCGCCGCATCGGCTTCGCCCTGCGCTACATTCCGACCCATCTGCACCAGACCGTGGCTGGCCCGCGCGACAGCGCCACCCTGGTGCGCGGCGTCGACCGCTACCATCACTTCGACCACGAGCCGGCGCCCGACAGCGACCTGTCGGAGCGGGCGTGGGCGGCGCACCGCGACGCCGCCGAGCGTTCGGCGGCGATCCTTTATGCCGGCACCCGCACACAGAGCTTCGAGAACGTCGTGCGCGGCTGATCGCGCAGGGAGACCATCATGGCGCGCAAGCTGACGGATGCCCAGGTCGCGGCCTACCGCCGCGACGGGTACCTCTTCCCGGTTCCGGCCTTCGACACCGACCACGTAACGGCCAGCCGGCAGCGGCTCGAGGCAATCATGACGGCCGAGGGCGGCGCGCTGACGCGGCGCACCAACCAGAAACCGCACCTGCTGTTTCCCTGGCTCGCCGACATGATCCGGGACGCGGCGATCGTCGATGCCGTGGAGGACATTCTCGGCCCGGACCTGCTGGTGTGGGGCTCGGGCTTCTTTCACAAGCCGGCACGCGATCCGGCCTTCGTGTCATGGCACCAGGATTCGACCTACTGGGGCCTGTCGTCGCCCGACGTGGTCACTGCCTGGGTCGCCTTCACGCCGTCGACGCCGCTGTCGGGGTGCATGCAGGTGGCGCCCGGCACGCATCTCGCCGACCAGATGCCGCACCGCGACACCTTCGCCGGCGACAACCTCCTGACTCGCGGCCAGGAGATCGCGGTTACGGTCGATCGCAGCAAGGCGGTCGACATCGTGCTGCAGCCGGGCGAGATGTCACTGCATCACGTGCGGCTTGTGCACGGCTCGGAACCCAATCGCGCCGATCATCCGCGTACCGGCTATGCCATCCGCTACATCCCGACTTACGTGCGCCAGACCGTCGGCGAGCGCGACAGCGCGACGCTGGTGCGCGGGGTCGACCGCTACGGCCACTTCGAGGCCGAGCCGAGACCGCGGGCCGACTTCGATCCCGAGGCGCTGGCCTTCCACGCCCGCATGGTCGAGCGCACCACGGGCATCCTCTATACCGGCGCCAGCCAGCGCCGGGACCTGGGCGACGGCAGGTCGCTCGCCGGCCGCGGCTGAAAGGCGGCTGCAACAAGCAGGCAACGACAGGGAGGAAACCATGTTCGGCAGACGCAGGCTCGGATCGGTGGCAGCGCTCGGCGCGGCAGCAGTGGCGGCTCCGGCGGTCGCCCGGGCGCAGACGGCGCAGAAATGGAAAGTCCAGTCGCTGTGGCAGGCCGGCACCATCAACCAGAAGGTATTCGAGGACTTCGCCAAGAGGGTCAAGGCGGCGAGCGGCGGACGCCTCGAGATCGAGCCCCTTCCGGTCGGCCAGATCGTCGCCTACAGCGAGACTCTCGATGCCATCACTAACGGCATTCTCGACGGCCATCACAGCGGCGGACCGTATTTCTCCGGCAAGGAACCGGCGCTCGCCCTGATCGGCGACCTGAACGGCGGCTTCGAGAACCCGTACCAGATGCAGATGTGGTTCGAGTATGGCGGCGGCCTCGAGCTGGCGCGCGACATCTACAAGCGCTTCAACATCTATTATGTCGGCCCGGTGTGGTGGGGCGTCGAATCGGTGCCGGCCAAGAAGCCGCTGCGCAGCATCACCGACTTCAAGGGCGTCAAGATGCGCGTGCCGGAGGGCCTCGGGGCCGAGATCTGGCGCCGCGCCGGCGCCGGTGTCGTCACCCTGCCGGGCAGCGAGGTCTACACCGCGCTAGATCGCGGCGTGATCGAGGCGACCGACTGGGGCACGCTCGGCATGAACAACGACCTCGGCTATCACAAGATTGCCAAGTACCCGCTCTATCCCGGTTTCCATTCGATGCCGGCGGCCGAGGTCGCGATCGGCATGGACAAGTGGAACGCCCTCAGCCTGGATCTCAAGGTGCTGTTCGAGATGGCTGTGCGCGACTTCGCACGCGACATGGTGCAACGCGTCGCCCTGGAGGACCTGAAGGTGATCGAGGCCGCCAAGGCGGCCGGCGTCGAGCTGGTCGATGTCGGTCCGGCCGAGCGACGCAAGTTCCGCGAGCTGTCACAGCAGGCCTGGGCCGACTGGGCGAAGAAGAGCCCGACCGCCCAGAAGGTCTACGACAGCCAGACGGCCTTCCTGAAGAAGATCGGGCTGCTTTAGGTGGCGCTGCCGCCGGAGCGTGTCATCGTCTTCCGGACCGCGGGCGTCTCGTCCGCTCATGAGAAGAGCGGGCGAGACGCCCGCGGTCCGGAAGAGCATGAGGATCGCCTTATCCCCGGGAGGCAGCACGACTGGAGTCGCGCACGCCCGGCGGCCGCGTCCTGACGATGACGGATCCCAATACCCGTCCTGGCATGGCACTCACGCCGATCGACCGGCTGAGCCTGTGGCTCGGGCGCACGCTTGCCTGGGTGTTCCTGATCGCCGTCGCGCTCACCGCCTGGGAGGTGCTGATGCGCTACGCGTTCAACAGCCCGACCATCTGGGTGCACGACCTGGTGATCGCCCTGTCGGCGCTCGCCTTCGTTTTCGGCGGCTCCTATGCGCTGCAGCGGGGCGAGCATATCCGCATCTCCAGCCTCTATGACCGCATGCCGCCGCTCTGGCGCCACGGCTGCGACCTGCTCAATGCGCTGGCGATCATCTTCTTCATGGCCGCCTTCGGCTGGGCCGCCTGCCGCCAGGCGCTGGTCGCGATCGAGCTCGGCGAGACCAGCGGCCGCGCCTGGGACGTGCCGATCCCCGTGGTCATCAAGACCGCCCTGGCGGCGGGCGTCGTCCTGATGATCCTGCAGGCGATCGTCAATCTGACCCGCACCTGGCGGCGCGACCGGCCGTGAGCGTCGAATGGGTCACCATCCTGATGTTCGGCAGCATGATCGTCATGCTGCTGCTCGGGCTGCCGCTCGCCTTCGTCACCGGCCTGATCGCGGCGGTGTTCGGCATGGCCCTGTTCGGGCCGAAGAGCATGCTGCTGATCTCGAGCCGCATCTACTCGTTCATGAACGAGTACGTGCTGGTCTCGGTGCCGATGTTCATCATGATGGCCTCGATCATGGAGCGATCGGGAGTCGCCCGGGATCTCTTCGACGCCATGCGGGTGTGGGCCGGGCGATTGCCAGGCGGCCTCGCCATCCAGACCATGGTCGCCGCCACCATCATGGGGGCGATGACAGGCATCATCGGCGGCGAGATCGTGCTGCTCGGCCTGGTCGCGCTGCCGCAGATGCTGCGGCTGGGCTACGACCGCAAGGTCGCCATCGGCACGATCTGCGCCGGTGGCTCGCTCGGCACCATGATCCCACCCTCGATCGTGCTGGTCATCTACGGGCTCACCGTCAACGTCTCGATCGGGGATCTGTTCTCTGCCAACCTGATTCCCGGGCTGATGATGTCGGGCATCTACATGCTCTACATTTTCGTTCGCTGCCGCCTCGATCCGACGCTCGGGCCGGCCGCGCCGGAGCACGAGCGCAACATTCCGCTCGCCGAGAAACTGCGCCTGCTCAAGGGACTGATCCTGCCGGGAGTGGTGGCCGGCTCCGTCCTTGGCACGATCTATACCGGCATCGCCTCCGTCACCGAGGCGGCCGGCATGGGCGTGGTCGGTACCCTGTTCGCCGCCCTGGTGCGGCGCGAGCTCAACTGGTCGATGCTCCGGGCGTCCGTGCTTCAGACCATGTCGGCCTGCGGCGTGCTGCTCTGGGTCTCGTTCGGCGCCACCGCGATGATCGGCGTCTACAATCTCGCCGGCGGGCCGGCCTTCGTGCGCACCCTGATGGTCGGACTCGGCGTGGCGCCGATCGTCGTCGTGCTGATCATGATGGGGATCCTGATCGTGCTCGGCTGCCTGATGGATTGGATCGGCATCTGCCTGCTCACCATGCCGATCTTCGTGCCGATCATAAAGTCGTTCGGCTACGACCCGATCTGGTTCGGCGTGCTGTTCTGCATGAACATGCAGATCTCCTACCTGTCGCCGCCGTTCGGACCGGCCGCCTTCTACCTGAAGGGCGTGGCGCCGCCCGAGATCTCGCTCGATGACATCTTCCGGGCGCTGTGGCCCTTCATGGGCATGCAGCTGGTTGCTCTGTTGATCGTGCTGTTCTTCCCCGACATCGCCCTCTGGCTGCCGTCGCTGAACTGAGGTGCCCATGCATTTCCGAGCCGCTGTCCTGCACCAGGTCGATGCGCCGCTCCAGGTCCAGGAGGTCGAGATGGCGGCGCTGCGGCCCGGCGACGTGCTGGTGCGGGTGCGCGCCTCGGGTCTCTGCCATACCGATCTCGAGGTGATCCAGGGCTCGCTCGCCTACCCGCTGCCGATCGTGCTCGGCCACGAGGGCGCCGGCATCGTCGAGGCGGTCGGCAGCGACGTGCATTCGGTCAAGCCCGGAGATCACGTGATCTGCTCGTGGAACCCGAGCTGCGGCCACTGCTTCTACTGCGACCGCGATCAGCCGATTCTCTGTGAGCCTTTCACGCGGCACCAGCCGCAGGGCCACCTGCTCGACGGCGCGTCCCGCCTCAGCGTCGAGGGACGAAAGCTGCACCACTTCTCCGTCGTGTCCTCGCACGCCGAGTACTGCGTCGTTCCCGAGGCCGGCGCGATCGCAGTCCCCGAGGAGATCCCGTTCGACCGTGCCTGCCTGATCGGCTGCGGCGTCATGACCGGCGTCGGCGGTGCTGCCCGCGTCGCGCGCATCGATGGCGGCAGCTCGGTGGCGGTGATCGGCTGCGGCGCAGTCGGCCTGAACGCCGTCCAGGGCGCGATGCTGCAGCGCGCCGACACCATCGTCGCGCTCGACCGAGATCCGGCCCGGCTCGAGATGGCGCGGCTGTTCGGCGCGACGCACACCGTCGATTCCGGCGGCAACGACATCGTCGGACAGATCAAGGACCTGACCGGCGGCCGCGGCGTCGATTACGTGATCGAATCCGCCGGCCACGAGCAGGCCTTCCGCCTGTCGCCCGAGATCCTGCGCCCGGGCGGGCAATTGGTGTGGCTCGGCAAGATCAATGTCCAGCGCGACGTCGCCTTCCGCTGGGGCGCGCTGATGGGCGAGAAGCGGATCGTGCGCTCGAGCTATGGCGGGGCGCGGCCGCGCCGCGACTTCCCCTGGCTGGCGCGCCTCTATCTCGCCGGAAAACTGCGGCTGGACGAACTGATCACGCGGCGCCTGCGGCTGGACGAGATAAACGAGGGGTTTGCCGCCATGACGCGGGGCGAGATCGTGCGCGCCGTCATCGTCTTCTAATGCGCCATCGCCATCCGCCCCAGCAGCCCGGCTGGATCGACCGGCCGCACCGGTTCCTGGAGATCGGCGACCTGCCGCTCGAGAACGGCCAGCGGATCGCCGATTGCAGCCTCTGCTATGTCGAGCACGGCACCGCGAACCACGATCGCAGCAACGCGGTCCTCGCGCTCTCCGCCATCGGCAGCACGCATCACCGACTCGATGCCTGGATCGGCCCCGGCCGGGCACTCGATACCGATCGCTGGTGGATCATCTGCGTCGATGCGCTCGGCAATGGCCTCTCGAGCTCGCCGAGCACCAGCGAGCGTCAGCCCGGCCTCGCCTTCCCGCGCTTCACCATCCGCGACATGGTAGCCAGCCAGCGTCGCCTGCTGGACCATCTTGCGATCGGGCAATTGCGGGCAGTGGTCGGCGCGTCGATGGGCGGCATGCAGGCGCTGCAGTGGGCGGTCTCGCATCCCGCACGGATGCAGTGCGACATTGCCCTGGTGCCGATGGCCCGCACGTCGCCGTGGTCGCGGGCCATCAACGAGGTGGGACGCCGGTTGCTGACCTCGCATCCGGACTGGTGGGCCGAGGAGTCAGCCGAGGCCTGGATCGGCTGGACGGCCCTGATGCGCCTGGTCGCCAGCCGCACCCCGCAGGCACTGGCGCGGCAGTATGCCAAGCCGGACGATTTCGCCCCGGGGCTCGCGACACTCGACGCCTCCCGCGCCGCCGCCGGGCTCAGCGCCGTCGACTGGGTTTATCAGAGCTTTGCCTACGACACACACGACGTCGGTTTGACGCCGGGCTTCGATGGCGACCTGGGAAGAGCCTTGGCGACGGTTCGGGCGCGCACCCTGATCGCCGTGCCGCCGCTCGACCTCTACAATCCGGTCGAGGCCGGGCGTGAGGCCGCCGCCCTGATCCCGGGATGCGAACTCGTCGAGATCCCGTCGATCGCCGGCCACCAGGCGGCGGGCGGCACCGAAGCCGCTGAAACGGCCTTTCTCGACGCGGCGATGCGCCGGTTTCTGGCCTGATGCGATCCCGGCCATGAGGCGTCTGCCCCGACCATGATCCTGCCGCACTTGAATTGCCGGCGAGGTTCCTACGTTCATGACAG
>NZ_JBFWZI010000102.1:0-4205 GCF_050185545.1 Reyranella sp. | reverse complement strand
TCGCCGAGTGGGAGGAATGGATCAATCTCGTGCTCGGCCTGTGGGTTGCAGTCTCGCCCTGGGTCCTGAACTTTGCCGGTCACGAAGCAGCGAGATGGACCCATGTCGTCATCGGTTTGATCGTCGCGGCACTCGCGGGTGTAACGCTGTGGCATACCCACCAGACGCCGCCCCACGCGGCCGCCGGTCACTGACCTGAACCGATAGCACGGGCCGGACTCGCGCCGGCCCGTGCCCGTCGACGGTTCGAAGTCTTCCGCAGACCGCTGGCGCCCGTCCGCTCATGGTCATGCGGACCGCAGGCGCCTTGCCCGCTCGTGGTGATGTGGACCGCGCTGCATAGCACCGATCCGAAAGCATGAGCGGGCGGGACGCCCGCGGTCCGGAAGGGACCGATGGCACCGAGGCGCGACGACAGCCTCAGTTGCGCGTCTTGTCTACCAGGGCGCGTTCCTTGATCCACGGCATCATGGCCCGCAGCTTGGCGCCGATCTCCTCGATCGGGTGCTCGGACATCCTCTTGCGCATGGCCTTGAACGACGCCTGGTTGACCTTGTTCTCGAGCATCCAGTCGCGCGCGAAGCGGCCCGACTGGATGTCGTCGAGGATGCGCTTCATCTCCGCCTTGGTCTCGTCGGTGACGATGCGCGGGCCCGAGCGATACTCGCCGTATTCCGCGGTGTTGGAGATCGAGTAGTTCATGTTGGCGATGCCGCCTTCGTAGATCAGGTCGACGATCAGCTTCACCTCGTGCAGGCATTCGAAGTAGGCCATCTCCGGCGCGTAGCCTGCGTCGACCAGCGTCTCGTAGCCGGCCTTGATCAGCTCGACCAGGCCGCCGCACAGCACCACCTGCTCGCCGAACAGGTCGGTCTCGCATTCCTCCTTGAAGGTGGTCTCGATCGTGCCGGCGCGGCCGCCGCCGATTGCCGACGAATAGCTGAGGCCGATCTCGAGCGCATTGCCCGACGAGTTCTGCGCTACCGCCACCAGGCAGGGCACGCCGCCGCCGCGCAGGTACTCCGAACGCACCGTATGGCCGGGGCCCTTGGGCGCGATCATGAACACGTCGATGTCCTGTCGCGGCGTGATCAGGTTGAAGTGCACGTTGAGGCCGTGCGCGAAGGCGAGCGCCGAGCCCGCCCGCATGTTGGGCGCAAGATCGGCATTGTAGATGTCGGACTGCAGTTCGTCCGGTGTCAGCACCATGACGATGTCGGCCCACTTGGCGCCGTCGGCCGGCGTCATCACCGTGAAGCCCGCACCCTCGGCCTTCTTGATCGTGGCCGAACCGGGCTTCAGCGCGATGCGCACGTCCTTGACGCCGGAATCGCGCAGGTTCATGGCGTGGGCGTGGCCCTGGCTGCCGTAGCCGACGATCAGGACCTTCTTGCCCTTGATCAGGTTCACGTCGGCATCACGATCATAGTAGACACGCATTGCGGCCAATCCCTCCTGGCGATCTGCATTTCCTGTTAAGAACGCGGGCTTACTAGACAACCCGGCCCCCAAAGACCAGCCCCAACGACCTGCTACGAATCCGGAGCTTCCGCCCGTGTCCACCTTCCGTTCCGTGTGCGCCGTCGCGACCGCCCTTCTCTCCCTCGCCGCCTGCACGCCGCCCGATTCCTCGGCGCCGACCACACCGGCCGTGCCGATGCCAGCCCTCCAGGCGTCGATCGACAATTCGACCTTCGAGGAGGCAACGCGCGGCATGAGCAACAAGACATGGCTGTGGACACGCGGCGACGGCCCGGCGCAGATCCACTACTCGACGCCGGACGGCCGGGACTACGCCTGGCTGGTCGGCCAGCGGCGAATCGCCCAGGGCCAGTGGCAGGTCAACACGGTGCCCGACGCCAGCGGCCAGATGCTCACCCAGATCTGCCTGCGCTACCCGGGCGGCGCCCTGCCGGGGCTTAGCGCCGGCTGGACCTGCCGCCCGGCCGGCAAGATGTTCTTCGACATGGCCGAGCGCGAGGCCGGCGACCCGCTGCGCATCAACGGTCGCAGCCAGGCCCTGTTCGTGCTCGACCGCCCGCCTGCCTCTCTGGCCGAGGTGCAGGCGAGGGTCCGGGGGTAGGTCTTCTGGACCGCGGGCGTCTCGCCTGCTCATGCTCTTGAAATCATGAGCGGGCGAGACGCCCGCGGTCCGGATGACATGAGCGGGCGGGCGCCCGCGGTCCGGATGAGCTACGGCTCTCCCACTGCAAGCCGCAGCCCGAGCGCGCCCAGGACGCCGCCCATGGCACGGTCGAGCCACAGCTTGGCGCGGAGATAGAAGGCGCGCGCAGCGCCACCCGAAAACAGGAGCGCCAGCAGGGCAAACCAGGCGAACTCGTTCAGCGCCACGACGAGGAGCACCGTCGCGTCCATCCAGGCCGGCGTGTTCTGCGGCAGCAGCGAAAGGAAGATGCTGCCGAAGAACACCATGATCTTCGGGTTGCTCAGCTGCAGCACCAGCGCGTGCAGGAAGCCCTGCCAGCCGGTCACTCGCGACGCGCCGCCGATCTTGATTTCCGGCAGGGGATCGCCGGCATGCAGCCACAGCATTGCCGCGAGGTAGAGAAGATAGAGCGCGCCGGCGATGCGGAAGGCGAAATAGAGCCAGTCGAAGCGCGCGAACAGCACCTGCAGGCCGAACAGGGCGGCGGTGGCCCAGATGACCGCGCCCACCATCATCGCCAAAGCGGCGAGCAGGCCGCCGCGCCGTCCGACGACGGCCGCGGTCTGCACCACCAGCACGGTCGAAGGACCGGGACTCGCCACAGCCAGCAGATGGACGACGGCAAGCCCCAGCAGGGCGACGACGTGCTCCATGCCCCGCTCCTCTTTCCCTAGAGCGCCTCGCCACCGCGCGACATGGCGACGATGCCGGTGCGTCCGACATCGACCAGGCCGAGGCTTTCCATCAGGCCGATGAAGGTCTGCACCTTCTCGGTGTTCCCGGTGACCTCGAAAACGAACGAGTCGGTCTTGGCGTCGATCACCTTGGCGCGAAACACGTCGGCGAGCCGCAGCGCCTCGACGCGCTTATCGCCGGTGCCGCGCACCTTGACCAGCGCCAGCTCGCGCTCGATGTGCGGGCCTTCGACGGTGAGGTCGCGCACCTTGTGGACCGGCACCAGGCGGTCGAGCTGGGCCTTGATCTGCTCGATCACCATGGGCGTGCCGGCGGTCACGATGGTGATGCGCGACAGGTTCTCGCGCGCGTCGGTCTCGGCGACCGTGAGGCTCTCGATGTTGTAGCCGCGCCCGGAGAACAGGCCGACCACGCGCGCCAAGATGCCGGGCTCGTTGTCGACCAGGACGGAGATGGTATGGCTCGAAGCCGTCTGCAGCGAGCTCACACCAGCACCATGCCTTCCTCGGAAACGGGCTTCTGCGCCCGGTCGTCGGGACCGAGCAGCATGTCGTAGTGCGCGGCGCCGGACGGGATCATCGGGAAGCAGTTCTCCGCCTTGTCGACCAGGACGTCGACGATGACCGGCTGCCTGATCTCGATCATCTGGCGGATCGTCTCGTCGAGCTTGGACGGCTCGTGGCAGCGCAGACCGACGGCGCCGAACGCCTCGGCAAGCTTCACGAAGTCGGGCAACGATTCCATGTAGCTCTCGGAATAGCGGCCGCCATGCAGCAGCTCCTGCCACTGCCGCACCATGCCCATGTACTGGTTGTTCAGGATGAAGATCTTCACCGGCAGGCGATACTGCGCCACCGTCGAGAGCTCCTGGATGTTCATCATGATCGAGGATTCGCCGGCGACGTCGATCACCAGCGAGTCGGGATGTGCAATCTGCACGCCCATCGCGGCCGGGAAGCCGTAGCCCATGGTGCCGAGGCCACCCGACGTCATCCAGCGATTGGGCTGCTCGAACTTGAGGAACTGCGCCGCCCACATCTGGTGCTGGCCGACCTCGGTGGTGATGTAGTGGTCGAGGGTCTTGATGTGATGATAGAGCCGCTCGAGCGCGTATTGCGGCTTGATCGTCTCGTTGTCCTGGCGATAGGCGAGACAGTTGCGCGCCCGCCAGCCGTCGATCTCGCCCCACCACGCCTTGATTGCTTTATGATCGACCTTCGGCTGCCTGGCCTTCCACACGCGGATCAGCTCTTCGAGAACGAGGCCTGCGTCGCCGACGATCGGCAGGTCGACATGCACGTTCTTGTTGATCGAGCTCGGATCGATGTCGACATGGATCTTC
>NZ_JBFWZI010000101.1:0-26774 GCF_050185545.1 Reyranella sp. | reverse complement strand
ACTTCGCCTACACCTACAGGAACGAGCGCGAAGTCGGCGAGCTGCTCTCGTTGGCCTGCGAGCCGGAAAAGGTCGAACGCCTCCTCGACGTACTGCGCCACCGCCTCGGTCATCGCTTGGCCTTTGCCGTCGAGGACGCCAAGATCGCGTTGAGCGCTGAGGATCACGTGGCGATAGCCTTGGCCTTCCTCGAAGCGACACTCGCGGCGACGGTGACGCGCGAGAAGTTCGAAGGCGCCATTGAAGCCAGGCTGGACCGGCTCCGCCGGACAGCGCGTGACTGCATTGCCGCGGCGGGATTGGCGCCTTCCGCCATCGACACGATCTTTCTCACCGGCGGCTCGAGCCGCGTGCCGGCCGTGCGTGCTGCGATTGCGCGCGCGGCTCCGTCCGCCCGTCTGGCCGCCGGCTCTGATCTTTTGTCTGTGGCGCTGGGATTGACGCAGATGGCGGGGGTCATGTGCTGAGTGTCTGCAGGGTGGTCACGTTCTTCCGGACCGCGGGCGTCTCGCCCACTCTTCTCATGAGCGGGCGAGACGCCCGCGGTCCGGAAGAACATGACCATGAGATTCATGAGCGAGAGCGGCCGTGGTCGCGTACAGTCCTGTCCTCCAATTGTTCCGTGAGGGGAGCCAATGAAGCAGACCACGCGCCGCAAGGCCCTTGCTCTCGCGTCGATGTCGATGGCGGGGAGCCTGCTGCCTTCGCCACGGGTGCAGGCGCAGGACAAGCTCCTCGACGAGGTCGTGGGTTTCGCGGGCACCATTCTGTTTCTCGACGCTCGCGTCCCCGCCCTGATCCTCGGTGCTGTGCGCGACGGCCGGACGGCCGTGTTCGGCTTCGGCGAGACGTCGGATGGCTCGGGCAAGGAGCCAGACGGCAACACCATGCTGCGCATCGGTTCGATCACGAAGGCCTTCACCGGCCAGGTTCTGGCCGGCCTGGTCTCGCAGGGCACGGTCAGGTTCACCGATCGACTGCAGGATCGGCTCGGATGGCCGGTGAAAGTGCCGGAGCGCGACGGCCGACCGATCCGGTTGATCGAGCTGGCGACGCACACGTCCGGCCTGCCGCGCGAAGTCGAGCGCGCGCCGGGTCCGCCGGACGACCCGTTCCGGACGCTGACGCAGGAGACATACATCAAGGGTCTGCAAGCCGATCCCTTGCTGTTCGCGCCCGGCAGCGGCGGGCTCTACTCGAACTTTGCCTTTGATCTGCTGGCCGCTGCCCTGGGCTCAAGCGCAGGCAAGCCCTACGACCAGCTCCTGAAGGAGGTCGTGCTCGATCCCGCCGGATTGAAGGACACGGTGCTGGCACTGCGCGACGGCGACGCCAGCCGGGTCATGCAGGGCCACTTCTTCGACGGCAAGGCGATGCCTACGGTGAGGGCAACGAGCGTCATGGCGGGCGCCAGCAGTCTCTACTCGACGGCCAACGACATCCTGCGCTGGCTCGCCTGGCATCTCGATCGGTTCTCGCCACAGGGAACGGAAATCAGGTTGCTCGATCATGCCGCCTATGTGCCGCGGGACGGCCTCAGGCCAGTATCGGGCTTCGACGATGCCGGTCACATGGACGCCATGGGCCTCGCCTGGATCGTCATGGCGCCCAAGGGCAGCCGGCCGCTGATCCTGCAGAAGGCCGGCGGACTGCAGGGCATCTTCACCTACTCGGCGTTCGCCCCGACCCGCGGCGTCGGTGTCTTCGCCGCCATCAACCAGTTCAACGTCGGCGCCTTCACGGCAATGGCAGGCACGGCCAACGGCCTGATCGAGCAACTTGCGCCGCGCTGACGCTTCACGACGAATGCATGGCGCCTGCGCGCAGCGCGGGACTCCTGGACCAGCCGAACAAGTTTCGCGCTTCCGACGCTTGCCTCGCAGGTGTTTCCCTCGGGATGAACGCTATTCCGGATCGATTGCTCCATCATGGACCCGAACGTGCTTCTCCGCGCGCAAGCGCCGCTGCCTGTTCCAGGCTGATGCCCTCGACGAGAGGGTCGGCATGCCGGTGCGCCAGCTGCCATTCATCGCCTTCGCGGCGATAGACCAGAGTGACCCGCAGGGGCCATTCCTGGGCGGGCATGCCGCCGACTTCGACATGCTGCCGTTCGATGAGCGCGAGGACCACCATGTCGGCCGAAGCGTAAGCTTGGACAAGCTCCTGCCCGAATGTGCCGTTCCTGAAGAACCGCCGCATTGCTTCCCATTGCTCGATCGTCATGTCCCGGCCGTGTGTGGGCGGTCCACCGAACGGAGACATCAGCGTGAAGTCGTCCGTGTAGGTAATCAAGGCGCGAAGTCCGTCGACGTCGCCGCGCACGAGCGCTGCGTGCGCCGCCGCGGACCGCCTTGCAAGTGCGACAACCTCATCATTGGTGATGGAGGCCTCGTGAGCAACAGCCGAGCCGTTTGTCGACTTCCTCGTCTCAGGCAGTGGGAGATCGGTGTCCGCCGCAGCGGGCGTTGAATGTCGAGCCGATGGCATGAGAATGTCTCCTCTGTTGGTGAGCCGGGCGGAACCCGCCGCTTGCCGACGTCCGTCGGGGCCGACGCGGTCTCGCATCCCTCGACCGGCCGGTACTTCCGTCAGGGGCTCAGGAGGCTGTGCAGCGACTGGAAGGACGCTTCGGCCGAATGCCAGCGGGCAGAGTCGGCGCGATGTGAGTGGCGAAGAACTGTGTCGCGTCTTCCCGGGAACTCCACACGTCGACGAACCGCCAGCCAGCCTCCACGGGATGCGACGTGTGCGTGATGAATCCCGGCGCCTGCCTCAGTGCGTCGCCAACGAGCGTGAACATGTCATCGTGCCCTTCAGGCGTTTGTCCACAGACCTCGGAGATCATCATCACGGCCACGTTTTCCCTCCGCGGGAGACTCGGTTCGTTTGAGCGAAGCGCCGCTCGGCCGACCAGATCGCACGTGGATCTCGATGAACCCAGTGATATGATTTCACGAACATGATGAATGAGATTGATCTTTCGCGTACCGATCTCAATCTTCTCGTGCTCTTCGAGGCCGTGCTCGAGGAGGGGCACGTGGGCCGCGCCGCGGACCGGCTGAGCCTGACACCATCGGCCGTCAGCCACGGGCTCGGCCGGTTGCGCCGGTTCCTCGATGATCCGCTGTTCCTGAGAACGCCCAAGGGCGTGGTGCCGACGGCCCGCGCGACGGAACTCGCCGCGCCGATCGCCGATATTCTGGCACGCGTGCGCAGCGTCATGGCGACGGCCGCACCCTTCGACCCGTCGACGTCCACGCGCCGGTTCACGATCGGCGCGCCGGACGGCGCCTCAGCCGTGGCCCTGCATCCGCTTCTCGCCGAATTGAGCCGAACCGCTCCTCATATCGACATCGGCGTACGGCAGATCCTGCCGGCCCCGGCCCGGGTTTGGCAGAGTGCCGTCGCCGATCTCGAGGCGCGGGCGATGGACATCGCGATCATTCCCTCCGACGACATTCCGCCGCGCTTCGAGAAGCGCTGCATCTACGAGGAAGACTTCGTGATCGCCATGCGCCGAGGACATGCGTTCGCGCGCAATCCGACCCTGGAGCGATACTGCGAGATGGAGCATCTGGTCGTCTCGTACGGCGGCGATCCCTACGGCTTCGTCGACGAGTCGCTGGCGACTCTAGGTCGTGTGCGACGGATCGCGCTGACCGTCCCGAACTTCATGTTCGCTCTTGCAATCATCGCCGAGTCCGACTTCATCTCGGCTCTGCCGCGGCGGTTTATCGCTATGCATGCGGCCCGTTTTGGCGTTGTGGGCCTCGACGCTCCGCTGGCGTTGCCCGGCTTCCGGGTCAACGCCATCGCTCCGAAGGTCGCCATGTTGGATGCGGGCCTGGCATGGCTCTTCGATTTGCTCGCGAGAGCCGTGCAGGGGGAGCCAGGGAGCCGCGGGAGCCGGCCTTCGCGAAAACGCCGCCCGTAGCCGAACGGCATGAACCGTCGAGCGCGTTGAAAAGCCGCCATGCACCGGGCGCGCGCGGAAAAGAACCGGCATAATGGGCGGCGATGCCGCCGTCCGGACCCCGTTCTGTCATCATCGAGCTCAACGCCGTGCTGGTCGCCCTGATCGACGACGAGCCGCAGGTACTGACCTTGGAAGACGGCGCCCTGCTGCCGTCGGGGCCGTTCGAGGGCGAACACCCGACCCTGCAGACGGGGCTGCGCGCCTGGGTCGAGCGCCAGACGCATCATCCGCTGGGCTATATCGAGCAACTCTACACCTTCGCCGATCGCTATCGCACCGATGCCGGGAGCGGACGGCGCATCGTGTCGATCTCCTATCTCGGGCTCACTCGCGAACGTTCGCTGATTGGCGAACGCGAGCCGGGCTGGCGCAGCTGGTACCGCTATTTCCCCTGGGAGGACTGGCGCGAGGGCAGGCCCGCCGTGGTGGCGCGGGTCATCCTGCCCAAGCTCGGCCGGTGGATCGACGACGCTCGCGATGCGACGGCCAGGCGCGAGCGGCGCCAGCGGGTCGAGCAGTGCTTCGAGCAGGGAGCCTGGAACGACGAGCTGACCTTGCAGCGTTACGAATTGCTCTACGAAGCGGGCGCCGTTCCGGAGGCGGGGCGGCCGCGTCGGCCGGTCGCTGATCCGGTGCCCGGCGAGGCGATGCGCTACGATCATCGGCGCATTCTCGCCACCGGCCTCGCCCGGCTGCGCGCCAAGATCAAGTACCGGCCGGTCGTGTTCGAATTGATGCCGCCCGACTTCACGCTGGGGCAGCTTCAGCGCGCCGTGGAAGCGTTGGCCGGGCGTCCGTTGCACAAGCAGAATTTCCGCCGCCTGGTCGACCAGCAGGGCCTGGTCGAGGAGACCGGCACCGTCGCTGCCGGCACCGGCGGGCGACCGGGAAAGCTCTACCGCTTCCGTCGCGAGATCCTGCTCGAGCGCGCCCTCGCCGGCACCAAGCTGCCGCTCGCCCGCGCCGACTGAGCGTGCTCTCGCGCTCTTCATCCTCCTCCTCAGCTCCGCCGGGGGGGAGGAGAATGACGAGCGCGCCGGACAGCGAAAGTCCCACAAGCTCTTGGCATCGCGCACAACAACAGGAAAACCCCTACGCCCATCTGCTGCGCAGTAATGCCCGACGTCGCGAAGAATCGGCTTGACGCTAATTATGCTCACTTCTAGCATAATAAAATATTGCTCATTTAGAGCATAAGAGGTGAGTAATGTCCGTCTCCCTGCAAGCCGATCGGCTCTACGAACGGGTGAAGTCGGTGATCCTGCCTGCCGAATGGTCGGAGTTCGCCGGCGACATCGACGTGATTCTGGCGCTGAAGCGCGAGAGGAACGCCGTCATCCTCGCACACAACTACCAGACGCCCGAGATCTTCCACGGCGTCGCCGACATCGTGGGCGACAGTCTCGCGCTGGCGCGCGAGGCCATGAAGACCGATGCGGATGTGATCGTCCTGGCGGGCGTTCACTTCATGGCCGAGACCGCGAAGCTCCTCAACCCGGGGCGCACGGTGCTGATCCCCGACCTGCGCGCCGGCTGCTCGCTCGCAGCCTCGATCACCGCCGCTGATGTCCGGCTGCTGCGTGAACGTTGGCCGGGCGTGCCGATCGTGACCTACGTCAACAGCTCGGCCGCGGTGAAGGCCGAGAGCGACATCTGCTGCACGTCGGGCAATGCGCGCCGCATCGTCGAGAGCCTCGGGGTCCCGAAGGTCATCATGCTGCCCGACGAGTATCTCGCGAAGAACATCGCGGCCGAGACCGGCGTCGAGATCATCACCTGGGCCGGGCACTGCGAGGTGCACGAGCGCTTCGCGGCGTCCGACGTGCGTCAGCTGCGCGCCGGCCATCCCGGCATCGTCGTGCTCGCCCATCCCGAATGCCCGCCCGAGGTCGTTGCCGAGGCCGACTTTGCCGGCTCGACCGCGGCGATGGCCGACTACGTCACGCGCGAGCGGCCGGCGCGGGTCGTGCTGATGACCGAGTGCTCGATGAGCGACAACATCGCCGCGCTCAATCCCGATCTCGAGTTCGTGCGGCCGTGCAATCTCTGCCCGCACATGAAGCGTATCACCCTGTCGAAGATCCGCCGCGCGCTCGAGACCATGCAGCACGAGGTAACGATCGATCCCGCCATCGCCGTGGCGGCGCGCCAGTCCGTCGAACGCATGCTGGCGATCTGAGGATATGGCCATGGAAACCATTCGCTCCGACCATGCCGGCTCGGTCGTCGTCATCGGCGGCGGCCTGGCCGGCCTCATGACGGCGCTGCGGCTCGCGCCGCAACCGGTGATCCTGCTTGCCAGGACGCCGCTCGGCGAGGGCGCCGCCTCGGCCTGGGCGCAGGGCGGTATCGCCGCCGCCGTGGGCCCTGACGACGCCCCGGCGCTTCACGCAGCCGACACGCTGGAGGCGGCTGACGGGCTTGGCGATGCCGCCGTTGCAGCGCGTATCGCCGCCGCTGCGCCTGGTGCCATCGCGCTGCTCGAACGTTACGGCATTGCCTTCGACCGCGATTCCGCGGGCAAGCCGGCGCTCGGCCTGGAGGCGGCGCACGGTCGGCGGCGCATCGTTCATGTCGCCGGCGACGGCACGGGGGCGGCCATCATGCGCGCCTTGGTCGCCGCTGTCGCGGCGACGCCGTCGATCACCGTGATCGAGGGGCTGGAGGCGCGTCGGCTGCTGGTCGACGATCACGGCATTGCCGGCGTCCTGGCGGCCGGACCGTTCAGCGCCTGCCTGCTGCCGACGCGGCGCGTCGTGCTGGCCGCCGGCGGCCTGGGAGGTCTTTATCGGCACACCACCAATCCGCTCGGCGCGGTCGGCCATGGTGTCGCGCTGGCCGCACGCGCCGGCGCAGCGCTGGCCGACATGGAGTTCGTGCAGTTCCATCCGACGGCGCTCGATGTCGGCCTCGATCCGATGCCGCTGGTCAGCGAGGCGGTGCGCGGCGAGGGGGCCGTGCTGATCGACGAGACGGGCGCGCGCTTCATGGCCGGCAAGGGCCACGCCGAGCTCGAGCCGCGTGACGTCGTCTCGCGCGCCGTCGCCGCGCGCATCGCCGCCGGCCACCAGGCCTTCCTCGATGCGCGCGCGGTGCTGGGTGATCGCTTCACCGGGCGATTTCCCCTCATCGCGGCGCGCTGCCGCGCTGCCGGCATCGATCCCACCCGTCAGCCCATCCCGGTCCGGCCGGCCGTGCACTACCACATGGGCGGCATTGCCGTGGACGGCGACGGCCGCAGCACGCTCGACGGATTGTGGGCTTGCGGCGAGGTGGCGGCGACGGGCCTGCACGGCGCCAATCGGCTGGCGAGCAACTCCCTGCTCGAAGCCGTGGTCATGGCGGACGCGGTGGCCCGCTGCCTGGCCGGCACCGATGCGGGCGCGTTGCCTGCGCCGCGGCCGGTGGCCTTGCCGCCGGCGGCTGACGCCGGCCCGCTGCGTGCCCTGGTCAGCGACTCGCTTGGCGTCGTGCGCAATCGGGCCGGCTTGTCGGCCGCTGTCACGCGGCTCGAAGAGCTGGCCTTCCGCGGCGGCGCGACCGCCGATCCGGCCCTGGTCGCGCTGCTGATCGCCACGGCGGCATTGCGCCGCGAGGAAAGCCGCGGCGGCCACTGGCGGTCCGACTATCCGACATCGTCGTCCGGCTGGCGCTGCCGCCTCGTGCAGCGCGTCGCCGACACCGGCACCCATCTCACGTGCCGCGCCGTTCCGCTGCCCGACTCGCTGCAATCCATCGCCCAAGGAGCCTCATCATGACCCTCTCCCGCTTGCCCACTCTCATGGTGGAACCGATCGTGCGATCGGCCCTCCTGGAGGATCTCGGCCGCGCCGGAGATCTCACCACGGACGCGATCGTGCCGGCGGCCGTGCATGCCGAGACGACGCTGGTAGCGCGCCAGCCCGGCGTCGTCGCGGGGCTCGACGTCGCCCAGGTCGCTTTCCGCATGGTCGATCCGGCAATCGAGGTTCATGTCGAGCGGCCGGACGGCACGACTGTCGCGCCGGGCGACCGCATTGCCGTCGTCGTCGGCCCGGCGCGCGGCATGCTGACGGCCGAGCGCGTCGCCCTCAACTTCCTCGGCCATCTGAGCGGCGTCGCCACGGCGACGGCCACCTTGGTCGAGGCAGTGCGCGGCCACAAGGCGCGCATCTGCTGCACGCGCAAGACCATGCCGGGCCTGCGCGCCCTGCAGAAGTACGCCGTGCGTGCCGGCGGCGGCGTCAACCATCGCTTCGGTCTCGACGACGCCGTGCTGATCAAGGACAACCACGTTGCCGTGGCCGGCGGTGTGGGCAACGCCATCCGGCGCGCCCGGGCCGGCGTCGGCCATCTGGTGAAGATCGAAGTCGAGATCGACCGTCTCGATCAGCTCGACGAGGCGCTGGGCGAGCGCGCCGACGCGATCCTGCTCGACAACATGACGCCGGCCGAGCTCGCCGAGGCGGTGCGGCGCATCGACGGCCGTGCAGTCAGCGAAGCCTCCGGCCGCATCACCCCCGCGACCGCGACCGCCATTGCGGCCAGCGGTGTCGACCTGATCTCCGCAGGCTGGCTGACCCACAGCGCCCAGGTGCTCGACATCGGACTCGATTGGCATCGGTCGCGACAGGCGCTCGCCGCATAAGGAGATAAGCGCCTTGACATGAGATTGATGTCTCATTAAGGGCCTTTCGTCTCGCTATCAGGGACGAGAGGAGAGGGTCATGGCGTTGAGCCCGGCTGACATGGATCGCAAGATCGACGAGCACTTCCATTTCGAGGCGACCGACAATGTCGCCGGCGTGCTGGCGACGCTCGCACCCGACGTCGAGCACGACATCGTCGGCTGGCCGACCGGCCCGACACGCGGGCCGGCCGCTGCGCGCGGCTTCTACGAGGCGCTGTTCGCCGACCTGGCCGACGGCAAGATCGAGTGCGTCAAGCGGCTCTACGGGGCGAACTTCCTGGTCGATGAATCGATGTGGCGCGGTCGTGCGGTCGGCCGGCCCTTCGGCCTCGACGGCGGTGGCCGGCCGCTCGCGTTCCGACTGCTGCATATCATCGAGTTTGCCGGCGACGGGGCGATCGCGCGCGAGAACGTGTGGATCGACCTGGCCGCCATCCTGCAGCAATTGCCGCAGGACCGCCCGGCCGCCTGATGGAGGGCGGTGGACGCGCCAACCAGCGACGGCGCACGCGCAAGGACCTGCTTCAGGCAGCCGGGCGCCTGATGAAGGAGGGGCGGCCGCCGACCCTGGAGGAGGTTGCCGAAGCGGCTCTCGTCTCGCGGGCGACCGCGTACCGGTACTTCCCCAACGTCGATGCGCTGCTGGCCGAAGCCACGCTCGACATGGCATCGCCCGATCCGGCCCGGCTTTTCGAGGGCGCTTCGTCGAGCGATCCGGTCGCGCGCGTGGTCTTGGCGGACGAGGCGCTGCATGACATGGTCGCGGCCAACGAGCCGGCGCTGCGCCTGTTCCTGGCAAGCACCGTGCAGCGGGCCGCCCGCAGCGATGGCGAAGACGGCGTCCCACTGCGCCAGAACCGCCGCACGCCGTTGATCGAGGCGGCACTCGCACCGACGCGGCGTCAGTTGAAGCCGGCGGCGTACGACTCGCTGGTCAAGGCGCTGGCGCTGGTCCTCGGCACCGAAGCGGTGATCGTCTGCAAGGACGTCCTGCAGCTTTCGGACAGCGAGGCGCGCAAGGTCAAACGGTGGGCCATCAAGGCCCTGGTCGAGGCGGCACTCCGCTGAAGTTCGGTTGACACCGAAGGGTGGGTCGGCCGGGGTGACCTATCTATCAGGGCAGGAGGTGTCCGATGATCGCAGTGATCTTCGAAGTCTGGCCGGCCGATGGGCGCAAGCAGGCCTATCTCGACCTGGCCGCCGGCCTGCGGCCGGAACTCGAACGGATCGACGGCTTCGTCAGCATCGAGCGGTTCCAGAGCCTGACCGACGAGGGCAAGCTCCTGTCGCTGTCGTTCTGGCGCGACGACGCGGCGGTGGCGGCGTGGCGGAACTTGGAGCACCATCGCGCCGCCCAGAAGGCGGGACGCGGCGGCGTGTTCCGCGACTACCGGCTGCGCGTCGCCCACGTCCTGCGCGATTACGGCATGACGGAACGGGCCGAAGCACCGGCCGATTCACGGGAGACCAACGGCTAAGGCATGATCTTCCTGGATTGAAGCGCCAATGTATGACCTCACCCTGAGGAGCGGCCGCAGGCCGCGTCGCGAAGGGTGGCAACAGACGTACTCTAGCCCATCAAAGGTTACTTCGCCCGAATCGAGACGCCACGCTCCACGTGGCGCCTCAGGGTGAGGTTTTCACTTGAAGCAATCACGCTCTAGGGGGCTGTTGCCAAAGCGCCGGGGCAGCCCTACGTCTTCTCGATGAGAGAGCAGCTCAGCGAATCCCGTCTGGCCGACATCATCGATCAGGCGCGCGGCAAGGCGCCGGCGGACCTCGTGATCAAGTCGGTCGGCATCTTCGACCTGACCTCGGGGGAAACCGCGACCGGCGACATCGCCATCGCCGGCGATCGCATCGTCGGCACCCGGGAGACCTATGCGGGTGCGAGCGAGATCGACGGGCGCGGACTCGTGGCGGTGCCGGGCTTCATCGACAGCCACGTCCATTGCGAATCGACCCTGGTGCCGCCGCTCGAGTTCGACCGCTGCGTGGTGCCGCGCGGCACGACGACGGCGATCTGCGATCCGCACGAGATCTGCAACGTGCTGGGCGTCACCGGCCTCAAGTATTTTCTCGAGTGTGCCGCGGTGACGGTAATGGACCTGCGCGTCCAGCTGTCCTCCTGCGTGCCGGCCACGCATCTCGAGACCTCGGGCGCCCGGCTCGAGGCGGAGGATCTGCTGCCTTTCAAGCACCATCCGAAGGTGCTGGGGCTGGCCGAGTTCATGAACGTGCCGGGCGTGCTCAACAAGGATCCGGCGGTGTTGCGCAAGCTCGCGGCGTTCTCGGACGTGCAGATCGACGGCCATTCGCCGCTGCTGTCGTCGTACGATCTCAACGCCTACATCGCCGCCGGCGTGCGCAACTGCCACGAGACGACGTCGACTGCCGAGGCGCGCGAGAAGCTCGCCAAGGGCATGCAGATCCTGGTGCGCGAGGGCACCGTCTCCAAGGACCTGGCGGCGCTGGCCGAGCTGATCACCGCCGATCGCACGCCGTTCCTCGCCTTCTGCACCGACGACCGCAATCCGCTCGACATCGCCGAGGAAGGCCATCTCGATCACCTGATCCGCGCCGCCATCGCGCGCGGCGTGCGGCCGTTCGACGCCTATCGCGCCGCGACGTGGTCGGCGGCCCGCCATTTCGGCCTGGTCGATCGTGGCCTGGTCGCGCCGGGCCAGCGCGCCGACCTGGTGTTGCTCGAGGATCTCGCGACCTGCAAGGTCCATTCAGTGATCTGCCGAGGCGCACCGGTAACACCGGACCGCTTCAGGACGCGGCCGGGAGTGCCGCTGGTTGGGCTCGACTCCGTGAAGCTGAAGCCGGTGACGGCAGCGCGCTTCCGCATGCCAGCAGGTGCCGGCGGACCGCCGCCGGTGATCGGCATCCGGCCCGGCCAGATTCTCACCGACCGGCTGACGCTCGACGTGACGGTGCGCGACGGCGAGCTGGTGTCCGACGTGGCGCGCGATATCCTCAAGGTCGCGGTGCTCGGCCGGCACAACGATCGCGGCGAGGTCGGGCACGGCCTGGTCAAGGGCTTCGGCATTCGGCGCGGTGCCATCGCCTCGTCGATCGGCCACGACAGCCACAACATCTGCGTCATCGGCTGCACCGATGAGGACATGGCCGTGGCGGTGAACCGGCTGATCGAGCTGCGTGGCGGCTTCGCGGCGGCGGTCGACGGCAGGGTGGTCTGCGAGCTCGCGTTGCCGATTGCCGGCTTGATGAGCGATCAGCCGTTCGAAGCGGTGGAGCAGGGCCTTCGCGCTTTGCGCGCGGCAGTGCGCGGCCTCGGCACGCCTCTGCACGAGCCATTCCTGCAGATGGCGTTCCTCGCCCTGCCGGTGATCCCGCATCTGCGCATCACCGACAAGGGCCTAGTCGATGTCGATCGATTCGAGTTGGTGCCCTGACGCCTTCAAGAAATGCGAGTAAAATCTAGCCTGCACATGCTTGGACGAGCACTCCATGTGGGGTGGTGCAAGCCGGGGGGACCGATGTGCGGTTGGCGTTCCGTGCGCGCTGTTCGGGGGAAGACCATGACCCATCGCGATTCCGGTGTCCGCGGACCTTCGAACACCGCTTCAGGGGAAGCGCAGTCCTGCTCGGGCTGCGGCCCGAACCGGGTCCCTGGCTTCTACAGCGCCTCCAGGCAGCCCCGAAGGACCGCGGCATAGGGGGAATTGCGGACTGCACAACTCATGGCCCCGTCCTCGCGCTCCCCCCAATTCCGCTTGGTTCCGCTCGAATTCTCGTCCCGAACGGGGAAGTCGCTGCTCGAACGCGCCCGTCGGATCGCCGGCAATTGGACCGTCAGGACGGTCCCGCGGTTCGAACGGCTTTTTCGTCTGGTCTCGCCCTTCGCCCCGGGATTGGCCTTCGTCGGAGGGCAGCTTTCAGCCACGCCGTTCGATCCGGTGACGCGGTCCTCCCTCCGTCTCAGCGTAGGCGGCACGGCCACGTCCGTTGCGGCAGCACTCGTGTCCTGTCTCGGCGAGGGGCTTGAGCGCTTGTCACAAGTGGAGCGTCGCGGCGACGCCGATCCTTACCGCCCGGCTGCCAAGGGTCGGGTCGGTATCGACGAAACGATTGCGGACTGGCTAGATCGCAGCTTCGGCGACATTGCGACCTCGGATCGCCGCTCGCTCGACTGGCGCACGGTCGTCGAGTTGTCGACCGGCCGAAGGAGCATGGTGCCGGCCGATCTCTGTCTTCGGCGAAGCGAGGGCCGCCGACGCCTGCCGCTACTTTGGCCCCTCAGCATCGGTTGCGCGGCGGGCGCCACCTCGGATCAGGCGGCCGCGCGGGCGATCCTGGAACTGGTCGAACGCGACGCGGTGGCCTTGTGGTGGCGAGGGGGCCGGCGTGGTCGTCCGGTCGCGCCCGACGGGCCGGTCGCCCGCTCTGCCACACGCCTGTTGGGCAGGCTGCGCAGCGGGCAAGGCTTCCGGTCCACCCGCTTGCTCGACATCACGACGGATCTGGAAATTCCCGCGCTGGCAGCCCTGTCTACCAATCCCGACGGGCGCGGCCTCGCTGTCGGTTTTGCCTGTCGTCCATCGGCGATCGAGGCCGCCAGGGCCGCGATACTTGAAATGACGCAGGTCGAGACGGCGTTCGCCCTGATCGGCGCGAAACTGGCAGAAGGCGGATCGGCGGCCCTCGACGAAACCGACCGCCGGCAGCTGCGGCTCGGGGAATTCGACGCGGCTGGATCGCCTTTGTGCATTCCCGCCGGCAGGCCACGATCCTGGACGGGGAAACCAGTCGGGGGCGGCGCGGCGCAGGACTTTGCCTCGCATTTGCGGTCGAAGGGTATCGAGGTATGGTTGAACGACCTGACGCGGCACGACCTCGGCATTGCCGTCGTGCAGGCGGTCGCGCTGCGCCTGCAGCCGTATCCATCCGCTCTCCGCGGTGACCGACTGCTGTCGACGATTGCAATTCATGGCGGTGGTGACCAGTATAGCGCTGGCATCGAGATCGACTAGTGTCGCTCCGGTTGCGAAGTAACTTCGCAACCGCGGCGGTACTGGACCGCAATTCTGCACGTGCCTGTCGATTCCGAAATTCGCTTGGTGCGGCGATACAGGGATTTGGCAAAGTTCGGAGTGGGGCACGCGCGTTCGACAGGACTGCCACGGGGGATGAAGGGAGCGAAGACCCGCAAGGCGCGCAGGGGGACGAGCCGAGAAACGGCCGGCGCGCAACTCGAGATCTCCACGACCGGAGGCTTCTCACTCGCCCTGTCGGGCATGTCCGTCGACGTGGTCAGCCACAAGGCCAAGGCAGTATTGGGATATCTCGCCGTCGGCGAGCAGGGGGTCGAGACCCGCGAACGTCTCGTCGGCCTGTTCTGGAGCGAGGCGTCCGAGGCCAATGCGCGCGCCTCGCTGCGCCAGGTTCTGCACGAGGTTCGTGTCGTCTTCCAGGCGGCCGGCTTCGACGGCCTGCAAGCCGACAAGCGTTCCATCGCGCTCGAGCGGGCTCTCGTCAAGGTCGATCTGCACGAAATCGTCGAGATGGCCCAGGCCGGAAAAGTGCACCGCCGGTTCCGCGAGACAGCTCGCCTTCCCGAAACCTTGCTCGCTGAGTTCGAAGATGTCGATCCCGCCTTCCGCCTCTGGCTGTTGGCCAAGCGTCAGGCTTTGCACGATCGGTTGCTGGTGGCCTTCGAGACAGCGATGCGAGCCGCCGATTCAGCGTCTGAGCGGGAGTCGGAGCTTGCGCGCGCGATCGTATCGCTCGATCCCACTCACGAGGAGGCTTGTCGGGCGCTGATTCGCGCCTGCGCCAGCCGCGGTGACTTCGGCGGCGCGATGCGCCTGTACAAATCGTTGTGGGATCTGCTGGATCAGGAATTCGACGTCGAGCCCTCGGTCGAAACCCAGGCCCTGATCGTCGAGGTCCGCAACGCGACGACGGACGATCGCGCTCCGGCCAGCAAGCGGCTCCCGCTCGAAAGAACCGTAGCGGCCGGGAACGCCCCCCCGGCGGGCCGCGATCTCGTTCTGAACGTCGGCGCCTTCGATTCCTCCGCCACGCAGGAGAGCCAGCGCTACATCGTGAACGGATTCCGTCACGAACTCGTGGCGAGCCTCGTCCGCTTCCGCGAATGGCGCGTGCGCGACGATTCCGGGAACTCCGGGCCTGTCGATGCCGGCGGCCAGGAATACCGCATCGATGCCAGCGCGATGTCGACGCCGACCGACATCCGGCTCGTCCTGACGCTGCGCGAGGCCCGGACCGGCCTCTACGTCTGGAGCGATCAGTACCGCATCACGCTGTCGAACTGGTTCGAGGCCCAGCAGGCGATCGTCCGGCGCATCGCTGTCGGTCTGAACATCCATCTTTCGGCGAGCCGCTTGAGCCGCCTCACCGCCGAGCATGACGCCTCGCCGCACGCCTACGACCGCTGGCTGAGGGCGCAGGAAATGATCCTGAAGTTCAGCTCGCGGGCATGGGCCCAGGCTGCCGACATTTTCCGATCAACGATCGTGGACACGCCGAACTTCTCGCCGGCCTACAGTAGTCTGGTGCAGATCAACAATACCGCTCCCTTTGTCCATCCCGGCACCTTCCGCACGCCGCAACGCGACCAGGAGACGCTCGAATTCGCCAAGCGGGCGGTCGAGCTCGATCCGGTCGACTCGCGTGCCCAGCTTGCCATGGGCTGGGCCTATGCGGTGACCGGCAACTTCGCGACTGCCGGAATACACATGGAACTGGCGCTGGAGCTCAACGAATACGATCCCTGGACCACCACCTCGCTCGGACTGTTCTACGCCTTCACCGCCCGGCCGGACAAAGCCCGTCAGCTGGCGCGGCACGCCCTCAACCTCGCCCCGAATCCGAGCGTGACCCAATGGGTCTATGCATCGACGATCTTCTATGCCACGGGCGATTATCGGGACTGCGTGATGGCGAGCCAGCGCTCCGGCGATGCGATCTGGAGCAACGTCGCTTGGCGCGCGGCGGCGCGGTTCCAACTGGGCGAGCGCGAGCCGGCGCGCGAGGAGATGCGCCGCTTCTTCGACGGCCTGCGACGGCAATGGGAGGGGGAGCACCCCGCGACCGAAGCTAACATGACCCGGTGGCTGCTTCACCTCTATTCCATCGAACATGAGGAAACCTGGGAGCGCCTGCGCGCCGGGTTGGCCGGCGCCGGCGCTCCCGTCGACGGAACCCGCCACGGTACGTACGCGACGGGCGCGTCGCCGCCCAACCCCATCAGGCAGTGAGACGGATGATGTAGTCGCCGATGCGCTGGGCGTGGAAGTCCAGCTTCTGCTGCGTTTGCGGGATGTTCAGGATCGCGCCGTAGCGATTGTTGTAGAAGCCCGGAATGGGATAGAGCCCGCCCTGCTGCAGCGCGACCTCCGTTTCGGCGATCCTGGTCGCGGGCGGAAGTCTCAGGACGAAGGTGTCGTCTGCCTGCACGACGACCTGCAACTTTGTGATGTAGTTCGGCACCGTCAGGCCGACGCCGGCCTGCTGGCATTGGTCTTTCAGTTCCTGAAGGGTCTTAGGTGCGGTCGCCGGCTTCCTCGACCACTCCTTGATCATGTTGCCCCACCCGATGTAGTCGACGACCTCCATACGTGGCGCACCCAGTATTGTCGGTCCTGGCATCGCCGCGGCGAGCGCGAGGGCCGATTTGGCCTTCGCCGTCTTCTTCTTTGACTTCGGTTTTTGCTTTGCCATGTCGTTCTCCCTTTTTGGGTTGCTCACCTGAGAAAAGCCGTCGAGCGGCCTAGATGAACTTCGGTCGTGCGTTCTGCAGTCCGTGCATGTCGGCGACGAAGGTGATGACGTCGCTCATGGTGTCGAGCCGGGGATATGCCGGAACCCCCGGCTCGTCGAAGACATCCCGGCCCAGGGCCTCCAGCGCCTTGTCGAGGGGGGCAAGGGGATGACACGGCACCACCGGGTCTTGGTTGAGGACTCCGAAGATCGCTTCGGCGACGATGATCGACCCGAGCAAGCCGAAGCGCGCGCCTTTGCCGTCTTCGAGGGCCTCGAACATCAGGAAAAATGGAAGGGGCGGATCCTTGGTCAGCGTATCGAGCTCCGTCTCGGTCAGTTCGACGCCGCGATTACTCAGCCAATTGCGTAGCACCGATTCCCGATCCGCACGTCTGGCCAGGGGCCACTCGCTGAAGAGCTTCGCGAGCGGCGACGGATCCTTGGAAAGACGCTCTATCAGCGCGGGAGCAGACCATAACCCGGCGAGAGCGGCGGAAAGCATGTCGCGATAGGCAAGGCCCCATTTTGCCTCGCCGTGAACCGTCACGTCGTCAATCGGCGGAAAGATCGCCGGCGTTGCCACTTGCGTGTTGTAGTGCGGGCCGAGCAGGACGCTCATGTTGTGGGGCGCCGCCTGGCCTTCGAACTCGAAGAAGTGCGACCACGCCGCCGCCCAGATTTCGGGCAGTGGCATGTTCGGCGCATTGTTCACCGAATTTTCGGACAGGATGTCGGACAGCTGAAAGTCGGCCCGTTCATTGAGCTTGTAGTTGGCGCGCAGCATTGAATGGCACACCCGCAGCGCACCATGAGTCAGCTCGAGTGGAACGGCATCCTCGAACGCGTCGAGGAATGGCGGATCCTCCACATTGTAGAGGGAATAGACTTCCGGATGAAGGAACCGCTTGAGTACGTCGTGTCGGATGACGTTGCGGAAGATCAGAGTGGCCGCCATGCGTGCGTAGAAATATCGGTTGAATCCCGCCTCCGTGTAGCGGGAGTGCGTCGGCATTCCCTTCGTCTTCTCAACCAGGCCGTTGTGCAGCAGGTGAAAGACGACCGTGAGCTGCGAGATGATCGCATGGTCGTCGTTGCGCGGGTCGCCCACGATCACGTCGGGCAGGCCCGGCAGCGCGGCAGACGCGGCCGACGTGTTCACGGCTGCGTTGATGTCGTCCACGGACTTCGTCAGATTGTCGCGCGCCAAATCGCGAAAGGGACAGGAGAATTCCTTGTTGGTGTTGAGTGGACCCAGCCTCAGGTGAGTGAGCGGAGCCCTCGGCGTCGTGGAATCCCCGGTCCGGCTCGGCTCGTACAGCAAGGGCGATCCCTCGGGGCCTCCGCCGTAGATCGATTCGAGGCGGAGCTTCGCCGAGCGATTGTTGTTGAGCGCCATCCGGCCGCTGTCGATGCGGCCCAATGAACTCGAGCTGGCCACGAGGTCGTGGGCGATGAGCTGCATCAGGTAGCCGTAGCCGGACGGAATACCGGGATTCTCCCCAACCGATCTGTCGCCATCTACTTGGTATTCGAGAGCCCAGGAGAGTTTCGCGATCGCCGTTCGCAGCTCGCCCTGATTCTTTCTGTCGATCGGCTGTCCCTTAAAGCGAAAAATCTCATTCGGGCCAGGTTTGCAGAGGAAGTTCCGGAAGCCGCTGCCGATCAGCTGATCGCCGGTGTAGTGGGGGAAGACCGTCTCGAAGTTGCATTTGGCCTTTCCCGACACCGCGCTGGCCGACTCCGCGACCGAAAACCATCCGTGCCCGTTCATTTGTCCGCCCCCCAATTCTGGTTTCCGACGCAGACAATAGCCATCCAGCGTTAATGCTGCGTGATTCGTTTGGCGAACCAGCTTGGGGGCAACTTTGCCGCCCTGACGCGCGATGTGATTGGAGCGTTTGTCAGTGGTCATTGGGCGTGTCCGGTCTACGCCGGTCATTGTGAATTTTGGCCAGTATCATGGCATCGCTATTCAACGATGGTTGCAATGCTTTTCAAGATTCACGCTCCGCTGACGCTGCGATAACAGCAAGTAGTGTCTCCTGCTCACGACACCGGACCGACGACATCTATCCGGGCCTGGTCCGCTCGTATGGGCCGCCCGCTGGCCCTGCGAGAGAAAAGGGGAGAGGCACATGCGACGCACCATTGTCCTCGCGCTTGCGCTCATGGGGCTGGCGGCGATGGGCGCCGTACCCACCGCCGACGCTGCCGACGCGGGGAAGCCGCCCGAGCTGCATGCCTATCCGGGGGGAGGGTCGGACAAGGCGGGTCCGACCTACCGGATCAGGAGAGGAAGTCCCCGAGACCCGACTGGCCTCTCTGTCATTCGCTCCCGGGCGTGATTGGACGTGAAGGGGAACCGATGGTTACTTTCTCGAAAATGCTGCGGCGGAGGGATTTCGCCGCGATTGCCGACTGGTACTGGCTACGTTTTTGCCTGATCGGCCTCACCGGCATCGTTCTGGCTGGCATTGCAGCCGCCGCCCAAGCCGATGCGCCGTCGGGCTTGCGCGTTGCCGCTCTCAGTCTTCTTCTCGGGGCCGCCTTCACAATCTCGGCCTGGCTTCTCGGGCTGCTCTTCGGTGTGCCGCGTGCCTTGGCACGACCATCCGGCAATGGGGCCGCGGTCCCGGCGGCAGGGAGCGGCGGAGCGATGGCGACACCGACGCCGTCAGGTGCGGCGCTCAATGCTTCCAGTCGCGTCAACACCAACCTCGAAGATGTCTCTGACTGGTTGACGAAGACGATCGTTGGCGTGGGCCTCACCCAGCTCCTGGCCGCGCCAAGCTTCCTCTGGACTGCCGCCGAGAAGATCAACGACTTCGGTATTGGCTGGACAAAGGTCGGGCCGGTGCTCGCGCTCGCCTTGTTCTTCTACTTTGCACCCGGCGGCTTCTGGCTCGGTTACGTCGCTACGCGGACTATTCTCACCAAGCTTCTCGACTCGATCGATAGTCCACCGGCGGAGAGCGTCGAGATCTCAAGCCAAGCTGGCCTTACCCTCGACATCTCCGCCAGCAAGGTCATGCCTGCATCGGACGGCCTGGCTGAGGCTGACTACACGTTGAGGCACACGCCTCTCCAGGCACTGACGACTCCGATGGAGCTGGCGGCATGGGGCAGCGCGCAGGCCCGCAACGGCGATCTGCCCGCGGCTGCCGTGGCGCTCGAAGCCGCGAACCGAAGTGATCCTGCCAACGCGACTTTCCGCCAGCAACTCGCCACCGTCTATACGGCATTGGGTCGGCGCAGCGATGCGGCCCGCTTGGCGGACGAAGGTTCTGAGTCGGAGGTCGATCTTCTCAACGCGCTCTATGAGCCGCGCCCTCAGGGCTATGCCAAGGCGATCAGGATCGGCGAGCGCCTGGCGCAGAGGCCGGGTGCCGACAAGAACGCGAAGCTGCATCTCTGGCTGACGTGCGCGTTCGGCCAGAAATATGCCGACGAGAAGGACAAGAGCGCGGCCCAGTCGACGCTCGATGAGCTCAAGCAGCGCGTGCTCCGGGAAGCCCAGGTGGCGATCACCGCCGACGCTTCCAGTCGCGAGCAGCTGCGGGCTGCGTGGAAGCCAGCTGCGGGTGCGGAAGACAACGACCTTACCGGCTTCCCTGCGGACGACCCCGAGCTGACCGCGCTGCTTGGATGAGACAGGCAGTTTCCGCCGGATATCGGCGTCACAAGGGGGCGAAGGCGATGCGATTACCACTCTCCATCTCGACATCGGCCATCCCGATATTCGCTGTTGGCCTGTGCCTGACGGCGTGCTCGATGAGTTCCTACCAGATCCAGGCAAGCGGGCTGGCGGGTGGGCTCTCGAGTGCCAAGACCGCCTTCGTCTCCCTGTCGGAGGCGGAGAGAAAATCCTTCATTGCCTCGCAGGTGCGAGTTGGCTTGAACAGCGGCAACAGTCTCATCGTTCCGGAGAGCTGTATCGAAGGCGCGTGCACCCCCGTCATGTCGCATGGCGGGGTCGAGCACCAGATCATCTACAAGCCTGCTGCGCCCGAAGCGCTGGAGCTGGCCGGCGCACTGGACGGCTACGGCAAGGCGCTCCTCACGCTCGCGCAAGCCAAGGACATTGCCGATCTCAAGGATGCGGCGAGCAAGGCCAGTTCGTCGGCTTCAGCGCTCGCGTCGGCCTTTGGCGGTCCGGCGATCGGCGGTGTCACGGGCGCCGGACTGGGAATCGTGAACTGGTTTGTCGGGGCATATCTCGACTACCGGCGTTTCCTCGACCTGCGCGACATCGTCAACGCCGCCGACCCGTCGATCGGCATCGCGCAGGACAAGCTCTCTGCGATAGCGAAGAAGCTGCAGCTCAGCGTCATCGCCGGGAAGTCGGACGATCTCAATTGGGCGACGAAGGCGCTGACGCGCCTTCGCCAATCGGGAGCCGATCGTGCAAAGCTACAGGCGGCGGGAGAGCAGCTCGTGCAGGAAGCCATCGACCTGCAAGCGTACGCCGAAATGAACGTCCAAGAACCGTTCGTGAAGATGCGCAAGGCGCACGCCGCCCTGAGGGATTCCTTGAACCACCCGAGCCTCGATCCCGCTGCGGCCTTCGCCGCGATCAGCGAGTTCGGGAAGAGCATCGATGCCATGAACACGGCTATCGCCAAGTTGAAGACAGACAAGTGAGCGAGGGCGAGCAAATGACCAACACCAAAGACCTAGGGCAGCTTTCCATCCAGGTGGACGCCTGCGCAGACCGCCTGCCGCATCTCATCGTCGAGACCCGGCGGCAGTCCAACGACGCCATCAAGCACGGCGACCTCAACACCGCCGATGCGCTCGACGAGCAGTCCAGCGAGCTCGTCCTGCTCTACCAGACCGTGCTGCGTCACCAGATCCAGCAGATCGCCGAATCCGACGAGCTGCGGAACGCCGTCCGGAGCTTCGCCGACGTGAACAAGCAGATCGACGGCATCATCCATGCCAACGAGAACGCGACCAAGTTCCTGGGCACGCTCGCTTCCATTCTCGGCGGCCTGAAGGACGTCACCGGCAAGGTTCTTTCCTAGCAACCAAAGAGGGCATCATGAACTATGATCAGAACGACGCCGCCACCCTGGCGCGCACGCTCTTTGGCGAGGCGCGGGGCGAGCCACGCGATGGCAAAGTCGCCGTCGCCTGGGTGATCCGCAACCGAGCGGAGCGCAAGGCCTTCGCCGGCTCTCTCCTGGGGCAAGCAGGCGCCGTATCGCACATCTGCCTGGCGCCTCGGCAATTCTCCTGCTGGAACAACGGCGATCCCAATCGCCCACTGCTGATCAAGTTGCAGCCCAACCAGTGCCCCGACGAATCGGCGATTGCCGCCGAGGTACTCGAGGGCACGACAGTCGATGCCTCGGTCGCGCGCCATGCTGGAGTTGGTGAACTCTTCGCGGGGGAGCTGGCTGCTTCGGCTGCCGCGGCAGCGCCGACCGGGACGCAGGCGCACTGACACCAACTTTCATGAGAGGAGCCGAGATGCCCAACGATCTGACCCAGAACCAGCATGTGCCGGCGACATCCGAAGCCGCAGCCTGCGGTCCGATGAGCAGAAAGATCCGTCGCAACGATCCGGACTTCACCACGCTGCTGGTCACCAACAACAATTTCGACATCGTCTTCAAGGACGAGGAGCACACCGGCGCCGACCGGATGATGACACCGCGGCTGAAGGAGAAGCTCGACGATCTCGCAGTCCGGGTAGCCAGGGAGTGGGTCGGGGTAAAGCTGCGCGTGACCGAAGCATGGGACGAGAACAACGAGCATGCCGGCAACTCGCTGCACTACGAGGGCCGGGCCGCCGACCTCACGACCACGCCGATCGACGGCAACAAGCTCGGCAGGCTGAGCCGGCGCGCAATCGAAGCGGGCTGCGATTGGGTGTTCTTCGAGAACTCCGCCCACATCCATGTGTCAGTGAAGAAATGACCTTGCACCACAGGAGGCATCAATGGCGATGATCGTCATCGACACCAGCAGCAACGTGTCGGCCAAGGTCGACGTGCTGAAGGACCGCGGCGTCGGCGCTGTCGGCCGCTACTATTCGTCGAGCGCGTGGAAGCGACTGACCGCCGCCGAGGCAAAGCGCATCGACTCTGCCGGCATGTCCATGTTCACCGTGTTTGAAGATGATGGCGATCCGGCTCTGACTGAAGACATGGGGCTGCATCATGCCAAGATTGCCCTGGCGCAGGCGGTTGCCGTCGGTCAACCCGAGGGTTCCGCGATCTACTTCGCGCTCGAGCACCTGCCCGGCGGCTACAAGGGCAGCCACGTCAGCGGTATCAAGAAATACATCGCAGGCGTCCGCTCCGGCATCGCAGGGCGCTACAAGCTTGGCATCTATAGCGACGGCGTGGTGCTGGCGGCGCTGCTCGACGCGGCGATGTGCGACTATGCCTGGTTGAGCGCCTCGCGTGCCTTCGAGGGGTCGAAGGCGTTCTACACGTCCGGGCGCTGGGCGCTCGCGCAGGATCCGCATATCGACCAGAACTGGGATGGTCTCAGCGTCGACCTCAATGAGGCTGCGGCCGACTTCGGTGCCTTTCGCCTGGGCGCGTCCGACGCGCCGTCGCCGTCTGCGACGGCTGCCGACGCCGTGCCCAGCGCCTTCGCCACGACTGCCGCTGCCGGCGCGCTCGCGGAGTGGGAATTGTTCGGACAGCAGACCTACGATCTCGCGGGCCGCACGATCCAGGCGGGACATTTAGAAGGCGAAGACGGCGGCTACTACAAGAGGGTCGGTACCTACTGGCAGGACGGCACGAACACCAACGGCCTCGACGGACGCAATCACGACTGGCCGTGGTCTGCCGCGTTCATCTCCTGGGTGATCCGCCGCGCCGGGGCCGGCAGCCGCTTCCGCTATTCCACGCAGCACAGCGTCTTCATATCCCAAGGGATCCGCGATTTCCTTCAACAGCGTCAGGCCGCCTCATATTGGACGGTACGGCTCGCGGCGGTTCAGCCCAAGGTCGGCGATCTGGTGTGCTGGGCGCGCCAGGCCGGCGTCGACTACGACCACCAGAATGGCGGCGACTACAAGGGCCATACCGATCTCGTGGTGGAAGTGACGGCCGACAAGGTGATGGTCGTCGGAGGCAATGTCGGCAATTCGGTGACCAAGCGTCCGCTGCGGCTCGACGGCTCGGGCTTTCTCCTGCCGACGGAGCAGGCCGGCGAGACGCTGTTCGCTCTCATGCAGTGCCGGTTGTAGGAGGGCAAGGTCATGCCGTCGCCCCCGACGAACATGCTCCGCGCAGAGCTCGCCATAGGTGGTCTCGCGTCGCCGCCCAATGCGCTGCTGGCTTGGCATCCGAGGCTGTCGCTCGATCTGCCGTTGCTGGTCGTCCTGTTCTTTCACGGCCGCGAGCCCGATCCCCAGAACTTTGCCTGGACGACCCATAGGTTGCCGGACCAGGTCCGCACGACGGAGAAGAACGCCGTGGTGATCGCCCCGACCATGCAGAAGACTGCCGGAAACGACATTGTCACCGGCTATCTCAACACGCATGACGGAATCACCGGGCTGTTGCGGCAAGGGCTCAACGCCGTGCGTCGGCAGCTTGGTGAAGCCGACGACGACGCCTGGGCCAATCAGGCGATCGCCAGCGCCCGCCTTCTCCTCGCGCCGTACAGCAATGGCTACCTGGCATGGACCGCAGCCATGAAGACTTTGCGGTCGACGAGGCCGACCACCTCGACCGAGGTCGCCCCGCCAGCTGTGATCGGCCACTCGGCCTTCGATTGCCTATATTGGGACACGCCCGTGATGGACGGCGTCGATCGTAGTAGGCCAACGGAGAATGCACGATTCTCGGAGAAGGGACGGGCGCTTCTCGACACCGCGTTCGTCACGACGCACTTCACCAAAGGCAACGAGACTCTCACGAAGCAGGCCCGCTATCTGGCCACGATGGTCGTTCACGACGCATCGCTCCGGCGGCATGATGGGATTCCGGACCGCCTCGGCCCCACCGACATTGCAGGAACCGTGGCTCCAATCGCCAATCACGACATAGCGGTCAGCCACGACTCTGCCCTGTCTCGCGTAGTGGACGCGGTGGAGGGTTTCGACCTGCCCGCCGTTCCGCCGGCATGAAGGTGCCCGACAGTGACATGACTTTCTTGCCGCGCTGGTGCTGTCGCTGCGCCGATCGGATTGCGCGGCGACGACGCCGGGGCGCTATCGCAAGACGAATACAAGTAAGAGTGGCGTGCGTATCGACAGCGTAAAGATCGTCAACAAGGCGACCGATCGGGATCGTCCACTCGATTCATTCGAAGAATGACGACGAACATCGGCGTACCGAAGGGGGAGTACGGTGAAGGAGATCATCAGAATACTGGCGGGCCTTACCGTCCTGCTGCTACTTGGCGCGTGCAGCTCCGCCGAGCGACACTTGCTGTTTTCAGGGGCCGACTCGCGAATCGATAGGGCCAAGGTGGAAGCCTATGCAAGTGATCAGGCATCCATTACCGCCGCGATCAGCAGGGCGGCAGGTATTCCGGCGGAGGCGGGCAGGCCTGAACAATATACCAGCGAGCAATGGCGGGTCTTCGTCCTCGCCGGCATCAATTACGTCGATCTTCAGTGCACCGACTACTTAGGGGCGCTCAACAGGTTCTATCGCGACAAGAATACCACCAAGCAGCAGCTTGCGCTCCTCGGGTCGGCGACGCTGGGAATATTGGGAGCCGTGAGCGTCGCCGCGCAGGCATTGGCGATCACTGGCATCGCATTCGGCTTGGCGACTGCCAGCGTCGACAATCTGGCGAGCGGCCTGATTTATGAGCTGCCGGCAGCCGACGTTATTCAACTCGTCCGCAATATGCAGCAGACCTACAAGAGTGCACTGCCGCCCGGCGGTTACAACAACCAGCCCGCGGCTTTTGCCGCGATACAAGGATACATCAACATCTGCCTGCCGACCTCCATCGAAACCCAGGTGGCCAACGCCGTCAAGCAAGCCCAGGTCGAGGCGAAGAAGGGCGACGCGAAAACGGATACCGCTCCGATCGTTCAGGTCGGACCCATCACGAGCTTCTCGTATTCATCGGATGAAAACACCAAGCTCCTCGAGAAATTCCTGCTCAAGGCCGACGGAAACCTGGACCAGGCAAAACTTCAGGAGGCCGTCAAGGCACTGAAGGCGGAAGGGATAGATCGTACGGTGTTCGAGCTTCTCGTTGGCTATCCCGCGGATCGTCAAAAGTTGGTCAAGAAACTTGGTCTGAAATAGGAGAATGAACATGTTTGTCATCAAGCAAATCCATGATGTGCCCGAGGACAAGATCGGGATGTTGACGCAGGTTGCGAAAGTCGAGGGCGCGGTGCAGGTCACCCCGATCCAGCAACTCGATGGGAAGTTCACGCTGGTCGTGGTGTTCGACAAGCCGGGCGCCAAGGTTGCGGCGGCGGCGGTCGAGCACGGCGCCACGGTCGGGACGGGCTGAGAGCAGGCCGTCGAGGTGGACACCAGGTCGGCCGCCAGCACGAGCACCGGGATCACGATCACGCAGGCGGCCGTGTCCTCGCAGGCGAACAGCTCCATGGAGCCAATGAGCTCGCAGCCGGTTCCGCCGGCACCGACCATGACGAGCACTGTCGAGACGCGAATGCTGGTTTCGAAGCGGTAGAGCACCACCCCGATCCAGGCCCGCAGGACCTGCGGCAGCACGCCGAACACGCTTGTGGGAGTCATGCTCTTCCGGACCGCGAGCGTCTCGCCCGCTCGAGCTCATGAGCGAGCGAGACGCTCGCGGTCCGGAAGAGCATGAGTTCGCGGGCGCGCTACCGCCGTTCGAAGTCGATGCGTTCGTCGACCGGCAGGTCGAGCAGGTGGCGGCGCAGGCAGTCGAGGCCGAGCTCGACGGCGCCGGCGCGGACCCACTCGCGACCGCCGATCAGGCGGGCCTGGCGCGACACCACCGTGTCGGCATCGGCGATGCCGATGGCGATGGTGCCGCCGAAATCGGGCCGGTCTGCGCCCTGGTCGAGCTCGATCAGGAGCGCCAGCGCATGGCTGCTGCGGCTCGTTTCGCGCAAGCTCCGGCTCACCGTCTCGGCCGCCGCGGTCGAGACATCGGCGATGCCGAGCTCGGCCGGCTCGCGCACCACGACGCCGCGCCGGAAGGCCTTTTCCGCGCCGGCCAGCGGCGCCAGCCGGGCGGCAAGATGGCCGCCGGTGAACATCTCCGCCGTCGACAGCGTGTGTGCGCGCTCGAGCAGGATGGCGAGGATCACTCCCTCCAGGGTCTGGTCGTCCTCGGCGATGATGAAGTTGCCGAGGCGCTTGCGCACCTCGGCCTCGATCGGCGCCAGCAGGCTGGCGAGCTCGGCCTCGTCGGCGCCACGCGCGGCGAGCTTGGTCTCGAGCT
>NZ_JBFWZI010000100.1:0-26880 GCF_050185545.1 Reyranella sp. | reverse complement strand
CCACGTAATCGCTGTAGCCGCCGGCATACTCGATCGCCGTGCCGTCGCCCTCGAGCGCGATCGTCGAGGTCACCAGCCGGTCGAGGAAGTCGCGGTCGTGGCTCACCAGCAGCACGGTGCCGTCATAGTCCGACAGCGCCTCCTGCAGGAGGTCGAGCGTGTCGGCGTCGAGATCGTTGGTCGGCTCGTCGAGCACCAGCAGGTTGGAGGGCGCGGCCAGCGCCTTGGCCAGCAGCAGCCGGTTGCGCTCGCCGCCCGACAGGGTGCGCACCGGCTGGCGCGCCTGCTCGTCGCGGAACAGGTACTGCCGCAGGTAGCTCATGACGTGCATCGGCCGGCCGCGCACCGAGAGGTGATCGTTGCGGTCGGCCAGGATGTCCCACGGCGTCTTCTCCGGATCGAGCTCGGTGCGCCTCTGGTCGATCACCACCGGCACCAGGTTGGCGCCGAGCTTCACCGAGCCGGTGTCGGGCTCGAGCTCGCCGATCAGCATGCGCAAGAGCGTCGTCTTGCCCGCGCCGTTGGGGCCGATCAGGCCGATCCTGTCGCGGCGGAAGATGCGGGTCGAGAAATCGCCGACGATGGTTCGCTCGCCCCAGCGCTTGGAGATGTGACGCACCGTGATGGCGAGCGAGCCCGACTGCTCGGCGGCGCCGACCTCGATGGTGGCGCGGCCGACGGCGCCGATCTGCTGCTGGCGCTGCCTGCGCAGCGCCTGGAGCTGGCGCAGGCGACCTTCGTTGCGGGTGCGGCGGGCGCGGATGCTCTTGCCGGCCCATTCGGTCTCGCGCTCGATCAGGCGGTCGAGCTTGTGACGCTCGGTCGCCTCGCGTTCCAGGATGTCACCAGACCAGTCCTCGAACGCCGCGTAACCCTTGTCGAGCCGGCGCACGATGCCGCGGTCGAGCCACAGCACCGCGCGCGCCAGGTTGGCGAGGAAGCGCCGGTCGTGGCTCACCAGCACGTAGGCGCCCTTCCAGGCTGCAAGCTTTCCTTCCAGCCATTCGATGGTCGGCAGGTCGAGATGGTTGGTCGGCTCGTCGAGCAGCAGCACGTCGGGCTCGGCCACCAGGGCCCGCGCCAGGGCGGCACGGCGCGCCTCGCCGCCCGACAGGGTCGCCGGCTCGAGCGCGCCGTCGAGCTTCACCTCGTCGAGCAGCGCGGTGACGCGATAGTCCGACGGCCCATGCGAATCGACGAGCGCCGACGCGACATAGTGGGCGACGGTGGGATTGCCGGAAAAGTCCGGCTCCTGCGGCAAAGTGGCGATGGTGACCCCGGGCTGGGCGAAGCGCATGCCTGAATCGGCGATCGGCTCGCCGGCCAGGATGCGCAGCAGGGTCGACTTGCCGGCGCCGTTGCGGCCGACCAGGCTCAGCCGCTCGCCCGGCGCGATACCGAGCTCGACGCCGTCCAGGATGACCTGGCCGCCGAGCCTGTAGCGGATGTCGGAGAGTGCGAGAAGGGGCGGATCGGCCATGGTCGAGGGCGACACGGGAAACTTGGGGAGAGACACCCAGCACGCCCCGGCGCGCACCACGATGCTGAGAATATCGGCGCGGTGCCCGCCCCGATATTCATAGGAGGCGTTCATGGCCCAACCTGTCCACATCGGCAAGAGCGCCAAGCGGCGCTAGAATTGCGCATGCTGAGTGTCGTCGAGGAGCCGCGGCGCATCGAGCGCGCCGTCAAGCGTCTGAACAGCACCCTGAAGGGTGTGCCTGCACGGGGCGTGCGTCTGACATGGCGTGGCGGCGAGCTCACCACCACCATCCGCTGGATGCGCGACGAAGGCTTCTGGTGGGCCCTTGAAGCGCGCACGGCGCGCAACGGCACGGCCAACCGGTACGCCCTGCTGCTCGGCCATGCGCCGGACGCACCGGCGCGCCGCGAAAGCGTCACCTGCGAGATCAACCTGCCGCGCGCCGGCGCCGACCGCAGGCTGGCCGGGCTGATCGCGAGCGACGATGCGGGCGCGCTCTATCTCGTGCATTCCGGTCGCATGGGCGGCACGCGGCAGGGCCGGCGCAAGGCCGACTTCCGCAGCTTCCTGGGCGACGGCGTGTGGTGCCCGCTCGCCTGGCCGGACGGCAGGGAGACCGAGGCGCTGGTCGTGGCGCCGCTCGACAGTCCGCGATTCGCGCGCCTGCTCGGGCAGTTCGTCAACTCCGTTCGCGCGTTCAAGGCGGGCCAGGCCTTGGCGCCCCGAACCGGTCTTTGCGTGCCGCCGGCGCTCCTCGACTCGGCACGCGCCGCCTGCGATCGGCGGCTGGTCAACGGCGCGCTGCACGAGGAGCTCGCCAAGCGCGGCCTGTTCGGCGGCGCGGCCGATCTGTTCACGCTGCGCGGCGAGCTGCCGCGCCCGCTGTTCGCCCTGGTGGCCGATGGCCGTCCGGACGAGCTCGCACTGGCGGTCGGCTCGCTGTCGCTCGCCGCGGCGGGCGGCGATCGCCGGCTGCGGCCAATCCTGATCGCGCCTGCCGCGCTGATCAATTCCCACGACGTCGCCCTGCAGGCCCTGCCCTTCGCCTGCGTCGGCTATCGCTGGCGGGGTGCGCGCGCCGTCTTCGACAATCTCGACGCCGCGCTGGCGTAGGGCGTGCCGGCATGGTGATGGGTCTCACCACCGGCCTGTGGGTCAGCGCGCAGGTGCGCCTGTGCGATCGCGCCTTCATTCCCGCCACCGTCGTGCGGCGCGGCGATCCGGACGCCGGCACGGTGCTGCTGAAGCTCAACCGGTTCGAAGCCGGCGTCACGGTCTACACGCAGACGAGCTCGTTCGACGACGAGCCGGCGTGGAGCCGCGGCACCGGCCCCAATCCCGTTCCCGAGGCCGAGGCCGATGCCTACATCGCCCGCCAGGTCGCCCGCGATCCTGACCTCTGGGTGCTCGAGATCGAAGATCGCAAGGGCGTCTACAAGATCGACGGGCGGATCGTGTGAGGTCGAGCCATCCACAGCGCAGGGGTCGCGTTCGATCACGATTCCTTCCGCTTGACGCGCGGCAGGTTGGGGTAACTACTCCTGGACGTCATTCGCATGGGGATACACCATGAAAGTTCGGCTCGTCGTCTCGATCAATGCGGTCCCCGGCAAAGGGACGGAACTCGCACAGGCCCTCCGGCAGCGCTGCGCCGATGTCGCGAAGGAGCCCGGCTGCGAACAGTTCGAGGTGTTTCAGAGCGTGCTGAATCCCGACAAATTCACGCTGCTCGAGTTGTGGTCCGACCAAGCCGCGCTCGACGCCCACGCCAAGGTCAACGCGAGCCGCGCGCCGCTGCCGCCCGGGCTGCGGGCCGAAGGCAGCTCGCGTGAGGACTACCAGTACAACCCGACCCGCTGAGCTGGCGTCCGCTGTTCACCCGGGTTGCCGGCGCTAATTGGCCTCGAACAGTGCGCTCGCCACGCACGGCGTCACGTATTTGCGGAGCGCCGGCGAGCGGTAGCTCGCGAGCTCCTTGATGGTGGTGCTGCTGATGAACTGGAACTCCGGCGGCGCCACCAGGAACACGGTGTTGACCTCGGGCGCCATGTCGATATTGGTGCCGTGCATTTCGAACTCGTAGTTGAAATCCTGCGCCGCGCGCAGGCCGCGTATGTTGAAGGCGACGGCGTGCGTCTTGCAGTAATCCATCAGGAGCCCGCTGAACGTGCCGACCGGGAAGGCGCTCCTGTCCCTTGCCGAACCAGTTCATGTGCTCGAGCGATTCCTCGATCAGCGCCAGCCGCTTCTCGACCTTGAAGAAGCCGCCGCGCTTCTTCGGGTTGACGCCAATCATGATGCGCAGCTCGTCGACGATCAGGCCGGCGCGACGGATCACGTCGAGATGGCCCAGGGTCACGGGATCGAACGAACCCGCGTAGATGCCGCGTTTCATGAGGGTGGACGCTATCAGCCGGGGCTCCCGGCGGCCAGACCGTCGGATTGATGGCCGTCAAACGGCCAGATTGGCCGACATGATACAGATGACACATCTCGCCGCAGCAGTGACACGGAGAAGACACCCGCGGCCGCTACCTCATCATCGGTGTCTTCAAGACCGAGGAGTTAATCAATGATCAAGCGTCTTCTCGCCGCCGGTGCGGCAGCCTCAACGTTGTTCGCGGCGATTCCCGCGGCGATCAGCCAATCCGGCGCGAATGTCGGCTCGCTGAGCTGCACGGTCGCCGGCGGCGTCGGGTTTGTCTTCGGCTCCTCGAAGGAACTGAGCTGCATATTCACCCGCACCGACGGAAAGGCCGAGCGCTACACGGGCGCAATCAAGAAGTTCGGCATCGACATCGGCTTCACCAAGGAAGCGCACATGGTCTGGCTGGTGTTCGCGCCCGGCAACATCGCTCCCGGTGCGCTCGCCGGATCGTACGGCGGCGCAACGGCGTCGGGCACGGTCGGTGTAGGCGTCGGCGCCAATGTGCTGCTGGGCGGCAGCAACAAGCAGATCACGCTGCAACCGATCAGCGTGGAGGGCAATGTCGGCCTGAACGTCGCCGCGGGAATCGGCGCCGTCGATCTCGCTTACGTGAAGTAGCCGGCGCCCTCGGCTGGCGGCGCTCCGACCCTGCGCGGGGTGCCGCTTCAGCCGCCGGCTTCGGGCGCGGCGCGGGATGATGAAGGGCGAGCCCAGGGCGATCAGCGACGCCCGCCCACCTCGTCGATGTGAGCGAGCAGGTCCGCCGGATCGTCGTAGACGCGGAGCGCCCCCGACTGCCTCAGTTCATCGGCGCCGTAGCCGCCGCTCAGGAGACCCACCCCGAGCGCCCCGCAGCGCACGGCGGCAAGCATGTCCCAGATGCTGTCGCCGACCACGATGGCGCCGCGCGTGGAGCTGCCAAGCCGCTCCGCCGCTGCGACGAACAGATCGGGGTCCGGCTTGCCGTACCTGACCTGATCGCGGGTCACGACCGGAGTCCGCGCAGGATCGACCTCCAGCCTGGCGAACGTCACGGCGGCTGTTTCCATGCGGCCGCTGGTGGCGATGTTCCACGGGATGCCCGAGGAGGACAGCCAGGCCAGCAGATCGGACGCCCCCGGCAGAGGCCGGACATGCACCGAGAATCGCTGGTAGGCCGCCGCGTGCAACTGGCGCAGCCGGTCGACCCGCGCCCCGTCGATTCCGAGCCCGGTCTCCCGCAGCAGCTGGTGCGTGAACAGACCACCGCTCATGCCGATCTTTCGATGAATCTTCCACACCGCAAGATCGATCCCCTCCGCTTCCAGCGCCTCCTTCCAGGCGAGAACATGCTGATAGACGCTGTCGACCAGCGTGCCGTCGAGATCGAAGAGAAAGACGGGATCGCCGTCGCTCATGTTCACCTCCTCTCGGCCGGCGCGATCGTACGAAGCTGATCCATGCCGGCCGGGCTAATCCAACGGCAATCGGCCGGCTTGCGTTGCCGTGGTCAATGGCGCGCGTCCAGATGCGAATGCGCAGCTTCTCATGAGGCCGCCGACTACCACCGAAGCCCGGGGTGGCCTAAGCTTTGCCTGGAAAGGACCCCGTGATGGACGGCAGCAACACGCCAAGGACCTACCAGGTCAACGAACTGACGCCCGAGCCCGACGTCGTCTTAGACCCGAAGGTCACGAAGAGCTACGTCACGTACGCCCATCGCCTGGCGGCCCGCGGGCTGGTGAACAGCAGTGTCGGCGGCATGGTGATCCGCGTGCCCCATCCCGACCACGAGCACGGCGTGTGCTACGCCAAGCCGCAAGGCATCAGCCTGGAGGAGGTCGAGGAGGAGGATCTGGTGATCACCGACATCCCGTTCGGCCGCATCCTGCGCGGCGAGCGGGCGACAACGGTGGGTCACCAGATGAACCGCGAGATCCTGCGGCTCAGGCCCGACGTCAACGCCGTGATCCACCTGCATCACGACGAGACCATCGCCTTCCTGGCGGCGGGCTTCCAGGAGATCCGCTCCTTCAGCCTGACCTACGGCTACCTGATGCAGAAGCCCGCGCACTACCTGCCGGCCAGCGTCAACGTCGAGGAGGACGTGGCGCCGATCAAGACGTTCATCCAGGACACCAACTGCATCATCATGCGCCGCCACGGCTTCACGGTGCTGGGGCGCACCGTCTCGGAGGCCTATCACCGCACCTGCGTGCTGGTGAGCGAGGTCAAGCGCAACATCATCGTCGAGACCCTCTGCGCGGCGACCGGCAACAAGCCGGAGTACATCACCGAGGACGAGCTGGCCTACATGGCGAGGCACGGCGACGCAGTGATGTATCCCGGCCTGGTCCAGCCCAAGACGGCGTAGGTAGTCTGGCGATCTCTCTTGTCATCCTGAGCACAGCGAAGGATCTCATCGCCACAATCCACAGGAACACCTGCGGCAGACGGCAATGAGGTCCTTCGCGCCGCTCAGGACGACGGCGGAGAGGTAATTCGTGCAATGGGACCTGTTCGGAGAAGGCACGTGACAGACCCCGAGTCGACGACGATCCGCATCCTTTCCGGCAAGTGCTTCTGCGGCGCCGTCGTCTACACCGTGCCCGACGCCTTCCTCTATGCGATGAACTGCCATTGCTCGAATTGCCGGCGGACGACCGGGTCGGCCTTCAAGCCGTTCGCCGGCATCGAGCGGGACAGGCTGATCGTCACCCAGGGCGAGAGCAGGCTTATGATTTTCGGCGACGACAGCGCCAACGACACGCACTGCCGGCTGTGCGGCTCGCTGCTCTATTCGGTCGTGCGCAACGGCGGCTTCGTCCATGTCGCCATGGGAACGCTGGTCGACGCGCCCACCATCCGGCCGGGCGCCCACATCTTCGTCGGCTCCAAGGCACCGTGGTTCACCATCACCGACGGCCTGCCGCAGTTCGAGGAGTTTCCGCCGCGGGCTGCAGAGGGTTGACCATGGTCGCCAGCGCTTCCTTCGCCGAGTTCCTGCGCGAGCAGCTCGCCCCGATGGGTCCCGTCTCGATGCGGCGCATGTTCGGCAAGACCGGTGTGTTCTGCCAGGGCGTGATGTTCGGCATGGTGACGGAGGACACGCTCTATGTCCGCGTCGACGACCACAACCGCGAGACCTTCAGGGAAGCCGAGGCCCATCCGCCGCTCAACTACGCGAAGAAGGGCGCCAGCATCGACCTCGCCTTCTGGCGCGTGCCGGAGCGGCTGATCGACGAGCCCGACGAGCTGGTGATGTGGGCGCGCGCCGCCCTGGCGGCAGCGCACCGGGTCGCAGCGAAGAGAACGCAGGCGCCCCCACGCCCGAAGCGAAAAACCCGATCAGGGTGAGGCCTGTCGCGTCCTTCCATCCGGCCAATCCAATCCGAGGCGGGCCGCCTAAGGTGGTGGCAGGACCGTCATCGGATCGACAGTGCGGCTGCCGCCGCGCCTCACCTCGAAATGCACGCGCGGGCTCGCGGCGCCGCCCGAGTTGCCGGCCTTGGCGATGGCCTGGCCCTTCTTGACGGTGTCGCCCTTCTTCACCAGCAGCGATTCGTTGTTGCCGTAGGCCGTGATGTAGCCGCCGGGGTGCTGCACCAGCAGCAGGTTGCCGAGATGGGCGACCTCGCTGCCCGAGTACACGACCGTGCCACCCTCGGCCGCCTTCACCGGTGCCCCCGGCTCGGCCTGGATGTCGATGCCATCGCTCTTCTGGCCGCCGGCGCTGGCGCCGTAGGGTACCAGGATCTTGCCCTTGATCGGCCACGCCATGCGGGCGGGCGGTGGCGCTGACGCTGCCGGTGGCGCCGGCGGCGTGGCCGGCACGGTGACACTGGTCTGGCTCGGCGGCGGGCTGAGCGTCGTCGGCTCACGGGGGGCCGCCGAGCGCGGCGGCTCGCCCTTTACGGGACTCGCGAGCGCTTCGCGCTTCACCGATCCCGGCGCGTGGTTGGCAGTCGCGGTCACCGGCTCGCCCGCGGAATCGGGGACGAACCTGGCGCCCGGCATCGCCAGCGACTGGCCCGGCTTCAGCGTATAGGGCGGCTGCAGCTTGTTGCGCTCGGCGATGACCTGAACCGGCACGCCGTAGCGCTGCGACACGCTTTCGATCGTGTCCTTGTCCTTGACGACATAGATGGCCGTTGCGCCCGGACCGGCGCCCGAGCCGGGATACTCCATGGTACCACCACGGCCACCACCGAACATGCTGGAACAGGCGCCGAGCCCCAGCGCGAGCAGCATCATCACGCTGGCACGACAACCGCGCGCCGAGGGCGAAAGGAAGCGCAAGCCGGACATCATGGTGGCATTTTACTGCACAACGAATCCGGCCGAAATAGGGCGATAAGCGCTGTTTCCCTTTTATTTCAATGAATTGGAGCAGAAATCTCGTTGTGTACAGCAGCCTGCGACTGAAAGCCCCTGCGGGGCCGCCGGAAAGGCAAGGTGCCGCGTGGTTTCGGCACACCAGGCTCTGTCCTCCAGATCACTGCCTAGCCAGTGGAAATTTGCAGACGGCACCAAAGGCAACACCAGAATTAGTCGACTGGACAACAACTTAGCACGTTCTGGCACTCCCGAGACAGGAGTGCCAAAAAATCTCGCCCGCCATCTTGAAGCCGCAAATCGCGATTTCTAAATCGCCCTCGCCCGGGCCTGGTCCCGGTTCATGACCCCGTTGTTGAGGCACCAGGAGGATCTGCATGCATTTCCGTCCGCTGCACGACCGTGTCGTCGTGCGCCGCATCGATGCCGAGGAGAAGACCGCCGGCGGCATCATCATTCCCGACACTGCCAAGGAAAAGCCGATGGAGGGCGAGGTGGTCGCGGTCGGCCCGGGAGCCCGCGACCAGCACGGCAAGCTCGTCGCGATCGGCCTCAAGGCCGGCGACCGCATCCTGTTCGGCAAATGGTCGGGCACCGAGGTCAAGATCGACGGCGAAGAATTGCTGATCATGAAGGAAAGCGACGTCATGGGTGTGCTCGAGGGCCGGCCGCCGCTGCGCCGCGCCGCCTGATTTTCCAGTCTTTGCCGTTTTCCCAGCCTTTGCACGTAACGAAAGGAAGGTTGTCGTCAGATGTCTGCCAAGGAAGTGAAGTTCTCGACCGAAGCGCGCGAGAAGATGTTGCGTGGCGTCGACGTTCTCGCAAACGCCGTGAAGGTGACGCTGGGCCCGAAGGGCCGCAACGTCGTGCTCGACAAGAGCTTCGGTGCGCCGCGCATCACCAAGGACGGCGTCACCGTCGCCAAGGAGATCGAGCTTGCCGACAAGTTCGAGAACATGGGCGCCCAGATGGTGCGCGAGGTGGCGAGCAAGACCAACGACGTGGCCGGTGACGGCACCACCACCGCGACGGTTCTCGCCCAGGCGATCGTGCGGGAAGGCGCGCGCTGCGTTGCCGCCGGGATGAACCCGATGGATCTCAAGCGCGGCATCGATCTCGCCGTCGAGGCGGTGGTTGGCGATCTCAAGGGACGCGCTCGCAAGGTGACGAGGAACGACGAAATCGCCCAAGTCGGCACCATTTCGGCCAACGGCGATGCCGAGATCGGCCGTTTCCTCGCCGAGGCGATGGAGAAGGTCGGCAACGACGGCGTCATCACCGTCGAGGAAGCCAAGAGCCTCGAGACCGAGCTCGAGGTGGTCGAGGGCATGCAGTTCGATCGCGGCTTCGTCTCGCCCTACTTCGTCACCAACCCCGACAAGATGCGCGTCGAGCTCGACGATCCCTACGTCCTGATCCACGAGAAGAAGCTGTCGGGCCTGCAGGCGATGCTACCGGTGCTCGAGGCGGTCGTGCAGAGCGGCAAGCCGCTGCTGATCGTCGCCGAGGAGATCGAGGGCGAGGCACTGGCGACCCTCGTCGTCAACCGGCTGCGCGGCGGGCTCAAGGTCGCGGCGGTCAAGGCGCCGGGCTTCGGTGATCGCCGCAAGGCGATGCTCGAGGACATCGCCATCCTGACCGGCGGCACGGTGATCTCGGAGGAGGTCGGCATCAAGCTCGAGAGCGTCATGCTGGAAATGCTGGGTCGCGCCAAGCGGGTGATGATCGACAAGGACAACACGACCATCGTCGAGGGCGCCGGCGCCGCGGGCGGCATCACCGCCCGCATCGCCCAGATCAAGATGCAGATCGAGGAAACGACCTCCGACTACGACCGCGAGAAGCTGCAGGAGCGGCTGGCCAAGCTGGCGGGCGGAGTCGCCGTGATTCGCGTCGGCGGCGCGACCGAGGTCGAGGTCAAGGAGAAGAAGGATCGCGTCGACGATGCCCTGCATGCGACGCGGGCCGCGGTCGAGGAAGGCATCCTGCCGGGCGGCGGCGTGGCGCTGCTGCGCGCAACGCAGGCCCTCGGCAAGCTCGCACCGGCCAACGACGACCAGCGCGCCGGCGTCGAGATCGTGCGACGGGCGATCCAAGTCCCGGCGCGGCAGATCGCCGTCAACGCCGGCGAGGACGGCTCGCTGATCGTCGGCCGTCTGCTCGAGAAGGATGAGTACGCCTGGGGCTACAACGCGGCCACCGGCCAGTACCAGGATCTGGTGGGAGCCGGTGTCATCGATCCGGCGAAGGTCGTGCGCACGGCGCTGCAGGATGCGGCCTCCGTCGCATCGCTGCTGATCACGACCGAAGCCTTGGTCGCCGATGCGCCCAAGCCGGAGGAGAAGTCGGCCGGCACGCCGGCCGGCGCGGGCTTCTAGCCCGGAACTGGGAGCGGGGAGACGGACGGAGGAGCGGCATCGGCTCGCTCCTCCTCCCTGCCCGCCCCGCCCCTGTTTCCGAGCGTGCGGCCCATTCGCACGACCGGCCGCCCCCGTGGGGCCGGTCATCAACCATCGCTCACAGGAGGATGTCATGCGCACTGATTTGGATTTTGCCCCCTACTATCGGGCCACTGTCGGGTTCGATCGCGTCTTCGATCTGCTCGGCACGGTCGCCGGCCAGTCGGCCGGCAACGGCTTCCCGCCGTACGACATCGAGAAGGCGGGCGAGGATCGCTATCGAATCGCGATGGCCGTCGCCGGCTTCAGCGAAGCCGAGCTCAACGTCACGCAGAAGGAAGACGAGCTTGTGATCACCGGCAAGGCCGCGCCCGGGCGCAATGGCCAGACGCAGTATCTCCATCGCGGTATTGCCGAGCGCGACTTCGAACGCCGCTTCCAGCTCGCCGACCATGTCAAGGTCGTTGGTGCCCGGCTGATCAACGGGCTGCTGACGGTCGAGCTGCAGCGCGAGCTGCCCGAGGAGAAGAAACCGCGCACGATCCGCATCGAGGCGGAGCCCGCGCCGCGGCTCACGCGGCAGCAGTAGCCGAGGGACGCGCACGCCAGGACGCCCCAGCGGCGTCCTGGCGTCCCCCATACGCATTTCCAACAGGAGGCAAGGATGACTCTTCCGTCAGCCGCTTCCACGCTTGGCAATTCGTGGAGCTGGCGACTTCCCCAAACCATCGGCCGGGCAGATGACGTCTGGCCGCTGGCCGGACTGGCATCGGACGACGTGCCGCGCGGCAGGATCCTCGTGGTCGCGGACGAAGCCGTGGTGGCGCTCGACCTGCAGCGTACCCTGCGTGAGGCCGGCTACCGCGTCGTCGGCCCAGCGACGTCGTTGGCCGACGTGCATAGACTGATCGCGCGCGGCTCCATCGACTGCGCCGTGCTCGATCTTGCGATCGACCGTCGCATGCCGATTCCGGTTGCAGACCTACTCGCCTTTGCCGAGATACCCTTCGTGTTTCTCACCGACGGCGACAAGAGCGGCCTGCCGTTGCAGCACGCGCACCGGCCGGTGGTAAAAAGGCCTTACGTCGAACAAGACCTGCTGGCCGCCATCGATCGCGCCATGCGGCAGCACGGTCGCCCCGGGAAGGCGACGCCGCTGCAGTCGCCGGCGCCGGCGTCATTCCCGCGGGTGCTTCCGCAGCTGTAGCGGCGAAGGGATCGTTGCTCGCGATCATGCGAACCGCGGGCGTCCCGCCCGCGGTCCACAAGACGGTGACTCCCTAGCCCTGCCCCAGCACCGGCAGTGCGCCGGTCACCAGGGGCACGAAGCGCACCGGCATCAGGGTGTCGCGCTGCAGGCCCTTGTCGCTCTTGACGATGCGCTCGACGACCTGGGCGGTGGGATCGCGGCCGACCGGAACGATCAGGATGCCGCCCATGGCGAGCTGGTCGATCAGGGCCTGCGGGCGTTCCTCGGCGGCGGCGGTGACGATGATGCGGTCGAACGGCGCCTGGCCCGGCCAGCCCCTGCTGCCGTCGCCGATGTCGAACACGACGTTATGGATGCGCAGGTCGATCAGCAGCCGCTCGGCCTCGCGCGAGAGGGGCTTGTAGCGCTCGATCGTGTAGACGCGGCGCGCCAGCTTGGCCAGCACCGCCGCCTGATAGCCCGAGCCGGTGCCGATCTCCAGCACCTTCATGCGCGGGCCGACGCGCAGCGCCTCGGTCATCGCGGCCACGACGAGGGGCTGGCTGATGGTCTGGCCGAAGGAGATGGGCAGCGCGGTGTTGTCCCAGGCCCGCTCCGCGAAGGTCGGCGACACGAAGCGTTCGCGGTCGACGGCGCCGATGGCGGCCAGCACGGCCTCGTCCGAGATGCCCGAATTGCGCAACTCGGCGATCAGGCGCTGCATGGCCGGAACATTCACGGCCGCGCGTCCTAGTCGGCCTCGGAGCGGGCGGCCTCGAGCTGGCCGGCGAGCTTGCGCCGCATGCCGTCGTGCGTCAGGTCGAGATGGAGCGGCGTCACCGAGATGTGGCCGGAGCGGATGGCGGCGATGTCGCTGCCCTCGTCGATCTCGCTCTCCTGCGGCTGATAGCCGATCCAGTAGTAGGTCCCGCCGCGCGGGTCGCGGCGCTCGACGATGTGGCCGCCGAAGCCACGCGTGCCCTGGTGGGTGACCCGCACGCCCTTGACCGAGCCGGCGACGACGTCGGGGAAGTTGATGTTGATCAGCACGTTGCGCGGCCAGTCGGTCGCCAGCAGGCGGCGCAGCACGGTGGCGCCGTGGTGGGTGGCGGTGCCCCATTTCACCGGATGGTCGTTCATGTAGGACTGGCTGAGCGCGACCGACGGCAGACCAAGCAGGCAGCCTTCCATCGCCGCGGCGACGGTGCCCGAGTAGGTGACGTCGTCGGCCATGTTGGTCCCGCGATTGACGCCCGACAGCACGATGTCGGGCTTGCGGTCCTTCAGCAGATGCTTGACGGCGAACAGCACGCAGTCGGTCGGGGTACCCTCGATGGCGTATTTGGCCTCGCTCACCTCGCGGCTGCGGATCGGGCGCGACAGCGACAGCGAATGGCCGGCGCCGCTCTGGTTGACCTCGGGCGCCACGATCCAGACGTCGCTCGACAGCTGCGTCGCGATCTCGACCAGCGCCTCCAGGCCGGGCGCATGGATGCCGTCGTCGTTGGTGACGAGGATGCGCGCCCGCGAGAGTTCGGCCGGCTTCACTTCCGCGCCGCCGGCGCCGGCAGGCTGGCGAGACCGCCCATGTAGGGCCTGAGCGCGTCCGGGACCGTCACCGATCCGTCCTCGTTCTGGTAGTTCTCCAGCACCGCGATCAGGGTGCGGCCGCAGGCCAGACCCGAGCCGTTCAGAGTGTGCACGAAGCGTGTTCCTTTGCCTTCCTTCGGGCGGTAGCGCGCATTCATCCGGCGCGCCTGGTAGTCGCCGCAGTTAGAGCAGCTCGAGATCTCGCGATAGGCGTCCTGGCCGGGCAGCCAGACCTCGATGTCGTAGGTCTTGCGCGAGGCCGGGCCCATGTCGCCGCCGCACAGGACGATGGTGCGGAAGGGAATCTCCAGGCGCTTCAGCACCTCCTCGGCGCGGCCGGTCATGCGCTCGTGCTCGACCGCCGACTGCTCGGGCGTGGTGATGCTGACCAGCTCGACCTTGGGGAACTGGTGCTGGCGGATCATGCCGCGGGTGTCCTTGCCGGCGGCGCCGGCCTCGGAGCGGAAGCACGGCGTCCAGGCGGTGAAGCGCAGCGGCAGGTCCTTCTCGTCGAGCACCGTGTCGTTCACCAGGTTGGTGAGCGGCACCTCGGCGGTGGGGATCAGCCAGAAGCCGTTGTCGGTGTGGAACATGTCCTCGGCGAAGCGCGGCAGCTGGCCCACACCGTAGGCGGCGTTGTCGCGCACCAGGAACGGCGGGTTGACCTCGGTATAGCCGCCCTCGGGGCTGGTGTGCAGGTCGAGCATGAACTGGGCGATCGCCCGCTCGAGCCGCGCCAGGTGGTTCTTGAGGAACACGAAGCGCGAGCCCGAGATGCGGGTCGCCGCGGCGAAATCCATCTCGCCCGTCGCCTCGCCCAGCGCCACGTGATCCTTGGGCTTGAAGCTGAAATTGCGCTGGCTGCCGACTCGGCGGACCTCGACGTTGCCGGTCTCGTCGGTGCCGTCCGGCACCTCGTCGAGGGGCAGATTGGGCAGCACTTCGAGGCGACGGGTCAGCTCCTCGTCGAGACGGCGCGCTTCGGTCTCTCCGGCCTTGAGGCCGGCATCGATCTCGGCCACCTCGGCCATCAGGGCGTCGGCCGGCTCGCCCCTGCCCTTGGCGATGCCGATCTGGCGGCTCAGCGCCTTGCGCCTGGCCTGCGCCGCCTCGCTCTCGGTGATGGCGGCGCGGCGGCGCGTGTCGATGTCGAGCAGCTCGCCCGAGAGCGGCGCCAGGTTGCGCTTCCTGAGGCCGGCGTCGAACGCCTGCGGATTGTCGCGGATGAATCGGATGTCGTGCATGGTCAGCTGCCGGCCGCGTCGGCCTTGTTGGCTTCTTCCTCGGCCTTCTTGTCCTCGGCCTCGCGTCGTTTCTCGATCTGGCTGCCGATCAGGATGCTTATCTCGTAGAACAGCATCAAGGGCACCGCGAGCGCGATCTGGCTGATGACGTCGGGCGGCGCCAGCACCGCTGCGATGACGAAGCAGATGACGATGGCGAAGCGCCGCTTCGAGCGCAGGCCGTCGGTCGTGGCGATGCCGACGCGGACCAGCAGGACCAGCAGGACTGGCATCTCGAAGGCGAAACCGAACGCGAAGACGAGCTGCAGCACACGCTCCAGATAGTCGGCGGCTCGCAGGTTCTTCTCGACGTCGGCGGGCGCGTACTGAGTCAGCATGAAGTCGATCACGTACGGCATCACGATGTAGTACATGACGACGCAGCCGGCATAGAACATGAACGGCGTGGCCATCAGGAACGGCAGGAAGGCGCGCTTCTCGTGACGGTAGAGGCCGGGAGCGACGAACAGCCAGATCTGCGAGGCGATCAGCGGGAAGCCGACGATCAGCGACACGAACGCCGACAGCTTCACGGTGACGAAGAAGAACTCGAAGATGTCGAGAACCTGGAGCTTGTAGCCGTCACTCAGCGCCGGCTGGATCAGGAACGAGAAGATCGGCTTGGCGAAGTAGAAGGTGATGAAGAACACCGCCATGAAGCCGGCCAGCGCATAGATCAGGCGCTTGCGCAGCTCGATCAGGTGATCGAGCAGCGGCATCGGCTTGTCGTCTTCGGGTCCGTCGTGCGCCTGGGTCACTATACGCTTCGCAGCATGAGTGGCGGGTTATGCCGCCCTTTGGCTTTCAATTCAAAGCGCTAATTGACCGGCGCATTCTTCCTCCCCGGCTTTGCCGGGGAGGAGGTGTCCGCGTCCTCGCGGACGGAGGGGTCATGGCCGTTCCGGACCACGGGCGTCGCGCCCGCTCATGAGTAGAGCGGGCGTGACGCCCGGGGGCCGAATGAATAATGATCCCACCGGCGGCGTTTGACGGCGATACCTCCCCAGTGGAGCTGGGGAGAAGAGATTGAGCATGACGGAGGAAGCCCCTCACCCGGCGGCGGCGGCCTTGGCCGGCTTGTCTTCGACAGTCGGGGCTGGAGCAGGCTCTGCGACTGACACCGGTGTCGCCTCCGCAGCAGGCGCCGGCCCGGCGACCGGCTCCGGTTCGGCGGCAGCCTCGATGCGCAGCGCTTCGGGTGCGGACTCGTCGGCGATCTGCGGCGCTGATTCCGGCTCGGCCAGCGGGTTGTCGATGGTCGACTTGGCTTCCTCGATCGCCTTCTGCCCCTCGGCCATGCCGTCCTGGATGGCGCTGCGGATCTCCTTGGTCGGGTCGAGCGACTGCAGGTCGAGGCCGGGTGCCGACTCGAGCTGCTTCTTCACCTCGTCCAGCTCGGACTGGCGCACCATGTCGTCGACATGGCCGCGGAACTCCGACGCCATGGCGCGCGCCTGGGCCATCCACTTGCCCCAGCTGCGCAGCAAGTTGGGCAGTTCCTTGGGGCCAATGATGACCAGCGCCACGATGGCAATAACCAGCAGCTCGGGACTGTCGATACCGAACATTGGGGTCTAGACCTCGCCCGCAGGCCGCGCGGCGGCCGTCAGACCTTGGCGGCGCTGTCCTGGCGCACCTGGCCGTTCGGCGGCGTCGTGGTGGTCTGCGCGGAGATCGGCTTGGCCGTATCGCCCGGCTGTCCGGCCGGCGTAGCCGCTGCCTCATCCTGCCCGCTGCCCACGCCCTTCTTGAAGGCCGAGAGGCCCTTGCCGAAGTCACCCATGAGCTGCGAGATCTTGCCGCGACCGCCAAACAGCAGCAGCACGACGGCCAGCACGATCAGCCAGTGCCATATGCTGAAGCTACCCATGTGAAAATGCTCCCAATAAATTTGCGATCGGCGTCGGCCCGATTATGACACCCCGTCCGAAGCCCCGGCAACAAATCGAATAAGGTCGTTTAAGGGCTTTAGCGGCTGTTCTCGTCGACCGCCAGCGGTTCCTGCGCCTCATCCTCGCCGGGCTCGAGCGGCAGATCGGGCTCGTCAGGCCTGAATATGGGCGGTTGCACCCGCGGGTCCAAGAGGCCGGCGGCCTTCAATTCCTCGTGGCCCGGCAGGTCGTCGAGGCTCGGCAGGCCGAAATGCTCGAGAAAGAACTCGGAGGTACCCCAGGTGACCGGCTTGCCGGGCGCCCGGCGACGGCCCATCGGCTTGATCCAGTTCTGCTCGAACAGCAGGTCGAGCGTCCCCTTGCTGAGGCCCACGCCGCGCACTTCCTCGATCTCGGCCCGGGTCACCGGCTGGTGGTAGGCGATGATGGCCAGGGTCTCGATCGCCGCGCGCGACAGCTTGCGCGTCACCGGGCGCTCGATCTTGAGCTTCTCGGCCAGATCGGGCGCGGTGCGGAAGGTATAGCCGCCGGCGACCTGCACGAGGTTGACGCCGCGCCCGGCATAGATATCGCCGAGATCGGCCAGCAGGCGCTTGACGTCGGCGTCGTTGGGCAGCCGCTCGGCAAGCTCCTTCTCGTCCAGCGCCTGGGTACCGGCGAACAGGAGCGCCTCGAGCAGGCGCAGGTGCTGGGCATGGTCGGGTGAAACGACGTCGGTGACGGCCGCCGGGGCAGCGTCCATCGGGGCCGCCGGTCCGGTCACCGGCTCGGCCTCGGCCGGGGTTGGTTCGGCTTCAGGCACCATGCCGGCCTCGGCCACAGTGATCTCGGCCCCGGCTGCCGTCTCGTCCCCGGCCACAGGCTGCGCCTCTTCGACAGCCGCCTCCGGCTCGTTCTCGGGCGGCCTGGCTTCGATCGCAGTGTCAGCCGTTGCAGGGGGCGCCTGCGCTTCCGGCTCGGACACTGGCGACCTGGCCTGAGCTGCCGTCTCGACGTCGGTCACGGGCTCGGACTCGGTCACGGGAGGGTGGGACTCGGTCTGGGACATCGGGAACGCCGTTACCTTTGCTCGCTGCGTTTGCGCAAATAGATCGGACCGAATCGCTCGGTCTGGCGCAGCTCCACCGCCCCCTCCTTGGCGAGCTGCAGGCCGGCGACGAAGGTCGACGCCATCGCCGAGCGGCGGCGCGTCGGGTCGGTAAGGCCGGCCGGCAGGAAGGCCTCCAGGATCTGCCAGTCGATGGCGATGCCCAGCATGCGGCCCAGCCGCTCGGCCGCTTCCTCGACCGAGAAGAACTGCATGGGCTCGATCTGGTAGGTGTCGGCGTCCTTCGGCCGCACCTGGTGGCCGTAGGCCGACAGCAGGTCGTAGAGCTTGACGTCCCAAACGGTGCGGCGGACGACGACGACGCCTTCCGGCTTGCCGCGGGAGAAAATGTCGCGGCCGAGCTGCGGGCGGGCCATCAGGCGGACCCCGGCCTCCTGCATCGCCTCGAGGCGACGCAACTGCCATTGCAGGGCATCGGCCATCTCCTGGCCGGTCGGCTCCTCGCCGGGAGGCGGCTCGGGCAGCAGCAGGCGCGACTTCAGGTAGGCCAGCCAGGCCGCCATGACGAGATAGTCGGCGGCGAGCTCGAGCCGCATGCGGCGCGCCTGGGCGACGTGCGCCAGGTACTGGTCGACCAGCGCCACCATCGAGATGCGCCGCAGGTCGACCTTCTGCTCGCGCGCCAGCGTGAGCAACAGGTCGAGCGGCCCCTCGAAGCCCTCGAGATTGACGATCAGCTCGCCCTCGCCCGGCGCAATGATGTCCGGGCCAGCGGCGGCGAAACCATCAGAAGTGGCGGGGCGGCTAGGCTCGTCCATGCATCCCCGGTTTAGTCAGTGGCAGCCCAACCCGCCACAGGATTTGGCCATCCCTTATCCCCATTCCGGCAGCAGCGCGACGAGCCGCCGCCTGGCCTGGGCGAGCTCGGCCCGGCCGAGCGGCGCCCGGTGGCGGGCCAGGGTCTTGCGTCCGTCGTCGAAGCGCCGGACGGCCGCTGCGGTCATCGGCCCGGTGCGGGCGACGATGTCGGTCATCTCCGTCCGGTCGCCATTGCAATGGAGGGCGATGTCGCAGCCCGCGGCCAAGGCGCGCGCCGCCCGCTCGCCCAGCGACCCGCCGAGCGCCTGCATCGACAAATCGTCGCTGAGCAACAGCCCGTCGAAACCGATATGGCCGCGGATGATATCGGCAATGGCGCGGCCCGACACGGTCACCGGCGCGGCAGGATCGACCGCCTCGAACAGGAGATGGCTGGTCATGCCCCACGGCAGATCGGACAGCAGCCGGAAGGGCAGGAAGTCGGTTCGCTCGAGCAACTCGCGCGAGGCATCGACTCGTGGCAGCCCATGATGGCTGTCGACGGTGGCCCGGCCGTGCCCTGGCATGTGCTTCATCACCGCCATGACGCCTTCCGCCATCAGCCCCTCGGCCGCAGCGCGGCCCAGCGCGGCGACCGGCTCGGGACGGTCGGCGAAGGCGCGGTCGCCGATGGCGGTGTGAGTCTCGGGCAGGCCGAGATCGAGCACCGGCAGGCAATCGACATCGGCACCGATCGACAGCAGGTCGGCCGCCAGCAGGCGGGCGTTGAGGCCGGCCGCTTCCAGGCCGTGCTCGGGGTTGCGAGCATAGAGCTCGCCCAACAGCCGCGCCGGCGGCGCGCGCCGCCAGTGCGGCGGCTGCAGCCGGGCAACCCGGCCGCCCTCCTGGTCGACCAGCACCGGCGCCTCGGCCCGCGCGACCGACGACCGCAGCTCCTCGACCAGGCGGTGCGTGCGTTCGGGCGTGTCGACGTTGCGGGCGAACAGGATGAAGCCCAGCGGATCGGCCTCGCGGAAGAACGCACGCTCGTCAGCCGTGAGATCAGGCCCGGCACAGCCGAAAATCACGGCGCGGGGGGTGGTCATTCTTTCACCTCCCCCGTCTTACGGGGTCTTACGGGGGAGGTGCCCCATACGGGGCAGAGGGGGAAAGCCGCAGTCGAGATCCATCTGACTCCGACGTCGCAATTTCATGAGTTACCTTTGAGCCCCTCCCCTTCCGCCCCGTATGACGGGGCACCTCCCCCGTATGACACCCGTATGACGGGGGAGGAAAGGGTTGGCTCAGCGCGCCGGAGGGACCGTGACGCAGTCGGCCTTGCGGCTCTTGAGCGTGGTGCAGACGCCTTGCGCCTGCTTCTCGTCGAGCGGGCCCGCCTGGACACGGTACCACACGCCCTTCTCGCCGAGATCGACGCGGACGGCCTGCATCTTCAGATTGGTCATGACATCGCCGTGGGCGCTCTGCAGGCGTGCCCAGGTCGACTTGGCGACATCCTCGTTCTTGACCGAGGCGACCTGTACGCGCCAGCCGGCCGAGGGGCCTGACATGTTCTCGATCAGGCTGGCAATGGTCGGACCGGTCTCGGTGGTGCCTGGCTTGACGTCGGTTGGTTGCACCACCGCCGGCGTCGCCGCACCGGTCGTCGAGGCCGCCTGCACCGGAGGCGAAGGCTTGGCCGGTTCGGCCTCCTTCGGTGCCGCCGGAGTCGGCAGGCCATTGGCCGGTAGTTTCGGGTTGACCGGAACCGGCAGCAGCTTCTCGGGCTGGGTCGGCACGGCCCCCGGCGCGATGCGGTTGAAGACTTCCTTGTCCTGGTTGGCCGGCACCAGGCCGCCGGGGTTCTCGGGCTTGGTGCGCGTCGGCGTCGTTGGCGCCTGCACGACCAGCGGCTCGAGGCCCCTGCCGCCGGCCTTTACATCCTGGTTGTGCGCCCACCAGACCACCGAGCCGAAGCTCGCAATGGCGGCGACAGAGACCATCACGGTCAGGATCTGGCCGCGCCGTCGGTTGACTCGCATCAGCAGCGAATCGCGCGGGGGCGGTGGAATCGAATCAGGCTCGTGCGCGACGGGCCGCGGCGGCGGATCGAGCCGCATGGCTACCGACTCGTTGGGCCGGTAGATCGTCGGACCGTCGCCGGAGGGGGACCGGCGGATATGCATGCCTTATCTCATTTCCTCGACGGGTGTTACGCCGAAGACCTTTAGGCCTGATCCTATCACAAATCCGATGGCCTGTACCAACGCCAGGCGGGCGCGCGAGAGCTCTTCCTGGCCCTCCACGACGAAGCGCAGGCCGGGCTCCTCGCGGCCACGATTCCAGTGTGCATGAAAGGCGGCGGCAAGGTCGTAGAGATAGAAGGCGATGCGGTGCGGTTCGTGCGCCGCCGCAGCCGCCTCGATGGTGCGCGGCCATTGCGCGATCAATCGGACCATGGCCAGCTCACCCTCGTCGGTCAAAAGGTCCAGCGGTGCCTCGGCCAGCCCATCGGTCGAGATGCCGGCTGCCGCGGCCTGGCGCATCACCGAGCGGGTGCGCGCATGGCCATACTGGACGTACCATACCGGATTGTCGCGTGATTGTTCGGTGGCTTTCACCAGATCGAAGTCAAACGGCGCGTCGTTCTTCCGCGTCAGCATGGTGAAGCGCACGACGTCGGGGCCGACCTCGTCCAGGAGGTCGCGCAGGGTGACGAAGCTGCCGGCGCGCTTGGACATACGCACCAGCTCGCCGTTCTTCAGCACGCGGACGAGCTGGCAGACCTTGACGTCGAGTTCACCCTTGCGCCCGGTGATCGCCTGCACCGCCGATTTCATGCGCTTGATGTAGCCGGCGTGATCGGCGCCCCACACGTCGATCATGTCGGCGAAGCCGCGACGGTACTTGTCGTGATGGTAGGCGATGTCGTTGGCGAAGTAGGTCCAGCTGCCATCCGACTTCTTGAGCGGACGATCCACCTCGTCGCCGAACCGGGTCGCGCGGAACAGGGTCTGCTCGCGATCCTCCCAGTCGTCCGGCTTCTTGCCCTTGGGCGGCTCGAGACGGCCTTGGTAGATCAGGTCCTGGCGCACCAGTTCCTGGAAGGCGCGGTCGACGGCGCCCGAGTCCACGAGCGCCCGCTCGGACGAATAGACATCCATCGTGACGCCCATGGTCTCGAGGTCGGCCTTGATCTCGGCCATCAGCGTGGCGATGGCGAACTCGCGCATCGCCGGCAGCCAGTCCGCTTCCGGCTTGCCGATCCAGCGCGCTCCGTCACGTGCCGCGATGGTTGAGCCGACTTCCTTCAGATATTCGCCGGGATACAGACCCTCCGGGATGTCTCCAATCGACTCGCCGAGCGCCTCCCGATAACGCAGGTAGGTCGACCGGCCGAGCGTGTCGACCTGCGCGCCGGCGTCGTTGATGTAGTACTCCTTGGTGACGGCATAGCCTGCCTTGGCCAGCAGGTTGGCGAGTGCGTCGCCGACCACGGCGCCGCGTGCATGCGCGACGTGCAGCGGTCCCGTGGGATTGGCCGAGACATACTCGACGTTGACCTTGTGGCCAGCGCCGATCGCCGAATCACCGTAGGCGAGACCGTCGCGCAGGCAGTCGCGCAGGCGTTCGCGCCAGAAGCCGTCGGCGATCTTGAGGTTGATGAAGCCCGGACCGGCAACCGCGCCGCTCACGACCTCGGCGTTGGCGACGAGTCGTGGCAGCAGCGCGTCGGCGATGTCGCGCGGCTTCCGGCCCGCCGCCTTGGCCAGCACCATCGCGGCGTTGGTCGCGACGTCGCCGTGCGCCGGATCACGCGGCGGCTCGGCGGTGATGGCGGCAAAATCCAGCTTGTCCGGCAACTCGCCCGCAGCCTGCATCGATTGCAGGGCGCCCACGATCTCGCCGATGAAATGACGGTAGGGATTCATGCGCGCGGTATTGCGCATCGCGGCCGGTTTGTCATGTTCCTGTTTGGACCGCGGGCGTCCCGCCCGCGGTCCAAGAAGCTACGTATACAAATCGAACAGCCTTCGGTGCTCGTCGAGGGCGTAGCGGTCGGTCATGCCGGCGATGTAGTCGGCGACCAGTCGGGCGCGGGCGTGGGTCTCGGCCTGCTCGGCGCGCTCGCGCCACGGCGAGGGCAGGCAGCTCGGCTCGTCGAACAGCAGGCGGAACAGGTCGGCGACGACGCGGCGCGCCTTGGAGTGCGAGCGGTTGAGCCTCCAGTGCTCGTACATGCGCTTGTAGAGAAAGGCCTTCACCGTGCGGTCGGTCGCCGCCATGCGCTCGGAGAAGGCCGCCACCGGCCGGTTCCAGGCGCGGATGTCGGCCACCGTTTGCGGCGCCGCCTCGGCGAGCCGGCGCTTCGTCTCGGCGACCAGATCCTCGACCATGGCGTTGATCACCCGCCGCACCGCTTCGTGAATCAGCCGCGATTGGGCGATCCCGGGATATTTCTGCGCCACCGTCCCGAACATCTCGCCGACCAGCGGCAGCTCCCGAAGGTCGGCAATGTCGAACAGGCCGGCGCGCAGGCCGTCGTCGATGTCGTGGTTGTTGTAGGCAATGTCGTCGCTCAGCGCGGCGATCTGCGCTTCCGGCCCGGCATAGCCCGAAAGCTCGAGATCATGGTCGCGGCAGTACTCGACGATGGCGGCGGGAAGATCGTCGAGACGGCGGCTGCCGCCGAGCAGCGGCCCGTTGTGCTTCACCGCGCCTTCGAGGGTCTCCCAGGTGAGGTTGAGTCCGTTGAACTCGGCGTAGCGCTCCTCGAGCTTGGTCAGGATGCGCAGGGTCTGGGCGTTGTGGTCGAACCCGCCATGAGGCGCCATCGCGGCGTGCAGCGCCTCCTCGCCGGCATGGCCGAACGGCGTGTGGCCGAGATCGTGCGCCAGCGCCACCGCCTCGCCGAGATCCTCGTCGAGCCGCAGGGTGCGGCAGATCGAACGCGCGATCTGCGCCACTTCCAGAGAATGAGTCAGCCGCGTCCGGTAGTGGTCGCCCTCGTGATAGACGAAGACCTGCGTCTTGTGCTTCAGCCGCCGGAACGCCGTCGAATGGATGATGCGGTCGCGGTCGCGCTGGAACGGGCTGCGGCTGGGCGATTCGGCTTCACGGTGCAGGCGACCGCGGCTCTGCCACGGCAGGGTGGCGTAGGGCGCGCGCGCCTGGCGTCGCCACAGCTCGTCGGCCACGATCAGCGAACCTCCTCGGGGTACGGCGCCGTTTTACGCCGCCCCCGCCGGCGCAACAACCGGGCGAGAGGGCGCTACTTGACCAGCGTCACCGGCACGCTCACGTGGGCGATCACATCCTGCGCCACCGAGCCCATCAGCACGCCGGCGAGCCCGGTATGGCCGCGCGTGCCGAGCACGACGCTGCCGACGCCGAGCTTCCTGACGAAATCATCGACCACCGCGCCATGGCGGCCGACGCCGATATGGACGGAGGCCGGCACCCCGGCCTTCTGCGCCAGCGCGACCGCCGAGGCGAGCGCCTTGTCGCCCTCCTCGCGCCGGTAGGAGTCGATCTGGGCGCGGTCGACGAAGGCCGAGATGGCCCCGCCGAACGACGGTTGGACGTTGAGGAAATGCAGCTCGGCCGCCAGGCCGCCGGCAATCAGCTCGAGCGCATGCGCCACCGCGCGGTCGGAATTCGCCGACCCGTCGACCGGCACCAGGATCGCTTTCTTGGCCATGGCCACTACTCCTTGCCCGACGATTTCTTGGCGAGGTCGATCGGCTCGGCATGCGCGCGCTGCCTCGCACGATACTGCAGGAAGTAGCCGATCACCACGGTGATCACGGCGCCGCCGATTTCGAAGATCATCTTGGCGTTGGGCAGGGCGGCGGCGAGCTTCTCGGCATAGGCCGGATCGGTCGCCAGCACCTCGCCCGCGATGTAGCCCAGCAGCGCGCCGCCGGCGATGACGATGATCGGGAACCGGTTGAGCAGCAGCATGATCAGCGTGGCGCCGAAGACGATCAGCGGGATGCTGATGAGCAGGCCGAGGATGATCAGGGTGACGTCGCCGTGCGCCGCCGCGGCGATGGCGATGGCGTTGTCGAGGCTCATGACGGCGTCGGCGATGATGATGGTGCGGATGGCGGTCCACAGCGAGCCCGCCGCCTTGACTCCGTCGCCGCCCTCCTCCTCGCCCTGCACCAGCTTGATGCCGATCCACAGCAGCAGCAGGCCACCGATCAGCTTCAGGTAGCCGATCTTGAGCAGCTGATCGACGATCATGACGAAGATGATTCGAAGGACGATGGCGCCGGCGCTGCCGATCAGGATCGCCGGCCGCTGATGCCGCTTCTCGAGATTCCGGCAGGCGAGCGCGATGACCAGCGCGTTGTCCCCGGACAGGACAATGTTGACCAGGATGATCTGGGCGAGGCCGCTCCAGAAGGCCGGTGTCAGCTCAATTCCCATGTTTTCGCGATCCCCGTCCCTGGCTCAAGTGCGCGACAAACTTCATTGCGTCGGTCGAAGGTGTTAGTTCAGCGTCTGCCGTCCGGCAAGCCAAACCGGACCGGCGGGGAGGCTCGATCGATGGCAAGCAGCGCCGGCTACAACAAGATGTTCCCCGTGTCGTGGACGGAGCTGCACCGCGATGCACGGGCGCTGGCTTGGCGGCTGGCCGACCTCGGACCGTTCAAGGGGCTGGTGGCAATCACGCGCGGCGGCCTGGTGCCCGCCGCCATTGTCGCACGCGAGCTGAACCTGCGACTGATCGACACTGTCTGCTGCTCCACCTACGACCGCATGGCACGCGGCGCCAAGGTCGAGCTCCTGAAGGGCACGACGGCGGAGCAGGAAAAGGGCAAGGGCTGGCTGATCGTCGACGACCTGGTCGACACCGGAGTCACCGCCCGCGCCGTCCGCGCCATGCTGCCCGAGGCGCATTTCGCCACCGTCTACGCCAAGCCGGCCGGCCGGCCGACCGTCGACAGCTACATAACCGAGGTGAGCCAGGACACCTGGATCCTGTTCCCCTGGGACCAGGAGGCGGTCATGGCCAAGACCATCGTCGAGATGAAGGGCGGGCAGTGAGGGGACTGTCCGCTGGGGGCGCGCCACTCATGGGCGCTGACTTTGCCCGACGAGGGCGTCATGCGCCGGGAGCGCGCCACGCCGTGGCGCTCATGCTCTTCATCCGATCCGCAATTGGTGTGTCCGCTGTCCCTATGAGCGCCACGGAGTGGCGCGCTCCCGGCGCATGACACGCTCTTCCGGTAATGTTGGCTCCCAGACGCGCTACTGGAGTGGCGCGCCCATAGGCGCTAACTTTGGCCGGTCCAGCAAAGTCCTCATCCTGAGGAGGTCGCGTAGGACCGTCTCGAAGGATGCGCGACAGACCAGATCGCTGGAATAGCGGTGTTGCAACATCGGATTTGTTGCCGACCAAAGGGCGAAGGTTACTTCGCCCGAATCGAGACGCGGCCTCCAGGCCGCTCCTCAGGGTGAGGTCCCTTTGTAAGTTAAGTTAGCGCCTATGAGTGGCGCGCCCCCAGCGCAGCCTTGATCGGAGCTCGCCATGAAATGCCACATCATCCCCAAACCCCAGGGCATCGACTCCCTCACCCTGGTCGAGCGGCCGGATCCGGTGCCGGAGCTGCGACAGGTGCTGGTGCGGGTGCGGGCGACCTCGCTCAACTATCGCGATGTGATGACCATCCAGGGCAGTTCGGCTCGCGCGGCGCCCAAGCCCGACCTGATCCCCCTCTCCGATGGCGCGGGCGAGGTCGTCGCGATCGGCGCCGGCGTCAGCCGGGTCAAGGTGGGCGACCGCGTGGCCGGCTGCTTCATGCAGAGATGGGCGGGCGGGGCGATCGACGATGCAGCGATCGCCTCCGCGATGGGCGGCGTGCTCGATGGCATGCTGACCGAGTTGGCGTTGCTCGAAGAGGACGGCGTGGTCAGGCTGCCGGACGGCCTGAGCTTCGAGGAAGGGGCAACCCTGCCCTGCGCCGGAGTCACCGCCTGGCACGCGCTGGTCGAGATCGGCAAGCTCAAGGCGGGCGACCTCGTGCTGGTGCAGGGGTCGGGCGGTGTCTCGATCTTCGCCCTGCAGTTCGCCCGGGCGTTCGGCGCACGCGTGATCGCGACCTCGAGCTCGGCTGCCAAGGCCGAGCGCCTGCGCCAGATGGGTGCCGAGGCGGTGATCGACTATCGCGCCACGCCCGACTGGGACAAGGAAGCGATGAGGCTCACCGGCGGGCGCGGCGCCGACCTGATCGTCGAGGTCGGCGGCGCCGGCACCTTGCCGCGCTCCTTCCAGGCGGCGCGCATCGGCGGCAAGATCGTCGTGATCGGGCTGCTGTCGGGCATGGCGGAGGTCGATCCCATGCCGATCCTGCGGCGCAACCTGCACGTCCAGGGACTCTACGTCGGCAACCGGCAGATGTTCGAGGCGATGAACCGGGCGATCGCGGCGAACCGACTCAAGCCCG
>NZ_JBFWZI010000099.1:0-26981 GCF_050185545.1 Reyranella sp. | reverse complement strand
ACGCAACCGGGCGCCCCCACGAGAGTTAATCTTCCATCCCCTTCGCAGGAGGTCGGAAGGTGCTCCACCGCGACTCCAACGCCAATTCCAAGGCCAGTGAACAGGTCATCGCCGCCATCAAGGATCACATCGTCCGCGTCGCCGGCGGCTATACGCTCCATTGGGTGATGGTCCACGACATCGCGCAGCAGCTGGCGCTCGACGGCGCCGTCGTGAATGTCGCCGTCCGGACCGCCATCGGGCGCGGCTGGCTGGTCGGCGACAGCGATCCGCCCGACAGCGTCCGCCTGAGCGCCAGCCTGGTCGGCCAGCACGAACGCACCATCGGCACGACGGGAACGCCGGCGCGAACCCCGCTGGCTCTGAGTGCGTGAGGAGTGCATGAGCAGGAAGCTGGCAGTCCCGCCCGCAAACCGCAGCCCCAAGGGTCCGGGCTCCGATCGGAAGGTCGTGCTCGACGAGAAGAAGCGCGAACCGCGCGACCCCGACCCGCGCGAGCAGGGCGAGCCGGGCAACATCGCGCAGAACACCACCAACCAGGGCGGCCGCCGGGTTCCGCACCATTGAAGCATCCATATATGGATTCCGGCGTCACTCCTGCCGCATGAACAGCAGGTAGCCGTCGATCTCGCCGACCTGCCGATACTGTCGCCATGCCTCGGCGAAGCGTGGATGACGCGAGAAATAGGAGATCATCTCGAAGGGTTGGCCGCCGCACCAGGCGATATGCGCGTCACGGGCGACCAGCACGAGCTCCGGTTGCCGCTCGTCGATGTCCTGAGCCACCGCCTCGAACACGAAGCGCTCCGCCTCGTTCATCTGCTGCATGGCGCGATACCGGCTGCCGTCCTCCGGGCAGCGGGCATAAACGGCCTGCAGCAGCCAGGTGCTCATGAAGCGGAGGACGGGGCGGTTGCGAGCGTAGTTCATCGCCGGATAGGCCGGGTAGATATCCGGAGACAGCGCCATGACGCGGGCCGCCGGCGCCCGTTCTTGCAGCCACGCCGCCAGGCGGCCGACAGGAGCGCTGCGGTACGTGAGCTCGCGCCAGGGCGATTCACCGCCCCGTATCACCAGGAGCGCCAGCACCAGGCAGGTGCCTGCAGCCAGCATTGGCGCAAGAGCAGGCGCAGCACGGGGCGCCAGCCGGTCCGCCGCGCGCGCGGCCGCGATACCGCAGAACAGGCCGCCGAACATCCAGACCGGGACGACCTGGTAGCTCCAGCCCTTGAGCTGGACCAGCGCCGCGATCAGGCTTCCAAGGGTCGCCGCCGCCAGCAGCCGTGGCAGCCAGCCTACGATCTCGACCCTGCCCGAGATCGCGAGCAGGAGCAGCGCGATGGTCGCTATCGTCGCACTCGAGAGATGCACTCCCAGCAGCGCCTCGCCGAGTGAAGCGCCGGCGAAGCCGAGATATTCGTCCCTGACGAGCGGGATGATGGTATCGAAATAGGCCGGAAAGCAGAGACCGATCAGCGCCAGATAGACCAGCCACAGCAGCGCCATGCCCCATGGCACCGGATCGCGCAAGGCACGCGCCAGGCGACCCTGCCGCAGGGCGGCCCACGCCACGACGGCTTCGGCCAGCGCCGGAACCGCCAGGAAATGCGGCTTGAGGGCGAAGCCCGCGGCGGCGGCGACCACGACGAGCGCGCTCAGGGCCCGGTTGGTGCGCAACCCCTCGATCCGCCGCTCGGCCAGGAAGAGATAGGGCATGGCGGCCGCGGCCATGAGCTGCTCGCGTTGCCCGAAATCATAGCCGGCCAGCAGCAGTGCGAGCGGCAGCAGCGCCAGCAGCATGACGCCTTCCGCAGGTCCCGCGCGACGCAGGCTCAGCCCCAGGCAGAGCAGAACGACGCCAGCCGAGAACAGCAGCAGCAGGAGCAGCAATGCCTGCACCGCAGATAGCGGCGTCCAGGCCGCCAGCCATGCCGCCGGGAGATTGAGCAGGAAGATGAGCGGCGGGTTGACGTCGATGAGATGGACGTAGAGCGGCTCGCCGGCGACCATGCGCTCGGCGAAGCTCAGGACTGCCGCGACGTCCTGGTTGAGAGGCGGCGAGACAACCACCGCCAGGAAGAAGATCGCCGGCAGCAGCGCGGCGCCGATCGCGAGGCTGCTTTGCAGGCGGGCCGGCGATCGCCGCACAGGGGAAGGCGCAGTCAAGCCGCGACCGTCACCGCCGCGCGCCGACGATCACGTCGGTATCGAGCGGCACTGGCTTTTCCCAATTTCGGGTTGGAACTCCGTGGGAGAGCGCACGGGCTCGCCCCCGGTTTCGGGGATGGAGCTCCCTGATGAGAGCGGCACTGGCTCGCCTCCGGTTCCGGGAATGGAGCCCCGTGAAGAGGCTCTGGCTGCCGTCCGAGGCCGTCGCTGCATCGCGCGAAGAGCAGGGCAACGACGCATTCAGCGGCCCTTGAAAACTGGGCGTCGCTTCTCGGCGAAGGCGCGCCTCGCCTCCCTGGCATCTTCCGATCCCTGCAGGATGCCTCCGGCGTTGGATGTCAGGACCATGGTGGTCTCCAGCGAATTGTCGAGGGCCGAGCGCATGATGCGCTTGCCGACCCATTGCACCAGCGGCGGCACGCCGATGATGCGCTGGCACAGGGCGCGGGTGGCTTCCTCGAGCTTCTCCGACGGCACCAGGTGATTGAGCAGGCCCCAGGCATGGGCGCGCTCGGCGTCGAGCTCGCCGGTGTAGGCGAACTCCAGCGCGCGCCCCAGGCCGATCATCCTGGGCAGGTAGTACGAGCCGCCGTTCTCGATGATCTGGCCGGCATGATGATAGGCGATGAAGCGGGTCTTCTCGCAGCCCATGCGGATGTCGCAGTGCAGCGCCATGTCCATGCCCGCGCCGACCGCCGGCCCGTTGATCATGGCAATGGTGGGCTTGCGGATCAGCGAGATGTCGCGGTGGAGCTTGGTCAGGCCGTGAAAGAAGTGCTGGCGCGCCGCATCCGGTCCCTCGTGCTCGCCGCGGTTGCCGGGAAAGTTCGGGCCCGTCACCTCTTCCGGCGCCCGCGACCTGAGGTCGGCGCCGGCGCAGAAGGCGCGGCCCACACCTGTCAGGACGATGACGCGGATTGCAGGATCGTCGTCGCCCGCCCGCATGTACTCGCCGACCTTGGCCACCGTGCCGTTTTCCTCGGCGGTGCCAATGAGCGCGTTCAGGCGGTCCGGGCGATTGAACCTGATCCACAGGATACCGCCGTCCTCCGGCTCGTAGGTGAGATAGTCGACCAGCCTGGGTGCCATGGTGTTTTTTCCTCCTTGTTTGCTGGGAGCGCGCCACTCCGATGGCGCTCATGGGATGTGTCATCATAAACAAGAGCGCAATCCGAGTGGCGCGCTCCCAGCGCATGAGCTTCGCAAGAGCACGAGCGGTCGGGACCCTTCGACAAGCTCAGGTCAGGCGCCGGCGGTCCAGAAGACCATGACTACAGATCGAGCGTCATCTGCGGTGGCGTTGGCGCCTCCTCGCGGCGATCGAAATTGTGCAGCGACACGCCGAGCAGGCGCACGCGCTTGGCGAGCGGAAAGATGGTGCGCACCAGCTCCAGGCTGGTCTGCTCCAGCACGGCGCGGCTCGCCACCGGCTCGGGCAAGGTCCGGCTGCGGGTCACGATCTGGAAGTCGGCATACTTGATCTTCACGGTGACGGTGCGGCCGGCCATGCCGGTGCGCTCGCAATACGACCACACGTCGCCTAGCACCGCGGCGATCCCCTGCTCGATCTCCTCGGGCCGCCACAAATCCTCCATGAAGGTGGTCTCCGAGCCGACCGACTTGCGCGGCCGGTTGGGCACGACCTTGCGGTCGTCGCGGCCGCGCGCAATGGCGTGATAGTAGGTGCCGGCCTTGCCGAAAGTCTGCTCGAGGAATTCCAGCGACTGCGCCTTGAGGTCGGCACCGGTCATGATGCCGAACCGGTTCATCTTTTCCGCCGTCTTCGGCCCGACGCCGTGGAACTTCCCGACCGGCAGGCCCTCGACGAAGGCCGGCCCTTTCTCCGGCGGGATCACGGTCTGGCCGTTGGGCTTGCGGTAATCCGAGGCGAGCTTGGCCAGGAACTTGTTGTAGGAGATTCCGGCCGAGGCGGTGAGTCCGGTCTGCTCGAGGATGCGGGCGCGGATCTCGCGGGCGATGTCGCTGGCCAGCGGCATGCCCTTGAGGTTGGTCGTGACGTCGAGATAGGCCTCGTCGAGCGACAGCGGCTCGACCAGCGGCGTGTAGTCGAGGAAGATCTCGCGGATCTGGCGCGACACCTCCTTGTAGACGTCGAAGCGCGGCTTGACGAACACCAGCTCGGCACAGAGCCGATGCGCCGTCGCCGACGGCATGGCCGAACGCACCCCGAACGTGCGCGCCTCGTAGCTCGCCGCCATGACGACGCCGCGCTGCCGGCCACCCACCGCCACCGGCTTGCCGCGCAGCGCGGGATCGTCGCGCTGCTCGACCGATGCGTAGAACGCATCCATGTCGATATGGATGATCTTGCGGACCTCCGGGGCGGCCATGCCAGCAGCCTACGCCGCGGCGGCCCGGCCGTCACAGGCCGGCAAGCGCGCATTGGCAAATTTCGCGATGAAAGCTTCCTCGTGCCGTGAGCACCCTGAACATCTCGCTCCCGGAGTCGCTCAAGTCTTACGTCGACGAGAAGGTCGCCAGGCGCGGCTACGGTACGCGCACCGAGTATATCCGCGATCTGATTCGCGCCGATGAGGATCGCCAATCGCTGCGCAAGCAATTGCTCGATGGCGCAGCCTCACCAGTGTCGACTATTGCCGACGAGGCCTACTTTCGCGGTCTCAGGAAGCGCGTAAGCCAAATCAAGACAAGGTGAGACCGAAGCCCGCTCCTGACTCATTGCGGACACAGTCACCAGGGACAGGGAGCGACGTGAACTGGAGGTTGCCGGGCCTTCCACCGGATCGCCTCTCTTGCGCTGTGGCCGTCAGGCCGTGCCGCGCGGCGGCCAGACCGGCGGGTGATGGCCGACCGGGACCGAGGGACGTGCCCAGTGTGGCGGCGTTTCCGACATCTTGGCGACCGGCCGCAGATGACGCAGCGGACCGTTCGGCGTCTGGCTGGTCATCGACCAGCGTGCGAGCTCTGCCGCATCGAACTCGTCTGGAACGCCCGCCAGCGACCCGGGCGGCACCTCGCCGAGATCGACCAGCCACTTGCCGACCTGGGCGAGCGAGATGCGGACCAGCCAGCTGCCGCCCTCGCGCGCGCGGCGCTGCAGCGCCACCATGGCGCCGAACGCCATCAGGTAGCCGGTGCAGTAGTCGATGGCGGAGACCGGATAGAATTGCGGCCCGGCCGTCTTGCCCGGCACCAGCTCGGCCTGGCGCGTGGTGATGCCGCTCACGGTCTGCACGACCGTGTCGAAGCCGCGTCGTTCCGCCCACGGCCCGACATGGCCAAAGGCACTCAGGGAGACATAGACCAGCCCCGGTCGCAATGCGGCCAGCGCCTCGGGCGAGAGACCTCTCCCGGCCAGGCTGCCCGGACGATAGCCCTGCGAAAACACGTCGGCCTTGGCGATCAGCCCGCGCAGAGTGTCCAGGCTGGCGGGCTGGCGGAGATCGAGCTGGGCGGACAGCTTGCCGTGGCCGGTGTCCCACTCCTGGTAGCCGAGGTTGGGCAGGTGCGCCGCCGTGATCTTCATCACCTCCGCGCCGTGCTCGGCCAGGGTCCGCGCGCCGGTGGGGCCGGCGAGAACGCGCGTGATGTCGACGACGCGAATGCCGGACAGCGGCCGGTCGCCGTCGGGCAGCGGCTCGATCGGGCTCTCGCCGATGCGCACGATCTCCAGCAACGGCAAGGATGCGAGGGCGATCGCCTGCGGATGGCCGGACCATTCGGCGCGCGAGCGCACCATGCCGCCGGCGCCCTTGGCGGCGATGATCGCTTCCTCGAGCTCCTCGGCGTTCCAGCGGGCCACGGCGCGCGCCACGGCCTCGCGGTCCTCGGCCACGCCCAGGACGCCGAGCGCCGCCGCGCGATGGTTGGGGAAATTGCAATGCAGGTAGCTCCAGCGCCCATCCTTGGCCGGATAGCAGCCCATGATGGCGTTGCGCCGATGCGGCAGTTCGCCGTCGCCGAGCTTCATGTAGGTCCCGCTGCGCAGCGACGCCGTGGCCTGGCGCAGGTCGACGCTCACCGTCTGGCGCCGCCCCGTGCGCATGTCCCACAGCGCCGCCGCCGCCAGGGCGGCGGCGGCAACGGTTGCCGCGCCGGCTGCGCCGATGCGGAACGGCGTCGGCAGGATTGGATCGGTGCCGCCGGTGAAAGTCGCGTCGGCGGCACGGTCGAGCGACCAGCCGGCGACGGGCAGGATCATGCGCAAGGCGGCGGCAGCGGTGTCGATGATGTCCCCCTACTCTCCCTGCAGCTCGCAGGTCCTGCAGAAGCTGCGGCCCAATCCAACGCACTGTACTCGAGTTTCTTCCGCGGCGCTTCAAGTGCAAGCGGTTGTCAGTGTCTGGAGGACACTCTCAGGTACGCGTCAAGTCGGCGTCGACGAGGGCAGCGGCCTGCGGCTGGGATGCGCGCCGAGACGACCAAGCGACGAAGCCGACGCGAGGATCATGCGCGGTGCCCGGGTCGATATCTCCGCATCGCCTCCTGCAGGAGATCGAGCGGCAGGGCATGGATGGTGCGACCGTCCCGGCCCGACATGGTCTCGGCCATGCACAGGGCGTTCAGGATCGCCTCTTCAGTCGCCTCGGCCGCGGCCCGGAAGAGGCTCGTCATCGCATCCGGGGCGAGCATCCTCACGGTGCTGATCCTCTCGTTCTGGCCGACATGATTGCCGGTCGAGAACGCGATGAAGATATCGCCGCTACCATTCGCACCGATGCCGCCAACCCAGGCGAGCCCCGTGGTGGCCCGGCGGGCGAGCCGCTGGCATTGCAGCGCAATGAGCGGCGCATCGGTGGCCAGAACGACGATGATGGAACCTTCCGTCGCCTGGGGTGGGACGGCGCTCTTGCCCGAGCGATGGGCCGGCACCACGTCTGGTCCGATTTCGCGCCCGACCGGCACGCCATCCACGCGCAACAGATCGCGTGCCCCATAGTTCGCCTGCACCAGCGCACCGACCGTATAGCGCTCGCCATTCTCGACGACGATGCGCGATGCCGTACCGGTTCCGCCCTTGAACTCGTGACAGATCATGCCGGTGCCGCCGCCGACATTGCCCTCGGCAAGGACGCAGCCGCCCACGGCGCTGTCGAAGGCGGCGAACGCGTGCTCCTGGGTCAGCGCGAATCCCTGGATGTCGCTCAGCCAGCCATCGTAGGTCTCGGCGACGACCGGCAGATGAAAGGCCTGCGAAGCACCATCGCGAACCGCAAGGGCCGTGATGGCGTCACGGACGATGCCGACCTGGTAGGTGTTGGTGATGCCGATCGGCGCGCCGAGCAGGCCCTGCTCGGCGAGCCACGGAAGGCCGGTCATCTCGCCGTTGCCGTTGAACGAGAACGTCCCCGCGAAGACATAGTCGGTCCAGATTTCCGGTCCGCGCGGCCAGATGGCGGTGATCCCCGTCCGGGCGATCCGGGGCCTGTCCTGGATGACGGTCGCGTAGCCCACCTTGACGCCCGCCACATCGGTGATGGCGTTGAAGGGTCCGGGCGGCAGGGTCCCGACCTCGAGGCCGAGGTCGCGCAGGCGGGCACGGGGCATTGCTTCGCTCTTGGTTGATGTGACGGATGAGAACGTCTGACTGGTGACACTCAATAGCACCTGGGCAGTACTGCAGTCGCGACGCCGGGTTGGCCGTGGCCTTGGACTTTGTCGACGCCCTGCAGGCGGCCTTCATCGATCCCGTCGAGAACCTGCCCCGCGACTGACCTCGGCGCGACAGAAGTTGGCGACGGTGGGACGCTCACGGTAACGGTAAGCGCCTCACTGAGAGGGCAGTAGCGGAGGGCGCCGACCTTCTTGCCAGCGACACTACAGTGGAGGGAAAGCGAGGAGCGTCAGCCGCGTGCGGCGGCCAGGAGCTCGTAGATGGGACCGTCGGGAAAGGCGCCACCGACCGGCCGGCGCACGATACACCCTCCTCTCTCATCTGCAGCTGAAAGCGCAGCAGATCCTCCTTCGTCGCCTGATCCGGCGAGCGGCGCAGAAAGACCGTGAATCGTCTGACTGCCGCAATATATCCTCGCTGTGGGCAGGCGGTGAAGCCGCCGACCGTCATGTCCTCGATCATGCGCCGGCGCAACGGGCTGATGGTATCGTCCGTCATGGGTCTGCTGCTGTTGTGCGATCGAGCTTCGCAACTCGATCAACACAGGACAGACCCGGCCTGTTACCTTACAGCCCCCAAACCCGCCGCCCCAAACTACCGCGCGAGCGGTTTAGTCCCATGATTGATGAGCGGGCGGGACGCCCGCGGTCCCGTGAAGATCGATCGCAACCCGAGGTTCAACGCCATGACCAAACCGCCTGCAATCAGCCGCTTTCCCGTCCCGGCTCTCGCCGAGATGCCCGACGACATCCGCGACCGTATCCTGGCCGTCCAAGAGAAGTCGGGCTTCATTCCGAATGTCTTTCTCGTCCTCGCCCATCGGCCGGAAGAGTTCCGCGCCTTCTTCGCCTATCATGACGCGCTGATGGACAGGCCCGGCAATCTGACCAAGGCCGAGCGCGAGATGATCGTGGTCGCGACCAGCAGCCTCAACCAGTGCCAGTACTGCGTCGTCGCGCATGGCGCGATCCTCCGGATCCGGGCCAAGGACCCGCTCATCGCCGACCAGGTCGCGGTCAACTACCGCAAGGCCGACATCACCGATCGCCAGAAGGCGATGCTGGACTTTGCCGTTCGGGTTTCGACCGAGGCCCAGCGGGTGTCCGAAGCCGACTTCGCCACGCTGAGGTCGCACGGCTTCACCGAGGAGGACATCTGGGACATCGCTGCGATCGTGGCCTTCTTCAGCCTGTCGAACCGGCTCGCCAACGTGACGAACATGCGTCCGAACGCCGAGTTCTACGCCATGGGCCGCGGCTGAAAAGGCCGTCTGCGGCGGAAGTCGGGTCGGGGCCGGTCACGAGGCATCTCGGAGCAGGATCGTTCCGGCTCCAAAGGAGTCCTGCAATCGACGAACCACCAGCCTTCTCGAAGGTTCAACGATACCATTCCGTTGGAGCGATGCCGGCCGTCGCTCGCCGGTGCGGCCGGCACCTCATCGGGGAAGCGGATAGGTCTGCGGCGACCTCCGGTAGGCCTCCTCGCACCGCAGGGAGCAAAACCATGGCCCATCCGAGTCCGCCCGTCGGTAGGCTGCATAGGGAGCATGCATCTTGCACACGGGATCGATCCAGGCTGGGTCGGGCGATGGAGCGAGCTCGATCTCGTAGAGGGACACTTCGCCCCTCACAGAGCGCAGCGCCATCTTGCCGAGGTCTCGCGTGCGAATGCCCTTGGCGGCAGCGGCCATGGCGACGGGCTCGGTGGCAAGCAGCTGACCGGGCGATGCAAGGGAGGTGAGGCGGGCCGCTATGTTGACGGTCGAGCCAAAGAGGTCGGTTGCCCTGCGGATGACCGGGCCGTGGTTCAGTCCGGCGCGCGTCAGGGGCAGGCGCGGTTCCCTTCGGCAGGCCTGCAACAGCGCCCCAAGTGCCTGAACGGCAGTTTGCGGTTCGCGAAACGCGAGCATCGCCTCATCGCCGATCCACTTGATCGGCGGCTCATACTCGCTCAGGGCCTCGCGGACCATATCCTCGAAGAGCTCCAGCACCGCAATCGCAGCGGCGTCTCCGTGAACGTCCGCAATGGCACTGAACCCCGCAAGGTCCACGAACGCAACGCTAGCCGCTCGGTGACCGAATCCCGTTGTCGGGCTCATGTCCGCTTCCATCGCACCTCCTCACCGGCAAGGAGACCATTCTGCTCCACCTTTGTCAGCACCTGCTGGTCGAGGGTTCCCAATGCATCGCCGCTCCGGGTCAGACGATCGGCCATCCCTGTCAGAGCTCCGCACGTCCGCCGTCGACCACGATCTCCGCGCCAAGCATGTAGCTCGAGCAGTCGCTCGCGAGAAAGAGCGCCGCCGAGGTGATGTCATCGGGCTGGCCCGTGCGGCCAACCGGAAGCTGCGCGGCGACGGCCTCCACATCAACTCCACCTCGGCCGTGATCGAGGCCGCCCTGGCGGCGCGTGGCCTCGCCCTGGTTCGCAAGGCGCTGGTCGACCAGCACCTCGAGAGCGGCAGCCTCCGCCACCTCATGCCGGGCGGCACTGGCCCGTTCGATGGGCATACTATGCCCTGGCAACGGATCGGGCGTTGCGCCGGCATGCGGTCCAGGCGTTCCATGACTGGCTTCTGGATCACGCAAGGATCAGCCGGGCGAAGGCGCGGCCTAGGTGACCCTGGCGAGCTCGGGCGGCCGCGGCAGCTCCCTGATCACCATTGGTGCCGCCTACTCCTCGAAGCGACTCGTGGCGTCGCGATTGCGCTCGTATCGTCTCGCGAGCGGAAACGGCGGCAACCAGGATTCGCGACGCACGGTCCAGAGCTCGTAAGTTGGCGTCAGCTGATCAGGGGCATCCAGGGATCCCAGGTTCACGCCGATTTCGTCTCCGCTGCGCCCGAAAACAGGTGCCCCGCAGCGGGGACAGAACGATCGTCCGGCGTAGTCGCGGGTTTCGCCCTCGATCGTCACCGCGTCCTGCGGGAATATCGCAGAAGCGTGAAAAAGCGCCCCATGATGCTTGCGGCAATCGAGACAGTGACACAGGCCGACCCGGTATGGGCGCCCCGATGCCACGAATCGGACGTTGCCGCACAGGCACCCGCCCGTGAAACGGTCCATGCTGCGTCTCCTCCAGGTCAAGCGGTCGGAAAATGTTCAACGCCCGACCGCGGGACAGCGACTCCGACGCGCTTGCGCGGTCGATGCGGGTAACGTTGCCAGCGAATGAACGACGACGCTACCATGGCTGCCGAGACTGGTTGTTGCTGGTCGTGAGGTGGGGACCATGCCGTTGCCGAAAGGCCACGAAGTTTTCCCGGCTGGCTACGATGAGCTCGAGGCCCATGTGGCAGGCCTGTGCGCCAGCGTCGTCTTCACCGGCGACCCGGATGCCGGCGACCTCAGCATTGCGGCATTCAACAGGCTTTTCCAGGAGGAGATCGGGAAGAACCCGAGGGTTCCGCCTGCCGCGATCGCCGCGGATATCCTGACCTTTGTCGAGAGGGACATGTCGATCGAGCGGGTGGGCTTTCTCGGCCCACCCCTTCGCGTCGCCTGGTTCGTGCTCGAGTACCATGCCTGGGTCCTGATCGCGCAGCGGTGCGGCCGCGTGCGCCTCGAGGATGACGCTGTCGGCGGGATCCGCGGCAAGGTGCTCGCTGCCCTGGCCGAGCTCGGGGTCGCATGCACGCCGCAAGAATGTGATGCCGAGATCGAACGCTTCGTGCCGCGGCAGTCGGCGAGCAAGGGCCAGCCTCCTTCCACGCGGGATATCACCTATGCTGCCGGCATCTTTGTCCAGTCGGTGCGCTACCTGCATCTCACCGCGTTGCGCCACCGCAGCTGCGTCACGCCGGGATTTGCGGAGGCCGCACTCTGGGTCGTGGCGGAGGAGCAAGACGGCCCGATCGCCGGGGAAATCACGCGTTACCTCGTCATGCATCGCGTCGATGCCTTCGTCGAGGTCGCGCGCTGCCGGGAGGCAGACCGCATCCTGGCCCTGTTGTCTGAGACCTCGGTCGCCGCGCCCGGATTCTGGGCAAAAGTCGCCGAGGGCCGGCGCCTCGGGTTGCGCCCGATCGCCTTGACGCTCTGTGCGCGGACACGGCTCGACGATCTCGAGGCCTCGGTGCCCGAGGCGTTTCGGAGCGACTTCGAATGGCTGAAGGCCACGGTCGTCGTCGAGTTCCAGCACGACAACATGAAGGGGTCGATCTCGATCCTCCGGGCGCTCGAACCGACAACGAAATGGTGGTGGCGGGACGACGCCATCCCCTGGGTGATCGGAACCGACCCGTTCTCGATGTTCGCGGCGGTGTCCTCCCGCGGGGCGTCACCGGCGGGGAGCGCGAAGCCCTACCCAGCCGTCGCCCAATACAACGACGTTGCGGAAGCCTTCCGTTTGGCCCGCATCGGTGCCGACGCCATCGTGGCGCAGCAAGACCGGGTTCCCGGCGGTGAATGGACTCGGGAGAAGACCTATCTCGAAACCTGCAACGGTCTGCTGGTGAGCCGCCGCACCTTCCCGGAGGGATACTTCCGTCTGCCGTGGTTCCTCGTCGCCTATCATGCAATGCTGCGCATACTTTTGAGCTCGCCCGCCTACGGCCAACGCACGGCGTGGAAGGGCATGGATTTCGAGTTCTTCCAGCAGGCGCTCTTCTCCCTCGGGATAGGCTCCCGATTGGCCGACGTGCCCACGACGTTCGGAGAGTTCCTGGACCTGCCCTGGCCGCACGGTGTCGGACACCATGAGGGCGCTCTCGAGCGGGCGCGGGGTTTCGTCGCGCTGGTCAGGGCACTGAGCGAGGTAGCCCTGGACTGTCAGCGCAAGGTGCGCCTGCAGTTTCCGCTGTTCTCCAGCTTCGTGAGCTATGCACGCGCCGATCGGGATCTCGCACGGGAGCTGGTGACCGCGATCGAGGGCTGGGATGTTGCCGACGTCTGGTGGGATCAGAACTCGATCGCCATGGGGGGTGCTCTCACCGAGACGCTGCGAGAGGCAATCGCGTCATCCGAGCGCTTTGTGCTCATCGCGTCGAAAGCATCGGCGGCGAACCGATATGTTCAGCTCGAGCTTGGCGCCGCGCTGAAGAATGAGAAACCGATAATCATCGTCTGCCCAGACAATGAGATCTGTCCGGAGTGGCGGTCGAAGGTCGGCGAGATGCACGCAGAGGGACGACTGGCAGGGCAGCTGCATTGCTCGGGGGACGGCGTCGAACCGTATGGTCCCGCCCTTGTGGCTGCGCTGACGCGCAATCGAGTGGAGCGCCACGCGTGGCTGGCAGGTCGTCCATCGTCTTTCTGGCCCGTCTAAACGCCCGAAGATCCCGGCCTCGAAGGATTTGATCCTGACTTGATCTCCACCAGATTCGACCTGGCAAGCTAGTCCGATCCCTAGCGAAAGACCTGCCACCACTGTTTCGGCGGCTTCGCCGGACCCGGCGGCGGCAGCGCCGGCTGCGGCGCCTGGTCGATGCCGCCGATAGGAGTCGGCGCCGGCAGGTCCGAATCGCGCCAGCCGCCGCCCAGCGCCTTCACCAGGTTGGCGCTGGCGACGAGCCGGTTGAGGCGGACGCTGAGCAGCGTCTGCTCCGCGGCGAGCGCCGCGGTCTGGGTCTGCACCACTGTCGTGTAAGGCACGGTGCCGATGCGGTACTGGTTGAGCGACAGCCGCTCGGCCTCGCGTGCGGCGGCGACGGCGGCGCGCTGGACCTGCTCCTGCTGCACCAGGATGCGCTGCTGGACCAGCGCGTCCTCGACCTGCTGAAAGGCAACCAGGATGGTCTGGCGATAGGCCGCGACCTGGCCGTCGTAGGCGGCGCGCGCCCCCTCGACCTGGGCCTTGAGCGCGCCGCCGTCGAGCAGCGTGCCGGCGAGCTGCGGGCCGACCGACCACACCGCGCTGCCGATCTGCAGCAGGTTGGCGAGGCCGGCATTGAGGAAGCTGACGGCGGCGTTGAGCGAGATCGTCGGATAGAAGGCCGCCTGGGCGACGCCGATCTGGGCATTGGCCGACGCCATGCGGCGCTCGGCGCCGGCGATGTCCGGCCGCCGCTCGAGCAGCGCCGACGGCACGTCGGCGTCGACCGTCGGCACCTTGTCGGGCAGCGGCGCCGGCGGCAAGGTGAGCTCGGCCGGCGCGCGGCCCATCAGCACGGCGATGGCGTGCTCAAACTGGGCGCGCGTGATGCCCTCGGCGACCAGCTGCGAGCGCGTCTGCTCGAGCTGGGTCTGCGCCTGCACGAGGTCGACGCGGCTCACGATGCCCGCATCGACCTGGTTCTGCACGATCTGCACGGCGCGGGCATAGGCCGCCACCGTCGCCTGGTAGAGCTTGATGCGCTCGTCGGAGATGCGCAGCGAGTAGTAGTTGATCACCAGGTCGGCCTGGGACGACAGGCGGGCCGAGGCGAGGTCGGAATAGCTCGCCTGGGCGGCCGCCGAATCGCTCTCGATCTGGCGGCGGATGCGGCCCCACAGGTCGATCTCCCAGCTGAGCGAGGCGCCGGTCGAGAACTGGCCGACGCTCGAGGTGAACTGGCCGGTGCTGGTGTTGACCAGCACGGTCGTTCCGCCGCCCGTGCGCTGGTTGCCGCTGCCGGTCTGCTGGGCGCTCCCGGTGCCGGTGATCGTGGGATAGAGGCCAGAGATGTCCTGCCGCACCAGCGCGCGGGCCTGGCGATAGGCCGCCTCCGACTGCTTCAGGGTCTGGTTGGAGATGTCGATCTGTGCCGTCAGGCGATCGAGCTCGCGGTCGCCGTACATCGTCCACCAGGCGCCGCGGTCGATGTCGTCGCGCGGCAGGGCGGGGCGGAAGGGGATGTTGGTGCCCGGTGCCACCTCGGCGACGCCTTCCTTGAAGTGCGCCGTCGGCGGGCTGGCGGGCGGCGGCCGCTGGTAGTCCGGGCCGACCATGCAGCCCGACAGCAGCCCGAGACAGAGAACCGGCGCGAGCCTCCTCATGCCGGCGCCCCGGCGCTGCCCAGGGCGCGAGCCACGCGGCTCGGCCGGTCGCGATCACGCCGGCGGAAGCGGTCGAGATAGAGGTAGATCACCGGAGTCGTGTAGAGCGTCAGAACTTGGCTGACCGCTAGCCCGCCGATGATCGAGATGCCGAGCGGCTGGCGCAGCTCGGCGCCGTCGCCGAAGCCCAGCGCCAGCGGCAGGGCGCCCAGGATGGCCGCCATGGTGGTCATCAGGATCGGCCGGAAGCGCAGCACCGCCGCCTGGTGAATCGCCTCGCGCGGATCGAGCCCCTGGTTGCGCTCGCGCTCGAGCGCCACGTCGATCATCATGATGGCGTTCTTCTTGACGATGCCGATCAGCAGCAGGACGCCGATCATGGCGATCAGGCTGAACTCGACGTTCGCGTATTTCAGCGCCAGCAGCGCGCCGACGCCGGCCGACGGCAGGGTCGACAGGATCGTGATCGGATGGATGTAGCTCTCGTACAGCACGCCGAGCACGATATACACCGCGGCCAGCGCCGCCAGCACCAGCAGCAGCTGGCTGCCGAGGCTCTGCTGGAAGGCGCGCGCGGTGCCCTGGAACGAGCCGTGGACGGTCGACGGCAGCCCGATCTCGCGCATCGTGTCGTTCACGTAGGTGACGGCATCGCTCAGCGTCTTGCCGGGCACCAGGTTGAACGAGATCGTGCTGGCGACGAACAGTCCCTGGTGGTTGACGGCGAGCGGCGCCGTGCCGAACTCCCAGCGCGTCAGTTGCGACAAGGGGATCATGGTCTCGGGTGTCGTGCTGACGGCGGCGCCGGTCGATGCCGAGCCGCGGCCGCTCACGGCGATCTGGTTGGTGCGCCGGTCACGCACCGCCTGGGCGGGATCGACGGCGCCGGCCTTCAACGGCGTGGTCGAGACGATCGCGCCGGTCGCCTGGGCGCCGCTGATCGCGCCGCCCGAGGTGCTGACATAGATGTCCTTCAGCGCCTCGGGATTCTGCCAGTACTCGGGCGCGACCTCCATGACGACGCGGTACTGGTTCAGGGCGTTGTAGATGGTCGAGACCTGGCGTTGGCCGAAGGCGTCGTAGAGCGTCGCCGAGATGCTGCGCGTCGACACGCCGAGCCGCGCCGCCGCGTCCCGGTCGATCGCCAGGTTGACCTGCAGGCCGCGCTGCTGCTGGTCGGAATCGACATCGACGATCACCGACTGGTCGGCGCGCAGCGCCTCCACCAGCTTCGGCCCCCAGGCATAGAGGTCGGCCAGCGAATCGGCCTGCAGGGTGAACTGGTACTGGGCATTGCTCTGGCGGCCGCCGATCCGGATGTCCTGCACCGCCGCCAGGAACAGGTTGGCTCCCGGCACCTGGGCGAGCTTGGGGCGCAGGCGGGCGATCACCTGGTCGGCCGAGACCTTGCGCTCGCCGAGCGGCTTCAGGGTGGCGAACATGAAGCCGGAATTGGTCGACCAGCCGCCGGTAAAGCCGGCGACGCTGGCGACGTCGGGATCGGCGCGCACGATCGCCATGAACTGGCGGAACTTCCGCCGCATCGCCTGGAACGAGATGCTCTGGTCGGCGCGGATGCCGGCGACCAGGCGGCCGGTATCCTGCTGCGGGAAAAAGCCCTTGGGGATGGTGACGTAGAGATCGATGTTCAGAATCACCGTCGCCAGGAACACCATCATGGTGATCAGCGGATGGCGCAGCACCAGGCCGAGGCTGCGGCCGTAGAGCCATTGCAGGAAGGCGAAGCCGCGCTCGCTCAGGCGGAAGAAGAAGCCCGGCCGCCTCGCCTGACCCTGGTGGCCCGGATGCCCCGCCCCCCGATGCGGCCGCAGAACATAGGCGCACATCATGGGCGTCGTGGTGAGCGACACCACCATCGAGATCAGGATGGCGATGGTGAGGGTGACGGCGAACTCCTTGAACAGCCGACCGACGATACCGGGCATGAACAGGATGGGGATGAACACCGCGACCAGCGACAGGCTCATCGAGACCACGGTGAAGCCGACCTCGCGCGCGCCGAGCAGCGCCGCCTCGACGCGCGCCATGCCGTTCTCGATGTGGCGCGAGACGTTTTCCAGCACGATGATGGCGTCGTCGACCACGAAGCCGGCGGCGATCGCCATCGCCATCAGCGACAGGTTGTTGAGGCTGTAACCCAGCAGGTACATGCCGCCGAGCGTGCCCATCAGCGACACCGGCACGGCCACCGCGGCGACGAAGCCGGCGCGGGCCGAGCGCAAAAAGGCGAAGGTCACCAGCACGACCAGGATGATGCTGGCGATCAGCGCCGTCTCGACCTCCTTCAGCGAGGCGCGGATGGTGACGGTGCGGTCGCTGACGACGTGCAGGTCGACGTCGCTGGGCAGCCCGGCCTGCAGCTCGGGCAGCAGGGCGCGCACCTGGTCGACGGTCTCGATGACGTTGGCGTTGGGCTGCAGGTAGACCAGCACCAGCACCGAGCGCTTGCCGTTGGCCTGGCCCTCGTTGCGGATGTTCTCGGTGGCGTCGATGACCTCGGCGACCTCGCTCAGCCGCACCGGCGCGCCGTTGCGCCAGGCGATGATCAGCGGCCGGTACTCCTCGGCCGTGCGCGCCTGGTCGTTCGAGTAGATCTGGTAGCGCCGGTCGCCGACCTCGAGCGCGCCCTTGGGCGCGTTGGCGTTGGCCGCCGCCAGCGCCGCACGCACGCTCTCCAGCCCGATGCGATACTTCGACAGGCTGGTTGGGTTGATCTCGGCCCGCACCGCCGGCAGCGAGGCGCCGCCCAGCACGACCTGGCCGACGCCGTTCACCTGGCTCAGGCGCTGCTGCAGGATGTTGGAGGCTGCATCGAACAGCCGGCCCTGCCCGATCGTGTCCGAGGTCAGCGCCAGCACCACCACTGGCGCCGCGGCCGGGTTGACCTTGCGGTATTGCGGGTTGCTCGGCAGGTCGCCCGGCATCTCCATGCGCGCGGCGTTGATCGCCGCCTGCACGTCGCGCGCCGCGCCGTCGATGCTGCGCGACAGGTCGAACTGCAGGGTGATGCGCGAGATGCCGACGGTGCTCATCGAAGTGATCTCGGTGATCCCGGCGATGGCGCCCAGCGCCCGCTCGAGCGGCGTCGTCAGGCTGGTGGCCACCGTCTCCGGCGAGGCGCCGGGCAGGCTGGCCGTCACCTGGATGGTCGGAAAGTCGATCTTGGGCAGCGGCGATACCGGCAGCTTGAAGAACGCCACCAGGCCTGCCAGCGCCAGCCCGATCGTCAGCAGGGTCGTGGCGACCGGTCGCGCGATGAAGGGGGCCGAGAGGTTCACGGTGCCGGCGTCAGGGCGTTGGTTTCATTGCAGGCCGATCGGTGGCCCGCAGGCGCTGACTTTTCCCACCGACCTTGGCTCGTTGCCGGGAGAGCGCCACTCCGATGGCGCTCATGGGATCTGTCATCAACAAGAAGAGCGCCATCTGGGCGGAGTTTACTCCGCCACCAGTGGCGCGCTCCCAGCGAATGACGCCCTTTTCCAGCGAAGTCAGCGCCCATGGTCGGCAGCCCCCGCGATGTCCGTGCGCCCCTCCCCCGGCAGCGGATGGCGCGGCGTGTCGAGCGGCAGGCCGCGCAGGCGGCGGCCCAGCCGGTCGAAGGCGAGATAGATCACCGGCGTGGTGAACAGGGTCAGGACCTGGCTGACGATCAGGCCGCCGACGATGGTGAGGCCGAGCGGATGGCGCAGCTCCGAGCCGGTGCCGCTGCCCAGCATCAGCGGCAGGGCGCCGACCAGGGCGGCCACGGTGGTCATCAGGATCGGCCGGAAGCGCAGCAGGCAGGCCTGGTGGATTGCCTGTTGCGGAGTCTTGCCGTCGTTGCGCTCGGCGTCGAGGGCGAAGTCGATCATCATGATCGCATTCTTCTTGACGATGCCGATCAGCAGCACGATGCCGATGATGGCCACCACGCTGAGATCATCGCCCGACAGCATCAGCGCCAGCAGCGCGCCGATGCCGGCCGATGGCAGGGTCGACAGGATGGTGATCGGATGGATGTAGCTCTCGTAGAGCACGCCCAGCACGATGTAGACCGTGACGATGGCGGCCAGGATCAGCAGCAGCTGGCTGTCGAGCGACTTCTGGAAGGCGAGCGCCGCCCCCTGGAAATGGGTCGTGAGCGATGCCGGCATGCCGATCTCGCGCTCGGCCGCGACGATGGCATCGACCGCCTGGCCGAGAGACGCGCCGGGCGCCAGGTTGAACGAGATGGCGGTGGCCGGGAACTGGCCGCGCCGGTCGAGCCTGAGCGGCGCCGCCCGCTCCTCGATCGTGGCGATCGCCGACAGCGGCACCTGCTTGCCGCCCGCGCCGGGCAGGTAGAGGTCGGACAGCGAGGCCACCGAACGGCCGAATGCCGGGTCGACCTCGTAGATCACGCGATACTGGTTCGACTGGGTGTAGACGGTCGACACGATGCGCTGGCCGAAGGCGTCGTAGAGCACGTTGTCGACCGAGGCGGCGGTGATGCCGAAACGGGCGGCGGCGTCGCGGTCGATCCTGATGAACAGCGACAGGCCCTTGGCCTGCAGGTCGCTGCTGACATCGACGATCTCGGGCACGTCGTGCAGGCGATCGAGCAGGCGCGGCACCCAGGTATCGAAATCGTCCGGCTTCACGCTCTGCAGCACGAACTGGTACTGGGTGCGGCTCACCGTCGAATCGACCGTGAGATCCTGGGCCGGCTGCATGTACAGCGAGATGCCGTGGATGCCGGCGGTCTCGCGCTGCAGGCGGCGCATGATCTGGCTCGCCGTGCTGGTCCGCCCCTCGCGCGGCTTGAGGTTGATCAGCATGCGGCCGGAATTGAGCGTCGGGTTGGTGCCGTCGACGCCGATGAACGAGGTCAGGCTCTCGACTTCCGGATCGTTCAGGATGGTCTCGGCCAGCGCGCGCTGGCGCTCGGCCATGGCGGCGAACGAGATGCTCTGCGGCGCCTCGGTGACCGCCTGGATCAGGCCGGTGTCCTGGACCGGAAAGAAGCCCTTGGGAATCATCACGTACATCACGACCGTCAGCACGACAGTGGCGATCGCGATCAGCAGGGTGAAGGGCTGATGGCGGAACACCACGACCAGGCAGCGGTCGTAGACGTCGATCAGCCGCGCAAACCAGCCGGCGCCCAGCGCCTCCGCCTCGGCGTGCCGCCTGACCGCCGCGCCATGCCCGCCCGCAACCCCACGCGAGCGCTGGCGCAGCAGCAGGGCGCACATCATCGGCACCAGGGTGAGCGACACCACCGCCGAGATCAGGATGGTGACGGAGAGCGTGACCGCGAACTCGCTGAACAGGCGGCCGACGACGTCGCTCATGAACAAGAGTGGAATCAGCACGGCGATCAGCGACACGGTGAGCGACACCACCGTGAAGGCGATCTGCTGCGAGCCCTCCAGCGCCGCCTTTTTGGGCGAATCGCCGCGCTCGATGTAGCGGGCGATGTTCTCGATCATGACGATGGCGTCGTCGACCACGAAGCCGGTGGCGATGGTGAGCGCCATGATCGACAGGTTGTTCAGGCTGTAGCCCGCGAGATACATGACGGCGAGCGTGCCGACCAGCGACAGCGGCACCGAAAGGCTCGGAATCAGGGTCGCGCGGGCGTCGCCCAGGAACAGGAAGATCACTGCGACCACCAGGACGACCGCGAAGGCGAGCTCGATCTGAACGTCGCGCACCGAGGCGCGGATGGTGATGGTGCGGTCGGTCAGGACCTGCAGGTCGACCGAGGCCGGCAGCGTCTCGCGCAGCCGCGGCAGCTGGGCCTTGATGCTGTCGACGACGGCGATGACGTTGGCGCCGGGCTGGCGGCGGACGTTGATGATCACCGCCTGCGTCGAGTTCATCCACGCCGCCAGGCGGTCGTTCTCCTGGCCCTCGAGCACGGTCGCCACGTCGGAGATGCGAACCGGCGCGCCGTTGCGATAGGCCACGACGATGTCGCGGAAGAGCTGCGGATCGGTGACCTGGTCGTTGGCGTTGATCGTGTAGGCGCGCGTCGGCCCGTCGAAATTGCCCTTGGGCGTGTTGACGTTGGCGTTGGTGATGGTGGTGCGCAGATCGTCGATGTTGAGGCCGTAGGCGGCGAGCGCCGTCGGGTTGGCGCGGATGCGCACGCCGGGCTTCTGGCCGCCTTCGAGACTGACCAGGCCGACGCCGGGCAGCTGGGCGATCTTCTGCGCCACCCGCGTGTCGACCAGGTCGTAGACCTTGGTGAGCGGCTCCGACCTGGAGGTGACGCCGAGCGTCAGCACCGGCGCGTCGGCGGGGTTGATCTTGGCGTAGACCGGCGGCGAGGGGAGGTCGGACGGCAGCAGGTTGCCGGCGGCGTTGATGGCGGCCTGGACCTGCTGCTCGGCGACGTCGAGCGGAAGGGCGAGGTCGAACTGCAGGACGATTGACGAAGCGCCGGCCGAGCTGGTCGACGTCATCTGGTTGAGGCCCGGCATCTGGCCGAACTGGCGCTCGAGCGGCGCCGTGATCGACGACGTCATGACCTCGGGGCTGGCGCCCGGGTACAGGGTCTGGACGCGGATGGTCGGGTAGTCGACCTGCGGCAGCGCCGACAGCGGCAGGAACCGGTAGGCGATCATGCCGACCAGCATGATCGCCACCATCAGCAAGGACGTTCCGACCGGCCGTTCGATGAAGATCCGCGACGGGTTCATGTCGCGGCCTCCATCGCTGGAGAACGCCGAAGCTGGTCACTGCAAGGGGCACGCTCCGTTCGGCTGCTCCAGGCGAACGGAGAGTGTTCTGGCGCATCATGCTCATGCGGACCGCGGGCGTCTCGCCCGCTCATGAGCTTGATGAGAGCGCGTTCGGCAGGGGCGCGGCAGACCGCGCCCGCGCCGGGCCGGGCCATGACCGGGCGAGACGCCCGCGGTCCGGAAGAGTACTGATTACGAGGGGCACATCCCGTTCGGCTGCTCCAGCCGAATGGAGTGTGCACTGGAGCGATCATCACTGGCTCGGGCGGGCGGGCTGCTCGGCGCGAGCGCCGCCCGAGCTGGCGCCGCCCGGGCTGCCGTCGCCGTTGGCGGTGCGGCGCGTGGGCCGCTCGCCTCCGGGCTGCTGGGACGAGGGCGACGGACCGGCCGGCGCGGCCCGGCCATCGGACGGTGCAGCGGCGACCGGCGGCCCGGAGGTCGCGCGCGGCCGGCGAATCTTGGCACCGTCGCGCAGGCGGTCGGTGCCGTCGATCACCACCTGGTCGCCGAGCTGCAGGCCGCTGGTGATCTGCACCTTCTCGCCGTCGGTCGCGCCGAGCTGGACGACGCGGATCTCGACCGTGTCGTCGGCCTTGGCGCGAAAGACGAAGATGCCCGCCGGGCCGCGCTGGATGGCGGCAACCGGCACCACGACTGCATCCTTCACCGTGTCGACCAGCATGCGCACGTTGACGAACTGGTTGGGAAACAGGGTGTCGTCCTTATTGTCGAAAACGGCGCGCAGCTTGACCATGCCGGTCGTGATGTCGATCAGGTTGTCGTGGCTGTCGAGCGCGCCGACGGCCAGCTCGTTCTTCTGCGCCCGGTCGAGCACGCGCACCTCGAGCCTGGCGCCCGCCTTCACGCGCTGGCGCACCTGGGGCAGCGAATCTTCTGGTATGGTGAAGATGACCGAGATCGGCTGGACCTGGATGATGATGCAGATGCTGGTGGCATCCCCCATGGTCACATAGTTGCCCTGGTCGACGTTGCGCAGGCCAATGCGGCCGGTCAGCGGCGCCACGATCCTGGTATAGGTGACATTGAGCTTGGCGGCGTCGACCAGCGCCTGGTCGATCACCAGGGCCGCCTCGTACTGCCGCACCAGGGCAACCTGGGTATCGTACTGCTGGCGGGCAATCGAATCCTGGGCAACCAGCTTCTTGTAGCGCTCGAGGTCGGTCTGGGCGTTCTTGAGCAGCGCCTCGTCCTTCTGCATCTGCCCGATCGCCTGCTGCAGCGCAACATCGTACGGCCTGGGGTCGACCACCGCGAGAAGGTCGCCCGCCTTGACCATCTGGCCTTCCTTGAACTCGACCTTGACGAGCTGGCCGGTGATCTGGGTCTTCACATTGACGGTATGGAGCGGCGCGACGGTGCCGAGCCCGCGGATGACGATCGGGATGTCGCCCTTGGCCGCCGTGGCGAGGCCGACAGGCGCCGCCAGGTTCGCGCCGAAGCGGCCGCCCTGGCGTGTCGGCGCAGGGGCGCTTTGATACTTGGCAATATACCAGCCGGCGCCGGCCACGATGGCTAGCCCGACGGCGATCCCCAGAAGGGTTCGCAGCCTCTTCATCGCTCGACCTGCCCCGAAATCCCCGGTTCAGGTACCAGTACGGACCAATTCGCCAAAATCTCCCCCTCCGGCCGAGGACGGGCAAGGCTGATGCCGGTGCGTCGCGAGGTCAATCCATCGGACCTGTCGATGGCCGCAAGGGACCGAGGCGGTGCGGTCATCAACACATTGTACCGTGCCGCGGTCCGAGTTGGGGCCGATTTCATGAATCGAACATGGGTTGTGAAGGGCGCAACAATGTGGCGTGCGGCGGCCCTTTCTGCCGCAGCAATGGGGTGGCGGCACGCCGTCCCGCGGCGGCGCCTCCGGCGCGCTTGCGGCAACCGGATCTGCTCGGGCAGCTCCCGGGTCGATTTGTCGACAGCGGCCACGCAAAGCCGAGTCGGAGCCCCCCGCAATGCCCGGCAGTCACGGACGAACCTCACGAAAGACATCAACCGCCGAGGTGAGATAGCCTCACCCCGGAATGATTTGGGCCAATGTCGTGGGTCACGTCCGGACACCGCTGCGCGCGCCGATGTGGCGCGTGCCGGCGTTGGGGGGAGCGCTATGGGCCGCAATAAGCCCTGCGGCTGCTCAGCACTCGGTTCGCCTCGCCCCCGAGCGGGTCGAGGCAGCTCCCGCGGACGGGCTGCCCGACAGCGGCCTGCGCGGCGCGCTGAAGCGCTTCCTCCACGACGAAGCCAGGGCGACGGTGCGCTTCCGAAGCTATTTCTTCGACAGGATCGGGCCGCGCCCGCCCACCAGCGTGGCCCTTGCAGGCGGCGGATGGGTGGGACTGGAGAGCGGTTGGCTCTACGACACCCTTCAGATCGGTGCCGTGGGTTACACCACGCAACCGATCTGGGCGCCGAACAATCCCTACGAGACGTCGAATGGGACCAGGTTGCTGAAACCCCACGGTTACGGCTTCTTCACGCTGGGCCAGGCCTATGCGTCCGCCCGCTGGATGGGCCAGACCTTCACCGCCTACCGCCAATGGATCGACGAGCTGGAGGTCAACCCGCGCGACAATCGAATGATCCCGCAGACATTCGAGGCCTATGCCCTGCGCGGCCGGCTGGCGGCCGTCAATTACTTTGCGGGCTACGTCGCGGCGATCAAGACGCGCGACGCGTCGAGCTTCGTCAACATGGCCGAGCAGGCCGGCGCACCCAATGTCGACGCCGGCATGGGCCTGGTGAGCGTAAGATACGGCGATCCCGGCAACTTCGCCTTCCGTTCCTCGGCTTACTACGTGCCCGACATTCTGTGGTCGCATTACACCGACGCCGTCGGGACCATCCCCGTTACCGAGGATCTGTCGGTACGGCTGTCCGGCCAGTTCATGGTCCAAGGCAGCAACGGCCGCAACCTGTTGACGGGCAGCCCGTTCGGGACCTTCATCGGCGGTGGCAAGGTCGACGCGATGTGGGGGCCATTCACCATCACCGGCGCCTTCATGCAGGTCGGCAGCGCCGCGGCGTATCGCTCGCCGTACGGCATCTTCATCGGCTACAACAAGCAGCAGGTTCTCAATTTCGACCGCGCCGGCGAGCGGTCGTTTCAGCTCGGTGCACGATACGATCTCGCGGCCGTCGGCCTGCCCGGCACGTTCTTCATGGCAAATGTCGTCTATGGCCAGAACGCCATCGATGCGACGACCGGCCCCGCTCTTCCCGACACCTACGAGTACGATCTCGAGCTGAACTTCCGCGCCGACAGGCTCGAGGTCCCGGATTGGCTGAAGCCGCTCCAGCTGCGCGCCCGCGTTGCCTTCATCGATCAGTACATGGCCGACGCCGCCGCGATGTCGACCACGGAATACCGCGTCGTCTTGAACTACGAGGTGAGCTGGCAGGGCTCGCGACGGCGTTAGACTGGCGCTTCGGCCGCCTCCGTCGGCTCTTTCACTCTGGCAGGGATACGTTTCGCAGCGTGCACGTGGACGCCGCCGCAAGGGTTGCCGAGCTTGCACGCCGATCCGGCGTGTCGAGGATCGCTCACCTCTCGGGCATCGGGTCGGATCCGCGATCGACATCCTCCTACAATCACACCGAGCCAGGTCGAGTTGATGCAGATCGACACCATTGCATCGACGGGCGGGCCGGGATTCGCGGCACTCGGCATCTCGCCGCAGGCGCTCGAAGAGATACTTCCGCAGATTTCCTCGCAGGTGATCGGCGAAAGGTCGGGCCGGCGTGCCGCGGCCGGCAGCCCGTAGGGCCACGGAGACCTGGGCGACGGGCCGGGCGGCACGTTGACTTCCCGCCCATCGGGCCTGGCGGGGCCTCCAGCCTATCTCATTTCATCCAGAAGCTCGCCAGGTTCACGAGGCAAAGCCCGCCGACGACGCTCCCGACCAGCGTCAGCATCAGGCGTGTCGGCAGGATGCGCACCAGGTAGCCGGCGAGCGGGGCTGCCATCGCTCCCCCGATGATGAGCCCAAGCGCCAGGTAGCCATAGCTGGCGAAATCCAGCTGCGTCAGGAAGGCGACCGAGACACTCAAGGTCACGAAGAACTCGGCCAGATTCACCGAGCCTACCGTGCGGCGCGGATTGTCACCGGAGGCCATCAGCGTCGATGCCACCAGTGGCCCCCAACCACCGCCCCCGACAGCGTCCAGAAAGCCGCCGCCGGCTCCGATGATCGATGTCGATGGTCGCCAGCGATCCAGTTTCCACCCGATCACCCGGGCAAGGATCAGAATCGACATGGCGCCCAGATAGATCGTGACAATCGGCTTGATGATGCCTTCGGGAAGGCCGGTCAGAACGAACGCTCCGAAGACACCGCCCGCCACGCCGGTCGTGGCCAACGGGACCAGGAGCTTTCGATCGACGTTGCCGTTCCAGACGTGCGAGGCGCCCGAGATCGCGGTGGTCACGACTTCCGCGGCATGAATGGTCGCGCTCGCAATGGCAGGAGGAATATTGATCGCGATCAGGCTCGAGGTGGCGATGACGCCGAATGCCATTCCCAGCGCTCCGTCGATCATCTGCGCGACGAAGCCGATCACGATCAGCATGAGGTACTGCAGGTCCATCGATCGCAATCCGCAGACCGGGTCTCCCCTCATCATGCCATGAACGCGCGATGGTTTCCTCAGGTCCATGCGACTGCGCTGGGAGCGCGCCACTGGTGGCGGAGCAACCTCCGCCAAGATGGCGCTCTTCTTGATGGTACACATCCCATGAGCGCCATCGGAACTGCGCTCCCAGCCATGACCCCTCCGCCCGTCGACGGGGCACCTCCCCATAGGTGCCGCAGTAGAAAAAGACCTCATCCTGAGGAGCGCCCGTAGGGCGTGCCTCGAAGGATGGGCCACACAGGAGATGTTTGGGAAAGTCGTGTCGCAGCGCCCTTGACTGTTGCCGACCCTTCGAGACGCGGCCCTCCGGGCCGCTCCTCAGGGTGAGGTGCCTTTGTTGTAGTCTGACGCCTATGGGGCCTCCCCCTGTGGCGCTGTCTACGGCGCCACAGGGGGAGGTGAAAGGCGCGATGAGACCTATTCGGATACCGCTCTCGTGGGCGTGTCCTCCGGCACGTAAAGCGTATTGCCGCCGGCTTTGAACCTGGCGCTCATCTCGTCCATGCCCTTCCTGGCGTAGTCGCGGATGTCCTGGGTGATGCGCATGGAGCAGAATTTCGGCCCGCACATCGAGCAGAAATGCGCCGTCTTGTGCGCCTCCTTGGGCATCGTCTCGTCGTGGAACTTCTCGGCCGTCGCCGGATCGAGCGACAGGTTGAACTGGTCGCGCCAGCGGAACTCGAAGCGGGCGCGTGACAGCGCATCGTCGCGCAGCCGGGCCGCCGGATGGCCCTTGGCGAGGTCGGCGGCGTGGGCAGCGATCTTGTAGGTGATGACGCCCACCTTGACATCGTCGCGGTCGGGCAGGCCGAGATGCTCCTTGGGCGTCACGTAGCAGAGCATGGCCGTGCCGAACCAGCCGATCATGGCGGCGCCGATGCCCGAGGTGATGTGGTCGTAGCCCGGCGCGATGTCGGTGACGAGCGG
>NZ_JBFWZI010000098.1:13363-26985 GCF_050185545.1 Reyranella sp. | reverse complement strand
CTTGACGGTCGCGAGCACGCCGGCACACTTCCGCGCGACGGGCGACAATGCACCCTCACTCACCTTCACATCGTCCCCCAAAACGAGGCAATGTCCACTTGACCACGGGTAGGAAGTCCTCCCCAACAGAGTTGGGGAGGAGAATGCTAATGCGCGCGGTCGATGGCGAAGTCGACGGCTTCCAGCAAGGCGGCCTTGAGGTCGGAGTCGGGGAACAGGCCGAGCGCGTCGCGCGCCATGGCGCCATAGTGACGGGCCCGTTCGAACGTGTCGGCGAGCGCGCCATGGCGGTCGATCAGGGATTGCGCCCGCTCGAGATCGCCGGCCTGCTGGTCGAGCGTCTCGATGGTACGCTTCCAGAACTCGCGCTCCGAGGCGCGACCGCGCAGGAAGGCCAGGATCACCGGCAGGGTGAGCTTGCCCTCGCGGAAATCGTCGCCGACGGTCTTGCCCAGCTGCGCCTCGCGGCCGGAATAGTCGAGCGCGTCATCGACCAGCTGGAAGGCGATGCCGAGGTTCATGCCGAAGCTCTCGAGCGCCACGCGCTCCGGCCCATCGCGACCGGCGACCATGGCGCCGACCTCGGCGGCGGCAGCGAACAGCTTTGCGGTCTTGGCCTTGATGACCTCGAGATAGGTCGCCTCGGGCGTGCTGATGTCGCGCTGGCTGGTGAGCTGCAGCACCTCGCCCTCGGCGATGGTCGACGAGGCGCGCGACAGCACGCCCAGGATGTCGAGCGAGCCCACCTCGACCATCAACTCGAAGGCGCGCGTAAACAGGAAATCGCCGACCAGCACCGAGGCCTTGTCGCCCCACACCGAGTTGGCGGTCGGCTTGCCGCGCCGCAGCGCGCTCACATCGACCACGTCGTCATGCAGCAGGGTCGCGGAATGGATGAACTCGACGCAGGTCGCGAGCTTGATGGCTCGCTCGTCGGTCGAGGCATGGCCGCACAGCCGGGCCGCTGCCACCGTCAGCAGCGGACGCAGCCGCTTGCCCCCGGCGCCGACCAGATGGGTGGCGAGCTCGGGGATCAGCGCCACCGGCGAACGCATGCGCACCCGGATCTCGCGATCGACCTGCGCCATGCTGTCGGCACACAGGGCGAGCAGTGGATCGAGGGTCGGCGCCTTGCGCTTGCCTTCGAGGGAGACGACGGTAGCCATTTCCGCAGGATAGTGCCTCGGGCCGCCCGCTTGTTGCGACACGATGTCGTGACATGATCACAGCATGGACCATACCAGTGCCGCGACTCGGGGCCTCACGGAGGATCGGCTGCTCGGTGGCCGCGTAAAGTTATTGCAGCCACGGCGCGGTTACCGCGTAGCCATCGACGCCGTGCTCCTGGCCGCTGCCATCGAAGCTGTGCCCGGTGCCCGCGTGCTCGACCTGGGCGCCGGCGTCGGCGCGGTCGGCTTGTGCCTCGCGGCGCGTGTGGCCGGCTGCAGCGTGCTGGGCGTCGAGCTGCAGGCGGAGCTGGCCGGGCTGGCCGAGCGCAGCGCCCTGCTGAACGGCCTCGGCGACCGCGTCCGGACGATCGTCCACGACCTGGTCCAGGACCTGCCGCAGGGACTGGGGCCATTCGACGTGGTGGCGACCAACCCGCCCTATCTTCCGGCCAGCGTCGCCGATCCCTCGCCCGACCGCAGCAAGGCGCTGGCCACCGTGGAATCGAGCGCCGACCTCGCACGCTGGCTCGCCGTGGCCTGCAGGGCGGCACGCCCCGAGGGCAGCCTGATCATGATCCACCGCGCCGACCGCGAGGCCGAGATCGTCGACCATCTGGCGCGGTTGGGCTGGGGCGACATCACCATCAAGCGCCTGCCGCCGGCGGCGCGCGTGCTGGTGCGTGCGCGCCGCCATGACGGGCTCCTGCGACGCGACTCGCCGGCGCTGCTTCTGCACGGCCCGTCGGGCGGGTACACGGCGGAGGCGGAAGCCATCCTGCGCCACGCCGCCCCGCTTGCCTTATGACCTTTTGCACCGCATGAGTGCCGGCATGTTGGGTTGGCTGAAGGATCGTTTTCGGCGCGGGCCGGTCGTGCCGGTCGTCCGCCTCTCGGGAATCATCGCCTCCGGCGGCATGCTCGGCCCCCGCGCGCTGTCGATCGAATCGGTGGCACCTCTGCTCAAGCGGGCCTTCGACATGCGCGGCGCCCGGGCGGTGGCGCTGGCGATCAACTCGCCCGGCGGCTCGCCGGTCCAGTCGGCACTGATCGGCCAGCGAGTCCGCCTTCTCGCCGACGAGAAGGGGCTGAAGGTGATCGCCTTCGTCGAGGACGTCGCCGCCTCGGGCGGCTACTGGCTCGCCTGCGCCGCCGACGAGATCATCGTCGATCCGAGCTCGATCGTGGGCTCGATCGGCGTGATCAGCGCCGGCTTCGGCTTCCAGGACCTGATCGCCCGCATCGGCGTCGAGCGGCGCGTCTACACCTCGGGCGAAAGCAAGTCGATGCTCGACCCGTTCCGCCCCGAGAAGGCGGAGGACGTCGATCGGCTGAAGCGCCTGCAGTCCGAGATCCACGACGGCTTCAAGGACTGGGTGCGCGTGCGCCGCGCCGGCAAGCTCAAGGGCCCCGAGACGACGCTGTTCACCGGCGAGTTCTGGACCGGCCGCCGCGGCCTCGAATACGGATTGGTCGATGGCCTCGGCGAGCTGCGCAGCACGCTGCAGGCGCGCTACGGCGCCAAGGTGCATCTGCCGATGATTGGTCCGCGTCGCCGGCTGCTGTCGCGCTTCGGCCTCGGCGCCGGCATCGAGGCGATCGGCCCGGCGACCCTGGCCGCACTCGAGGAGCGGCTGCACTGGCAGCGCTACGGACTATAGGAGTACGCGATGAACCTGCTGAGCCCCGTGCATCCCGAGGACCTGGCCGCCGTGCGCGCCTGGTTCGACAAGCTCGCGAGTCATTGCCGGGCGGTCGACTACGCCGGCGCGCGCGATCTGTTTGCCGAGGACATGATCGCCTTCGGCACCTTCACCGACTTCATGACCGGGCGCGAGCGCGCCGAGCAGAACCAGTGGCGCAACGTGTGGGGAACGATCCGCAACTTCCGCTACGACCTCGACAAGATCGAGGCCATCGTGTCCCCCGACCGGCTGATGGCGGCGGGCATGGGCGTGTGGCAGTCGGACGGCTTCCATGCCAACGGCGAGCGCTTCGACCGGCCCGGCCGCACCACGGTGACCTTGAGCCGCAAGGCCGTCGGCGATCCGTTCGTCGCCACCCACACCCACATGTCGCTGTTCCGCGGCACGCCCGACCAGAGCTTCGGCAAGTTCGGCTGACCCAGCTCGGTCGACGGAAGTTCTAAATCTTCCGGACCGCGAGCGTCCCGCTCGCTCATGAACCTGAGCGAGCGGGACGCTCGCGCGGTCCGGAAGAGCATGACGAAGGGCTCAATGTCCTCCCGTCGTGTGACCGGCGCCGGGATCCCAGCGCCAGCCGGGCGCGCCGGCGCCGACCGGGATTCCGCCGACCCAGCGACCCGCCGGCCGCTCGGCCTGCCAATCGCGTCGGCCGTCGAGCAGCGCCTTTCCGATCGGCGTCAGCCGAATCACGCGGCGGCGCCAGGCGAGCCGGCGTGTCGAGCCGTGAACCGCGATCGGCGGCCGCGGTGCGGCGAGCAGGTCGCGCACGATCGACCAGAAGAAGAGGTCACCCATGTAGGGGAGCGGATCGCGCGCCTGGGTGTCGTTGAACAACTCCACCGGCGTGCGCGGGCCGTTCAGCAAGCTGACCAGGATCAGGCGCTCGGTGAGCGCCAATCCGTCTGTCGTCCACGGCAGCTCCTGCAGGTGCCGCCTGAGCGCCGCGCCGAGAAACGGCAGGGCGCGCAGGTCAGCGCCCAGCAGCGCCTCGATGTGCTGCGGCGAGTCGGCGCGCAGGGCCGCCAGGGCTCGGGCGCCGAGCGCGAGCTGGCGGCGACCGACCGGCTTGCGCTGCGACCACAGCCCGGCGAGCTGCTCGGGCGCGAGCTGGCCCAGGCCGATGAAGCGCGCGATTCCAGGGAAGCGATCGATGCAGACGAGCTCCACCCTGGGCAACGTCGGGCGCGCCGCGAGGCTGGCCAGCACGCGGACCAGGCACGCCTGGTCGTAGAGATCGTGCTCGAACCACAGAATGATATGGTCGTAGCGGGACGCCAGCCGGCCGAGCCGGCTATAGGCCTCACCCATCTCCTGGCGCACCGAGTCGTATGGCAGGCCGGAACGATCGGCGACCAGCCGGGCGCGACCGGACAGCCAGGAACCGAAAGCCGCCCCCGGCCCGAGCCAGATCGGATCGGCGAACGCCAGATAGTCGCCTTCGAGGCCGACTTTGCGCAGCTTCGCCTCGATGTCGTTGCCACAGCGCACATGGACGCGCATCTGGCGGCCCCTCAAGGTGGCCTCCTTGTGGCGGCCCCTCATGGCGGATCGACGGCACCCTTGCGCTCGACGATCAGGCGATACTGGTCGGGCTGGCGGTGGACCGCAAAGTTGAAGGTCGTGCGCTTGTAGCTGCGGCCGGCATCGAGGTTGCAGCGATGCACGATCAGCTCGTCGCCATCGCCGGCGGCACGCGCCACCACCTTGCCCGAGGGTGCCACGATCATGCTGTCGGCGAGCGAGGGTACGCCTTCCTCGGCGCCGCCTTTGGCGACGCCGACCACCCAGGTGCCGTTCTGGTAGGCGCCGGCCTGCATCGAGAGCTGGTTGTGGAACCACGAATGCTCGTCGTGATCGGGCGACGGCGCATTGTGCAGCGGCGTGTTGTAGCCCAGCAGCACCATCTCGACATTCTGCAGGCCCATCACGCGATAGGTCTCAGGCCAGCGCCGGTCGTTGCAGATGCACATGCCCATGTTGCCGCCGAAGGCGCGCCACACCGGGAAGCCGAGATTGCCGACCTCGAAGTAGCGCTTCTCGAGATGCTGGAACGGCCGCTCCGGCTCGTGCTCGGCATGTCCCGGCAAATGGACCTTGCGATACTTGCCGACGATCGTGCCGTCGCGCTCGACCAGGATCGAGGTGTTGAAGCGCCGGACCGTGCCGTTCTCGTTGACGAGCTCGGCGTAGCCCAGGCAGAAGCCCATCGACAGGCGCTTGGCCTCGTTGAACAGCGGCGCCGTCTCGTTCGACGGCATCTCCTGCTCGAAGAACGAATCGATTTCGGCCTGGTCGGTCATCCACCAGCGCGGAAAGAACGTGGTCAGCGTCAGCTCGGGAAACACCACCAGCTCGCAGCCCATGCGCCTGGCCTCGCGCAGATGGGCGATCAGCCGCTCGACCACGTCGCGGCGGCTGTGGCTGCGCTGGATGGGGCCCATCTGCGCGGCCCCGACAGTCAGAAAACGCGTCATCGTCACCTTCCCCGGTGATTATTGCCGCGGATGGGAGAGGCTCCAAGTGTTTAGGTGTCGACGTAGGGAAGAGCCCGCTGGGAGCGCGCCACGCCGATGTTCCCTTTCCTTGCCGACCACACATCCCATGAGCGCCATCGGAGTGGCGCGCTCCCAGCGCATGAGGACCTACGGCCCGGCGCGCTCGACCTTGTTGGTAAATTCGAGCGAGCAGAAGCTGCCGCCCTGGAAGGCGTCACCCACCGCATCGGGACCGATCCTGGCCTGCTCGGCCTCGGCGTGGGCGCGATGCTCCTCCGACTTGCCGGTCGGTCGATAGCCGAGCTCGCTCGCCCGCGCATTGTCCCACCACGCGGTGGCGTTGTCCGACGCGCCGTAGAGGATCTCGAAACGGATGTCGGGATGATCCAGGCCGATGCGGATCAGCTGCACCAGATCCTCGGGCAGCAGCCAGATCGCCAGCCGGCGCACGTCGAGCGGGCGCGGCCCGACATTGCCGATGCGCAGGCAGGTCACGATCATGCCGTGCTTGTCGGCATAGAGCGCGCCCACCGCCTCGCCAAACGCCTTGCTGACGCCGTAGCGGCTGTCCGGCCGCACCGTGACGTCGGTGCCGATGCGCCGCTTGCGCGGATAGAAGCCGACCGCGTGGTTCGACGAGGCGAAGATCACCCGCTTGACGCCGGCCTGCCGCGCCGCCTCGAACAGGTTGTAGCAGCCGATGATGTTGGACTGCAGGATGGAGTCCCACGGCCCCTCGACCGAGTAGCCACCGAGATGAATCACGCTGTCGGCGCCCTCCACGGCAGCGGCGACCTCGTCCGGCCTGGCGAGATCGGCGGCCACAAACGTCTCGCCGGGCTGCAGGTCCTTCGGCTCGACCTTGTCGCTCAGGATCAGGCCGGGATAGATCTTCGCCAACAGCGGCCGGATCATGGTGCCGATGCCACCGGCCGCACCGGTGAACACGATGCGGCGCGATTGAGGGCTGGGCGAAGGATTGTCAGCTGCGGCCATTTCTGTTTCCTCCTGCAAGGCTGCGGTAGCGCTCGAGCGAGCGTGCAAGATGCTCGTGCATCGCTATCGCCCTACGACGCCTCCGCCAGCTCGACCATCAGGTTGAGCAGGACCTGCGCGCCGGCGGCGAGGTCGGCGGCGTCCGTATGCTCCTTGACGTTGTGGCTGAGGCCCGCGACCGAGGGCACGAAGATCATCGCCGTGGGACAGAGCCGCTGCATCATCTGGGCGTCGTGGCCGGCGCCCGAGGGCATGCGGCGCGTGCTGAGCGACAGGGCGCGGGCGTGGTGCTCGACGCGGTCGACGAGCGCGGCATCGAAGATCACCGGCTCGAAGCGCGCCAGCACCTTGCTCTCGACCTCGACGCGCTCCTCGCGCGACACCTCGGCGATGTGGGCCGCGACGGCCGCTTCGGCCTGCTTCAGCTTCTCCTCGTCGGTGTTGCGCAGGTCGACGGTGAAGACCGCACGATTGGGCACGACGTTGATCAGGTTCGGCCGCAGCGACAGCGCGCCCACCGTGGCCACCTGGTTGCCGCCCATCTCCCAGGCAAGCCTGCGCGCGAACAGGTTGACCGACGCCGCGAGGTATCCTGCGTCGCGGCGCAGTCGCATCGGCGTCGTGCCGGCGTGGTTGGAGACGCCGGTCACCGTGTACTCGGTCCACGAGATGCCTTGCACGCTCTCGACCACGCCGACCTGCACCTTCTCCTCGTCGAGGATCGGCCCCTGCTCGATATGCAGCTCGACGAAGGCATGCGGCCGTACGGCGCCCGGCCGCGCCGCGCCGAGGTAGCCGATGCGGCGCAGCTCGTCGCCGACCGACCGGCCATCCTTGTCGGCGGCGGCATAGGCCTCGTTGAGGCCGAGGCCGCCGGCATAGACCAGGCTGCCCATCATGTCGGGCTGGAAGCGCGCGCCTTCCTCGTTGGTGAAGAAGGCGACGGCAATCGGCCGGCGCGTCGTGATGCCGGCGGCGTTCAGCGCCCGCACGACCTCGAGCCCGGCCAGCACGCCGTAATTGCCGTCATAGCGGCCGCCGGTACGCACCGTGTCGATGTGGCTGCCGGTCATGACCGGGGCCACCGTCTCGCGGCCGGCGCGCAGGCCGATCACGTTGCCGATGGCGTCGACCTGGACGGCGAGCCCGAGCGCCTTCATCCAGTCGACCACGAGGTCGCGGCCGGCCTTGTCCTCGTCGCTGAGCGCCAGTCGCGCGCACCCGCCACCGTCGATGGCGCCGATCCCGGCCAACGCATCGAGCGCCCCAAGCAGGCGCCCTTCATCCAAACGCACCATGATTCGGACCTTAATGTGTCCGCCGGGGGACGGCAAAATATCACGCCGCCTTGATCGGGATTGCCTTGCCAGCGCTCGGAGCCAGGGTCACTTACTACGCAATGTCGCGTATCCTCGCCCTGCTGCTCGGCCTGCTGGTGGCGTTCCCCGCCTTCGGCCAGTCGCCTGCCTCCGGCGACACGGTCGTGCAGACCGACAATGTCCGCGCCGAGCTGCTGGCCGACGTCGCCGCGGTGAAGCCCGGCGAGCCGTTCTGGGTCGGCCTGCGCCAGATCATCCGGCCGAAATGGCACACCTACTGGAAGAACCCGGGCGAGTCGGGCCTGCCGATCGAGATCCGCTGGACGCTGCCGGACGGCGTGAAGGCCGATCCGATCGTCTGGCCGACGCCGCGCCTGTTCGATGTCAGCGGCATCATCAATTACGGCTTTCAGGACGAAGCCATGCTGCTGGTGCGCATCGTGCCGCCGGCAAACCTCGAGGGCTCGTCGCTGGCGATTGTCGCCGATGCCAACTGGCTGGTCTGCGAGGACGTCTGCATTCCCGAGGAGGCCAGGCTCTCCCTCGCCCTGCCGACTGCTCCGGCATCCACTCCGGCGCCGCCGGCGACGCGCGCGATCTTCGACAAGGCGCGGCAGAACGTGCCGACCGAAAGCCCGTGGCCGGCGCGTTACGGTGTTGCCAAGTCAGGGGATCCAACACTCGTCGTCGAGGCGCGCGGCCTGAAGCCCGACACGATCCGCGACGTCTACTTCTTCCCGGCCGAATGGGGACCGATCGCCAGCATGGCGAAGCAGAGCGCCAGCATCGGCGCCGACGGCATCCGCATCCCCCTGAAGCGCGGCGACGCCAAGGCGGCCCTGCCGGAGCGGCTGGCCGGCACCCTGGTGCTGACCGAGAAGACCGGCGGTGGCGAGGTCCAACAGGCGTTCGACGTCTCGGCAAAGCTCGATCCCGCCTTCGTGCCGGCGCCATCGCTCGGCGCGTCGTTCGCCGCCGCGGAGGGCATCGATAGGCTTTCGCTGACGCAGGCGCTGCTGTTCGCCCTGCTGGGGGGCCTGATCCTCAACCTGATGCCCTGCGTGTTCCCGGTGCTGGCGATGAAGGCGGCCGCCTTCGCGCGCCTGGCCGGCCATGCCCGCAGCGAGATGCGGCGCGACGGCGTTGCCTACACGATGGGCGTGCTGTCGTCGTTCGCCGCGATGGCGGCAATCGTCGTCGGCCTGCGCAGCAGCCTCGGCGAGGTGAGCTGGGGTTTCCAGTTCCAGTCGCCGGTCTTCTCGCTGCTGATCGCCTACCTGTTCTTCGTCGTCGGGCTCAATCTCTCCGGCGTGTTCGAGATCGGCGGCCGCGTCGCCGGCGCCGGCCAGGGATTGGCCGCGCGCGGCGGCACGACCGGCGCCTTCTTCACCGGCGTGCTCGCGGTCGTCGTCGCCACCCCGTGCACTGCGCCCTTCATGGCGGCGGCGCTGGGCTTTGCGCTCAGCCAGCCCGCACCGCAGACCGTGGCCGTGCTGCTGGCAATGGGTCTCGGCCTTGCCCTGCCGTTTCTCGTGCTGTCGTTCTCGCCGGCCCTGCAGCGCCTGATGCCGCGGCCCGGCCCGTGGATGGACCGGCTGCGCCAGTTCCTCGCCTTCCCGATGTACGCCTCGGCGGTATGGATGATCTGGGTGCTGACCCAGCAGACCGGCGCCGACGGCGTGCTCTACGCGCTGGGTGGCATGGTCCTGATCGCCTTCGCCATCTGGCTCCTGCGGCTGGGCAGCGGCACTCCCCTCAAGCTTGAGAAGGGGCCGGCGACCTGGCTGCGGCGCGGGCTTGCCGCGGCGGCCGTGCTGCTGGCGCTCGCGGCGACCCTCAGGCTCGACGACGGCCCGGCCACCGCCGCCTCGGCCTCCGGCGGCCCGACGACAGGCGTGAGCTTCGAGGGCTGGGAACGATATTCGCGCGAGCGGGTTCAGCAGGCAGTCGCCGCGGGCAAGCCGGTGTTCGTCGACTTCACCGCGGCCTGGTGCATCACCTGCCTGGTGAACGAGCGGGTAGCGCTGGAAACGCCCGCCGCGCGCCGCGCCTTTGAACAGGCGGGCGTCGTGAAACTGAAGGGCGATTGGACCAATCGCGATCCCGAGATCACAACTTCGTTAAAGGAACTGGGACGTGCCGGCGTTCCACTCTATCTTTTCTGGCCCCCGGGCGCCGAGCGGCCGAAGATCCTGCCGCAGGTGCTCACCGAATCGCTGATCCTCTCCGAGCTTGCTTCGCTTCAGCAGGCCAAACGATAGGAGACCGTCATGTCGAGCATCATCATCCGACGTCGTGACCTCGTTCTCGCCGGCGCAGCCGCGGCCCTGGCACCGGCGGCGGCGTTTGCCGCGAGCCCGGATATCGGCAAGCCCGCACCGCTCTTCACCGCCGTCGACAGCAACGGCAAGACCTGGTCGCTGGCCGACCTCAAGGGCAAGATCGTGGTGATCGAAACGACCAATCACGACTGCCCCTACGTGCGCAAGCACTACAACGCCAGGAACATGCAGACGCAGCAGCGCGAGGCGGCAGCCAAGGGCGTGGTCTGGCTGACCTCGGCCTCGTCGGCGGCCGGCGAACAGGGCCACGTCACGGCCGCGCAGGCCAACGACATCGTCAAGCGCCTCGACGCGGCCCCGGCTGCCGTGCTGCTCGACCCGCAAAGCAGGATCGCCAGGGCCTACGGCGCCACGGTGACGCCGCACATGTACATCATCGATGCTGCCGGCACGCTGGTCTACAAGGGCGGCATCGATTCGATCCCGTCGTCCGACGTCGCCGACATTCCCAAGGCCAGGCAGTATGTGCGAATCGGCCTCGACGAGGTGATCGCCGGCAAGCCGGTCAGCAACGCCTCGACGCGGGCCTACGGCTGCACCTTGAAGTATCCACGCACCTCCTCCTGATCGGGCTGCCGTGGGCGCCCCATGCCGCACGACGGCTGGCATTCCCACGATCATTCGGATGGCCATGATGGGCACCCGCATGCCCATCACGGGGGTACGCATGATCATCATCATGGGCGGCCGACACATCACAAGCGTCCGACCCGGCGACTCGTGCTGGCGGCGGCGAGCTTCCTGCCGTTCGGCGGCGCCAGTGCCCAGACGGTCGATGCCGGGCAACGCATTGCCGAGCAGGCCAACCGTTTCCTGGCGTTACTCGAGGAGGGCCAGCGCCGGCAGGTCCTGATCGCCTTCGACTCGGGCAACCGTCTCGACTGGCACTACATCCCGCGCAGCCGCTCCGGCCTCGGCCTGGGGGAGATGAGTCCCGCACAGGCCGAGGCGGCGCGCGCCCTGTTCGCCACGGTGCTGAGCCAGCGGGGCCTGGACATGCTCGACGGCGTGCGCCTGCTCGAAGGCGTGCTGCGCGAGCAGCAGGGCAGCTTCCGTGATCCCGGCCGCTACTTCGTCTCCATCTTCGGCATGCCGGGCAGCTTTCCGTGGGGCTGGCGCTTCGAGGGCCATCACCTGTCGCTCAACGTTACCCTGCCCGCGCCCGACCAAATCTCGGCAACGCCGTTCTTCATCGGCGCCCATCCCGCCACGGTGCGCGACGGCTCTCACAAGGGCTTCCGCCTGCTTGGCGCGGCCGAGGATCTGGCGCGCCAGGTCATGGCCAGTCTCGGCGACGCGCAACGGCGCACCGCACTGATCGCCAATCGCTCGTTCGGCGAGATCGTGGCGAGCCCACAGCGCGAGCAGGATCTCGGCCAGCCGCGCGGCCTCGAGCTGTCGGCGATGAATGCCACGGCGCGCGCCCGCATCGAGGCGCTGATGGATCGCTTTCTCGGCACGCTCGCGCCCGATCTCCTCGCTGCCCAGCGGCGCCGCGTCCTGGAGCAGGGGCTGGAGCGCTTCCGCTTCGCCTGGGCGGGCTCACTCGTGCCCGGCGAGGCGCATTACTTCCGCGTGCACGGGCCGGTGACCTTGATCGAGCACGACAATACGCAGAACGGCGCCAATCACGTCCATTCGGTGTGGCGCGACCTCGCCGCCGATTTCGGTCGCGATGCGCTCGCCGACCACTACCGCCGGCAACCTCACCGCTGAGTGACGGCCGCCACGTCGGTGCGCGCGGCGCGGCGCTGTGAAAATGGGCGTCGTGCGGTACGAATCTCATCGCCGGGAGCGCGACTCCAACGCATTCTTCAAGGAGAATGAGAGCGTTCCATATGCGAATGCCCTGCGCTTCGCCGCGGGGTACGCGGTTGAACGACAGGATGATATTCTCAGCAGTTCCTCTAGTGAGCCAACCCGGTGAGCTGGCGAAAGCAGGCAGCCTACTACGCTCTCCTGACCGCCCTGGTCGTGGCGGCCGTCGAGCTGCTGTCGGCGGCCTTCCTGTACCTGCAGCACAGGGACCGGATCGGCGCGGCGGCCGGCCGCGCGATCGGCTCGCCGACCCTGGAGGTCCTGCGCCAGGCCTGGGCCGTGTTGTTCCCCGAGCCGTCCTACACCCGCATGGTGCGGATCCCCGACGGCTTCTTCGTCGACGACGCGGAGCAGGGCTATCGCGCCAACCCCGGACGTTACGTGTTTCGCTACATCCGCCAGCGCGACGGCAAATCCGGGCACATCGATACCGTCGTGTCCATCAGCCGCGACGGGACGCGCTTCACCGGCAACGCGCCGGCCAGCCCGCAACGGCAGATCTACGTCATGGGCGACTCCTTCGTGTTCGGTGACGGCGTGAACGACCGGCAGACCTTCGCCTTCCTGCTGCAGACCGCGTTCTCCCGCGACGCCGTGCATCTGCACGCCCTCGGCGGCTACTCCTGGGCCAATGCGCTGGTAACGCTAAGGCGTCTCGAGGATCGGATCGCGGCCGACGATGTCATCGTCCTGGGCTACGCCGCCTACTACAAGGAGCGCCACGTCGCCGCGCCGGCCAGGCTGCGCAGCATCCGGGACTGGATGGCGACCAGCTTCCCCAACGTCGAGCCGTCGGCCAACGACAGGCTGCTCCGCGCCCGGCTCGACGGCGCCGATCGGCTGGTGCTCGACACTATCCCCATGCATTGCCGCTTCAACGCGGACTACTGCGCGAGCCCCGAACCGAGCGCCGAGCATGTCGATAAGGTCTCGATCGCGCTCTTGCGCGCGATCGCAAGGACGACGAAGGCCAAGGTCTACCTGCTGCACATGTTCGGGCCGAAGGACGACCCGGTCCTCGCGAATCTGCCTGCCACTGTCGAGCTGATCGCGGCGACGCCGGCGGACTTCAGCTACGCCATGCGCGACGACGTCATGGGCTTCGACGATCACGGCGGCCCGTACTGGCACTACGCAATGTTCATGCGCCTGAAGCAGGTCCTCGCGGTCGATTGAGGCGATCATTTTCCTCCCCCGTCATCAGGAGAGGTGCCCCGTCATACGGGGCGGAGGGGAAGGCCCCAGACAAGGTGCTTCACATCCCGGCGTCAGAATCTGAAGAAGGCCGGACTGAGGCTCTCCCCCTTGTGTCCGGCCAATGGCGCTGTAAACAGCGCCTAATCGGGCCGCCTCCCCGATTACGGTCCGATTGCGGGGGAGACACTCGGCACTCCCCGGCGTGCACCACGATGCTGAGATCGGGGCGGTGCCCGCCCCGATCTTCTCAGGAGCGATATGAGACGCGTCCACTCCGTAGTGACAGAGCTGGTGCATCAGCCATCCGCGATGCGTTTGCCGGTGCCCGTGTCGAACAGGTGCAGATGACCGGGCTCGGCCTTGAAGCGGCGCTGCTCGCCGGGTCTCGCGAGGACATGGCCGGACTGGCGCACGGTCACCAGCTCGCGCGCCTCGCCGTAGCGGCCGTGCAGCAGGGTGTCGGCGCCGAGCGGCTCGGCCAGCTCGACGTCGAAGGCGAGCGGGCCGTCGTCGGCGGGATGGAGATGCTCGGGCCGGATGCCGAGCGCGACCGGCGTGCCGGCCGCCGCCGCCGTCGCCCGGC
>NZ_JBFWZI010000098.1:0-13263 GCF_050185545.1 Reyranella sp. | reverse complement strand
GTGTCGGCGCCGAGCGGCTCGGCCAGCTCGACGTCGAAGGCGAGCGGGCCGTCGTCGGCGGGATGGAGATGCTCGGGCCGGATGCCGAGCGCGACCGGCGTGCCGGCCGCCGCCGCCGTCGCCCGGCCGAGCGGCAGGCTGACCGCAGTCGTGCCGGTGCCGGCGAGATCGACCGATCGGGCATCGGCCGATACCTTCGCCGCCAGGAAGTTCATCGCCGGCGAGCCGATGAAGCCGGCGACGAAGGTAGAGGCCGGACGGTCGTAGACGTCCATCGGCGTGCCGATCTGGTCGGCGACACCGGCATTCATGACGATCAGCCGGTCGGCCAGCGTCATCGCCTCGACCTGGTCGTGCGTCACGTAGATCGAGGTGACGGCGAGCTCGCGCTGCAGGCGCTTGATCTCGAGCCGCATCTGCACGCGCAGCTTGGCGTCGAGGTTGCTGAGCGGCTCGTCGAACAGGAACACCGCGGGCTCGCGCACGATGGCGCGGCCCATGGCGACGCGCTGGCGCTGGCCGCCCGACAGCTGGCGCGGCCGTCGGTCGAGGAAGGTGCCGAGCTCGAGCGTCGCGGCCGCCTTGCGCACCCGGCGGTCGATCTCGGCCTTGGGCATGCCGCGGATCTTGAGGCCGTACGCCATGTTCTCGTACACGCTCATGTGCGGGTAGAGCGCGTAGTTCTGGAACACCATGGCGATGTCGCGGTCCTTGGGCTCGAGCTCGTTGACCACGCGGTCGCCGATCGCGACCTGGCCGCCGGTGATGCGCTCGAGCCCCGCCACCATGCGCAGCAGGGTGGACTTGCCGCAACCCGAGGGGCCGACGATGACGATGAACTCGCCGTCGGCGATCTCCATGTCGATGCCGTGGATGACGTCGACCTTGTTGTCGTAGGTCTTCTTGACGCCGCGCAGATGGACTTGCGCCATGGCCTGCTTCTCCGTCTCGCCTACTTCTCGGTTTCGACCAGGCCGCGCACGAACTGGCGCTGCATGAAGATCACCACCAGCACCGGCGGCAGCATGGCGAGCATCGCCATCGCCATCAGCAGGTTCCAGCTCGGCGTCGCATCGACTGCGTTGGACTGGCGCGTGACAGCCATGACCACGGTGTAGAAGCTCTCCTTGGTGGTGATCAGCAGCGGCCACAGATACTGGTTCCAGCCGTAGATGAACTGGATCACGAACAGGGCCGCGATCGACGTGCGGCTCATCGGCAGCAGGATGTCCCAGAAGAAGCGTAGTGGCGAGGCGCCGTCGACCCGCGCCGCCTCGGTGAGCTCGTCGGGCACGCTGAGGAAGAACTGGCGGAACAGGAAGGTGGCCGTGGCCGAGGCGATCAGCGGGATGATCAGGCCCGAGTAGGAGTCCAGCATGCCGAGATCGGCGACGACGCCGTAGGTCGGCACGATGCGCACCTCGACCGGCAGCATGAGCGTGACGAAAATCGCCCAGAAGAAGACCATTCGGAGCGGGAAACGGAAATAGACGATGGCGAAAGCCGAGATGATCGAGATGGCGATCTTGCCCAGCGCCACGCCGAGCGCCATGATCAGGCTGTTCATCAGCGTCAGCCAGATCGGCGCCCCGCCATAACCGCGGCCGAACCCCTCGACCAGAACGTGCCGGTAGTTCTCGAACATGTGAGGGCCGGGCAGCAGCGGCACCGGAGAGCGCAGCATCGTCGCCTGGTCATGGGTCGAGGCGACAAAGGTCATCCAGACCGGGAAGGCGATGACGACCACGCCCAGAATCAGGACGAGGTGACTCAGGAAGGTGACGAAGGGGCGGTTTTCGATCATCAGTAGTGCACCCGCCGCTCGATGAAGCGGAACTGCACGAAAGTGAGCGCGATGACGATCAACATCAGGATCACCGACTGCGCCGACGAGCCGCCGAGATCCTGGCCGCGGAAGCCGTCGTTGTAGACCTTGTAGACCAGGATATTGGTGGCTTGGCCGGGTCCACCTTTGGTCAGGGCATCGACCACGCCAAACGTGCCGAAGAAGGCATAGAGGATGTTGATGACCAGCAGGAAGAAGCCGGTCGGCGAGAGCAGCGGGAACACGATGTCCCAGAAGCGTCGGCCCGGTCCCGCGCCGTCGATCGCAGCGGCCTCGATCAGCGAGCGCGGAATCGATTGCAGGCCGGCCAGGAAGAACAGGAAGTTGTAGCTCACCTGGTTCCACACCGCCGCGATCACCACCAGCACCAGGGCCTGGTCGCCGTTGATCACGTAGTTGAATTCGATGCCGATGCCTTGGAGCAGCCAGGCGACGATGCCGACCGAGGGATTGAACAGGAAGCCCCACAGCACGCCGGCGACCGCCGGTGCCACCGCGTACGGCCACACCAGCAAGGCCTTGTAGGCGGTGGCTCCACGGATCACGCGATCGGCCATCACCGCGAGCAGCAACGAGACGGCCAGTCCGATCGCCGCCACGAGCGCGCTGAATACAAAAGTGAGACGCACCGAAGCGAAGTAGGCCGGATCGGCGAACAGATGACTGAAATTGTCGAACCAGACGAACTTGGTGTTGCCGCCGAAGGCGTCCTCGAGCAGCACCGACTGCCAGATCGCCTGGCCGGATGGCCAGAAGAAGAAGACAAGCGTGATGATGATCTGCGGCGCTACCAGGAAGTAGGGCAGGAGTCTCTCGTTGAAGGTGACGCGCTTTTCCATCAGCCGAGGCGCCCGCGCCGCCTCATGATCTCCTCCCCGGCGCAGCTGGGAGGTGTCGCCGTCTTACCGGGCGCTTGGGTCATCGATTCATGCGGACCGCGGGCGTCTCGCCCGCTCACGATCATGAGCGGGCGAGACGCCCGCGGTCCGGAAGACCATGACCCTTCCAGCGTCGTATGACGGAGCACCTCCCCAGCGGAGCTGGGGAGGAGTCGCAAGTATCCCAGCACCAATCGTGCCTACTTGTTGGCGGCCTCGAACCTCTTCACCAACTCGTTGCCGCGCTTCACGGCATCGTCGAGCGCTGTCTTGGCGTCCTTCTTGCCCGACCAGACACCCTCGAGCTCCTCGTCGACGACGTCGCGAATCTGAACGAAGTTGCCGATGCGCAGGCCTTTCGAATTCACGGTCGGTGGGTTGAGCGTCAGTTCCTTGACCGCGACGTCGCGGCCGGGATTGGTTTTGTAGAAGCCGGCTTTCTCGGTGATCTCGGCCGCCGCCAGGGTGATGGGCACATAGCCGGTTTCCTGGTGCCATTTGGCCTGAACGGCCGGGCCGGCGAGGTAGGACAGGAACTTGGCGACGCCCTTGTACTCGGCCGCGGGCTTGCCCTTCAGCACCCACAGGGTGGCGCCGCCGATGATCGAGTTCTGCGGCTTGGCGATGACATCGGGCCAATAGGGCATCATCGAGATGCCGACATTCGCCTTGCCCAAAGCCTTGTCGTTCGTTGCCGAATTCGCCGAAGACCCGATCGTGAAGGCGCACTCGCCTCCCGCGAACAAGGCGTTCGACTTGCCGTCGCGGCCACCGTAGACGAACGTCTTGTCCTTGCTCCATTCGCCCAGGGTCTGGATGTGCTTGACGTGAGCCGGGCTGTTGAACTTGAGCTCGATGTCGATGCCGCCGAAGCCGTTCTCCTTGGTGGCGTAGGGCAGGTTGTGCCAGGCGCCGAAGTTCTCGATCATCGTCCAGCCCTGCCACTGCGGGGTGAAGCCGCATTTAGCGCCGGCTGCAACCGCCTTCTTGGCCATCTCGCCGAGCTCAGGCCAGGTCGTCGGCGGCTTCTCCGGGTCGAGCCCCGCCTTCTTCATCATCTCCTTGTTGCGGTAGAGCACCGGGGTCGAGGAGTTGAACGGCATCGAGAGCAGCTTGCCGTCGGTTGTCGAGTAGTAGCCGTAGACCGGGCCGATATAGGCCTTGGGATCGAACGGCTCCTTGGCGTCCGCCATCAGCTGGTACACGGGATAGACCGCGCCCTTGGCGGCCATCATGTTGGCGGTGCCGACCTCAAACACCTGCACGATATGCGGCGGCTGCTTGGCGCGGAAGGCGGCGATCGCGGCGGTCAAGGTGTCGGTATAGGACCCCTTGTAGACCGGCGTGACCTTGAACTCGCTTTGCGACTTGTTGAATCCGTCAGCCAGGGCATTGACGACCTCGCCGAGGGTGCCGCCCATGGCGTGCCACCACTGGATTTCGGTCTGAGCCCACGCGGCCGGCGTGCTCGCCAGCACCGCAGCCGCCGCAACGGCAGAAAAATGAATCCGTGTCATCTCCACAAACCTCCCTTTAGAAGCCCCCGGTTATATCGACAGGCCACGAGACTGCGATGTGTCTGTTTTATTACAGTCTGGCGACAGTCCAACAAGTCTTGCGCGCCGATGCAAGTCAGGAACTGCGCACGCGGCCTGCCAGGACCTCCGTCATGGCCGAGAACACGCCTGCCCAGTCATTCTGCGAGGGCTGGCGAAACAGCCGCATCGTCGGGTACCAGGGACTGTCCGACCGATCGAGAAGCCAGCGCCATTCGGCGGCGTGCTGCAGCGCCAGCCAGACCGGCCGCCCCAGCGCTCCGGCGAGATGGGCGATCGACGTATCGGCGGTGACCACGAGGTCGAGGCTCATCATGATCGCCGCCGTGTCGACGAAGCCGTCCTCCTCGTCGATCGGGCCGTCCGGGGTCTCGACTGCCATGCCGGGCGGCAGCCCCGGCAGCTGGTCGAGGCCATCGTTCTTCTGCAGGCTGACCAGGCGCACGCCCGGCAGGCCGGCGAGCGGCGCCAGGCCGGCCAGGGGAAACGCCCGGCCGGACTCGGTCTCGGCCAGCGGATTGCCCTGCCAGGCGACGCCGACCTTGAAGCCGCCATCGCCCAGGCGCCGACGCCAAGCGGCTGTGCGGTCCGGCTCGGCCGCGAGATAGGGCACCGTCGAGGGAATCGCCGCCTCGTCCCGGGTCGCCAGGACGAACGGCAGGCTGAGCAGCGCCACCTGGTAGTCGAAGCGCGGCACGGCGCTCGACGGCACGACCAGCTCGACCGACGGCGACAGCGAGCGCAGCAGCCGCTTCAATCGGGTCGGCACGAGAAAGACCACGCGGGCGCCCCGCGCCTCGAGCAATCCGATGAAGCGGCTGAACTGGATCGTGTCGCCGAGCCCCTGCTCGAAGTAGACGAGCAGCGTCTTGCCGGCAATCGTCTCGCGGCCGGTCCATTCCGGCCCCGGCACCGGGCAGCGCCCGACCGGCTCGCGCCGCTGCTTGCGCGCCTCGTAGAGCCGCCAGCCGCCGGCGAAATCGCCCATCATCAGGGTGGCGGCCGCCTTGTTCCAAAGGGCGTCGCCATAATCCGGCTTGAGCGCGACGGCACGGTCGTAGCTCGCGATGGCGTCGCTGGGCCGCCTCAGGTCGAGCAGGGCATTGCCATGATTGCAGTGCGCCTCGGCGAAGTCGGGGCTGGCGGCGATCGCCTGCTCGAAGCTCGCGAGCGCCAGCCCGCTCCGCCGCAGTTGGCGCAGGGCATTGCCGCGATTGTTCAGGGCCTTCGCATGATCGGGTTTCAGAGCGATGACCCGGTCGCAAAAAACGAGTGCTTCCTCGGGGCGCCTGAGGTCGAGCAGCGCGACGGCGCTGTTGACCAGCGCGCGAACGTAGTCGGGCGTCAGCCTGAGCGCCGCTTCATAGCTCGCCAGCGCCTCGGCCGGACGGCCGAGATCGAGCAAGCCATTGCCGCGATTGCAGTGGGCGCCGGCGGAGCGCGGGTTCAGGGCCAGCGCCTTGTCGTAGCTGGCGACCGCCTCCTCCGTTCTTCCGAGGTCGCGCAGCACGTTGCCGAGATTGTAGTGCGCCGAGGCATCGCGGGGCTGCACCGCGATCGCCTTCCCGATCAGGTCGACCGCCTCGAGCCGGAACCCGGTCTGCGCCATGATCGTTCCCAGGAGGTGCAGGGCGTCGAAGTTGCGCGGCTGCCGTCGCAGCACCTGCTCGTAGAGGGCGCGGGCCTCGGCAAGCTTGCCGCCGCGGTGCAGGACCACCGCGCGCTCCAGCATCGGGGCGACGCCGCCCGGCCGCTCCGCCGCCGGCGACGACGCCCCGCGCGGTCCCGGCGCGATCACGGCCGCAACGCCCGCAGGTTGACCACCGATACCGGCCGGGACATGCCGCGGATCGCGCGCTCGCCCATGTCCTCGATGTCGGCGATGTCCTCGACCGCGGCGGCGAGGCGGCCGCTCAGCAGGATCTGGCCGTTGGCGGCATCGGCGCAGAGCCGCGCCGCCAGGTTGATGACGGCGCCGATCGCGGTGTAGTCGAAGCGATCCTCGAAGCCGATGCGCCCCAAGGTGGCGTAGCCCTGCGCCATGCCGAGGCCGATTCCCAGCTCGTGGCCGCGCCGTTTCCAGGTCGGCACGAGGGCCGACACCGCCTCGCGCATGGCGATCGCCAGGTGGGCGGCGCGCTGCGGCGCATCGAAGCACGGCAGGGGATCGTTGAAGAACACCAGCATGCCGTCCCCGGTGAAGCGGTCGAGCGTGCCCTCGTGCTTGCGGATCAGCGGGCCGACCGCGCCGTGATACTCGGCCAGCACCGCCATGATGTCTTCCGGCTCGGCGGTCTCGGAGAACGCCGTGAAGCCGCGCAGGTCGCAGAACAGCGCGACGATCTCGCGGCGGTGGTTCTCCAGCACCTTCTCCTCGCCGCCCGAGACGATGGCCTGGGCGAGCTGCGGCGCCAGGAAGCGGCGCAGGCGCCCGACCCGCTCGATCTCCTCGACCTGGGCCTTCACCTTGTCCTCGAGGCCGCGATTCAGCGCCTGCACCTCGTCGTGCAGCGCCTTGATGCGCAGCATGGCGCGCACCCGCGCGACCAGCGCGCCATGGTCGATCGGCTTGGTGAGATAGTCGTCGCCGCCGGCATCGAGGCCGGCCACCACGTCGGCCTGGCCCGCCCGCGCCGTCACCAGGATGACCGGGATGAAGGGCAGCGCGCCGTTCGCCTTGAGGCGGCGCACGACCTCGAGCCCGTCGACCTTGGGCATCATGATGTCGAGCAGGATCAGGTCGGGCAGCAGCTCGGGCACGCACGCCAGCGCCTCCTCGCCGTCCCGGGCCGCGACGACGTCGTAGCCCAGCGCGCCGAGGCGCATGCGCATGATCTCGACGTTGTCGGCGACGTCGTCGACGACCAGGATCCGGGCCGGCGTTCGCATCAGCCGCTCATGGCTGGGAGCGCGCCACTCCGATGGCGCTCTTCTTGTTGACCACACCCCCTATGAGCGCCATCGGAGTGGCGCGCTCCCAGCCATGAGCCCTCATCCGACGATTCCCCGCACCTTGGCCAGCATCTGGCGCGGGCTGTAGGGCTTGGCGATGTAGTCGTCGCAGCCGGCGGCGCGCGCCTTGTCCTCGTCGCCGGACAGCGCATAGGAGGTCACGGCGATGACCGGAATCGCCTTCAGGGCCGGGTCGGCCTTGATGCGCCGCGTCGCCTCGTAGCCGTCCATGACCGGCATCTGGATGTCCATGAGGATCAGGTCGGGCCGGTGCTCGGCGGCCTTGGCGACGCCGTCGGCGCCGTCGTACGCCTCGATCATGTCGTAGCCCGCCATGCCCAGCAGGTCGCGCAGGATCTGGCGGTTGTCCTCGGTATCCTCGACCACGAGTATCTTCTTGCTCATTCGGCGGCTTCCTTGACCGTCTGGGCGTTGATCGGCAGCGCGATGGTGAAGGTCGAGCCCTTGCCGACCTCGGACTCGACTGTGATGCGCCCGCCATGCAGCTCGACGATGCGGCGCGAGATCGACAGGCCGAGGCCGGTGCCGCCCTTCTTGCGCGTGCTCGTGTTGTCGACCTGCTGGAACTCGTCGAAGATCCGCTTCTGGTCGTCCGGGGCGATGCCGAGGCCGGTATCGACGACGGCGATCTCGAAGCGGTCGCCAACCCGCGCGACCCGGATCTCGACCTTGCCCTGGTCGGTGAACTTGATGGCGTTGCCCACCAGGTTCAGCAGCACCTGGGCGAGGCGGCGGGCGTCGCCGATCCCCATCGGCAGGTCGGGCGGAACCGTCGAGGCGAGCTCGAGGCCCTTGGCGCGCGCCAGCGACTCGGTGGCCGACAGCACGGTCGCGACCATGTCGGCCGCGCTGTAATGCTCCATCGCCAGCACCAGCTGGCCGGCCTCGATCTTGGACAGGTCGAGCACGTCGTTGATCAGGCCGAGCAGATGCTTGCCGTTGCTCTGCACGCGCTCGAGCACGCCCTGCGCCTTCTCGCCGACCGGGCCGTAGAGCCCGTCGACCATCATCTCGGTGTAGCCCAGGATGGCGTTCAGCGGCGTCCTCAGCTCATGGCTCATGTTGGCCAGGAACTGCGACTTGTGCTGGCTGGCGATCTCGAGCTGGCGGCTCTTGTCGCGGATCTCGTTGATCAGGCGCACGTTCTCGACGGCGATCACCGCCTGGTCGGCGAATACCTGGACCACCTCGATTTGCTTGTCGGTAAAGGTCTCTACGCGATCGCGGGCCAGACACATCACGCCGAACAGCTGGCCTGCGCGCATCATGGGCACTCCCAGCATGGAGCGAATATTGCCAATCGCGGCAATTTCCTTCGGCCCATAGGCCGGATCTGCCAGCGCATCGGCAACGGCGACCGGTGCATTACGCAAGGCAACACGACCGACCAACGTATTCTCGTCCGGCAAATGCGGCGTCGTCTCCTCATGGTCCTGGTAGCGTGAATCGAGCGCGTAGCCCGCCCTCCAGTGAAATGCGCCGTCGGGCTGGAGTTGGAACACGCTGGCCATGTGGGCGTCGCACAGGCGAGCCGCAGTCTCGACTACCGTCTGCAGCACCGGCTCGAGGTCGAAGGTCGAGCGGCTCATCACCTTCAGCACGTCGCTGATCGCGGTCTGATACTCGAGCGATTCGCGCAGCTCGGCATTGCGCGATTCGATCTCCTTGAACAGCCGCACGTTCTCGATGGCGATGACGGCCTGGGCGGCGAAGGTCTCGAGCAGCTCGATCTGGCGCGGCGTGAAGGGACCCGGATCGGGCCGGCGCAACAGCACGCACCCGACGGCGTTGCCTTCGCGCAGCATCGGCGCGGCGAGCAGCGCGCGTACGTTGGTCCGCTTGGCCAGCTCGAGGGTCTTGCCGTGCTCGGCCGGATCCAGGGTGGCGACGTCCGGCACGTGGACGGTCCGTCCGTCGATCGCCGCGCGACCCGTCGTCGAGCTGCGGTCGAGCGGGATGCGCTCGCCGAGCAGCGCCGGCATCGAGCCTTCGTGCGTCGCGATCAGCTGCATGTCGCCTTCGCGCAGGACGATCATCGCATCGTCGGCGCCGCAAAAGCGGCGCGCCGCGCCGACCACCGCCTTGAGCACCGGCTGAACGTCGGTCGGCGACTGCGATATGACGCGCAGCACCTCGGCCGTCGCCGTCTGCTGCTCGAGCGCCTCGCTGAGCTCGGCGGTGCGGCGCTCCACCCGCTTCTCGAGATCGGCATAGGACGCCTGCAGCGCCTCAGCCGTGCGGTTGAACTGGTTGGCGAGCGATTCCAGCTCGTCGCCCGTCCTGATCGACAGGCGCTGGTCGAGAGCGCCGTCGCCGATCCGCCGGGCGCCGGCTTCGAGCGTGCGGATCGGCACGACCATGCGGCGTGCCAGCAGGGCGCCGGCGGCTCCGGCCAGGACCACGCCAAGGACCAGCAGCGCGAGCGCCCGCAGGCCGGCGTCGATCACCGGCCGCTCGGCCTCGCGCGTCGGCACCTCGACGAACACCAGCCAGCCGAGCGCCGGAATGAGGGCGTGCGCCGACAGCACCGACACGCCGGCGCGATTGACGGCGTCGCCGGCGCTGCCGCCCTTGGCGCCCGTCAGCGCGGCCCTGACCTGGGCCAGCTCGCCCATGTCGGTGCCGCGCAGCACCAGGGAGATGTCGGGATGGCCGATCAGGCGGCCGCGCCGGTCGACGACGTAGACGTAGCCGTCCTGGCCGACCTTGATCTGCGAGATGGGGTCGAGAATGAACTTCAGGTTGACGTCGGCGATGGTGACGCCGGTGGGTTTCGCCCGGCTCCCGCTGGCGACCGCCATGGTGAGGTAGGGTTCGCTCTCCCGGACGTACTCCACCGGGCTGAAATAGACCCGGTGGGCCATCGCCTCGACGAAGGCCGGCTCGCCGGACCGGTCGACGCCGCTGCCGGCCACGCTGATCGACACCCGCGAATCGCGCAGCTGCTCGCGGCCCTTGGCATCGAGCTGCACCAGCTCGGTGATCGCCGGCACCCGCTGCAGCAGGCGGGCGAAGTCGAAGCGGCGCTGCTCGAGCGGCAGGCTGGCCCAGTGCGCCTGGGTCACCCAGCCGAGCTGGCGCTCGATCTCGCGGATGAAGGACTCGATTTTCTGCGCCGCCGCCTCGGCCTTCTCCTGCTGCACCTGGATCGACGCCCGGCGGTTGTCCTCGTAGACGAAATACATGTCGAGGACGGCGTTGATCACCAGCACGCCGGTCACCAGGCCGACGAACAGCACGACATACTTCAGGAAGAGTCCGCGCTTCATCCGCCGTCTTCAGCCGCTCGGCGCAGGTCGGCAGGCGGGCGGTCGCGCTGGTGCCAGTGCCTCATCGATGGTCGGTGTCCATCCGGTCTTGCACTGTACGGCCAGCGGCGGGGTTTTTCGAGGGCCGGCGGCCGAGGCGGGGCCACATCTTCAATCCTCCCCCGTAATCGGGGGAGGTGCCCCCGAAAGGGGGCAGAGGGGTCATGGTCTTCCGGACCGCGGGCGTCCCGCCCGCTCATGGCGCGGCTCGGCTCGGGCGCGGTCTGGCGTGCCCTTGCCGAACACGCCTTCATCAAGCCCACGATCATGATCGAGAGCGGGCGGGACGCCCGCGGTCCGCGTGAGCATGACTCCTCCGTCCCGCAAGACGCGCCCATTATGCAAGCCCCGCGAGAATGACGTCCGGCGCGTCGGTGATGATGCAGTCGGCGCCCATGGCGATCAGCGCGCGCGCCTCGACCGGGTCGTTGATCGTGTAGACGCCGAGCCGGTAGCCGGCGCGCTTGATGTCGTGTGCCCACAGCGCCCCGAGCTTGCGGCCGTTGACGTTGAGGCCGATCGCGCCCACCGCCTGCGCCCGGGCGTGCCAGTCCGGCACCTGCTCGCTGATCAGCAGCGCGCGGGCGTACTCCGGCGCCGCCTCGCGGGCCGCCGCGAGCGATGCGTCCTTGAAGCTCGACAGCAGCGGCTCCGGCAGGTGCGCCGGCCAGCACCGGCGCAGAGTCTCGACCGCGGCCCGCGCGGTCGCGGCCTCGCGGCCGGGGCAGGGCTTGATCTCGACGTTGCAGCCGAGGCCCAGCTCGCCCAGGCAGGCGATCGCCTCGGCAAAGGTCGGCACGCCGGCCGGCAGGTCGGCGCGGTCGGTGTCGATCACCAGCCGGTCGACCCCGGTGGTCCGCAGGAGCGACTCGTCGTGCATCAGGATGGGCATGCCATCGCGCGTCGTCTTGACGTCGAGCTCGACCCACGTCGCGCCGCGCCGGCGGGCCTCGCGAAAGGAGTCCAGCGTATTCTCCGGCGCATACGCGGCCGCACCGCGATGACCGATCACTTTCGGCAGTTGCAGCATTTACCCTGGCACCGCTAAGTCAGCGCGTCGCGATAGACCATGACCCCTACCCTGTCGACTTTCCCCGATCGCTTCCGGCTCGACGGCCGCACCGCCCTGGTGACCGGGTCGGCGCGCGGGCTGGGCTGGGAGATGGCCAAGGGCCTCGCCGAGGCCGGCGCCCGGGTGCTGCTGCACGGCCGCTCGCCCGAGCGGCTGGCGCCGCGCCTGGCCGAGCTGCACGCCGCCGGCCATGCCGCCGGCACGGCGGTGTTCGACATGAGCGACCGCGCCGCCATGGCGGCCGCGCTGGCCGAGGCCGGGGCGATCGACATCCTGATCCACAATGTCGGCGAGCGCGACCGCCGGCCCATCCGGGAGATCGAGCCCGAGGCGTTCGCCCGCCTGATCGACGTCGACCTGGTCGCCGCCCATGCCCTGGTGCACCTGGTCATGCCGGGCATGATCGAGCGCGGCTGGGGCCGGCTGATCCTGGTCACCTCGATCGTGGCCTCGCTGGCGAGCCCCGGCAGCGCCTCCTACACCGCGGCCAAGGGCGGCCTGGCGGCACTGACGCGCGCGCTGGCGACCGAGCTCGGCGCCACCGGCATCACCGCCAACGCCCTCTCGCCGGGCTTCTTCGCCACCGAGACCAACCTGCCGCTGGCGGCGACGCCGGCCGGCGCCCGCCTGCGCGAGCGCTGCCCGGCCAAGCGCTGGGGCGAGCCGTGGGAGATCGCCGGCGCCGCCGTCTTCCTCGCCTCGCCGGCGGCCGCCTATGTCAACGGCCACACGCTGATCGTCGACGGCGGCGTGTCGGCGAGCTACCTCGCCTGACGCTCTTCCCGGACCGCGGGCATCCCGCCCGCTCATGAATTTGAGCGGGCGGGACGCCCGCGGTCCAGCATGAGCATGGGCTTCCTTTACAACGGTCAATGGCGACCGTGGTGCGGCGTTGCGGGGGCGGCCTGGCCGTAGCCGCGCAACGTCGCATAGCGGGCGATCTGCTGCGGCGTCAGCAGCTCGGCCACGGCGAGATGATACTTGAGGTGCGTCGCCCGCAGGTCACCCTGCAGGGCGGCGACGTCGCGCACGCCTTCGCGCAGGCTGGCCTCGGTAACGCTGCGCGAGGCGAACTGCCGGTCGAGCGCGCCTTCGGCGGCGAGGACCCGGGCGCCCAGCGCCCTCGCCTCCTCCTTCATGGACTCGAGCAGCACCTGCGTCCGCTCGCGCTGCGCCGGCGTGAGGCCGAGCGGCTCGGCGAACTCGAGCACATGCAGCGGACCCGGGTAGCCGTTCAGCTCCGCGGCCAGGGCCAAGCCCATGCCGCGTCCCGCCTCGAGATCGGCGATCTGCTGCGCCGACAACGCCTTGAGCGGCCGCTTCTCCTGGCCGGCGTAAGGTTGCGGGCTCTGCTGCGAGCCCGCCGCCAGGGGAGCCAGGAGAAGGGCGGCCGTGGCGACGAGGATCCATCGAGTCATGCTGCTGCGCTCCATGTGTTTCTCACCTTCTTATAGGTACACGGCGTTTCCCGCATAAAAAATCGGCCCCAACGGTCGGCATTGGTCGGGAGACGACGCCCAAGTCTTTGATGTGACGGACGAAAACCGCCTCGCGCGACTTGCCCGCAGAAGCACCGGCGGGTCCGAACAGGGAAAATATCAGGGAATTGCTCGCACCAGAGCAGGGAATT
>NZ_JBFWZI010000097.1:0-27102 GCF_050185545.1 Reyranella sp. | reverse complement strand
GCAGCAGGACGCGATAGATCACGAAGCTCAGCGCGAAGGCGAGTGGCGGCACGACGATCAGCCCGACCAGCGGGCTCACCGCGACGCCGGTGTAGAACGAGAACGCGGCGAAGGCCGCGGCGACCAGTAGCTCGCCGTAGCTCAGGTTCATGATCCGGGCGACGCCGTACTGCAGCGTCAACCCCATCGCGACCAGCGCATACATGCCGCCCAGCGTCACGCCGGACAGCGTCACCTCGAAGAGCATGGAATCTCTAGCTTCCTCCCCAGCTCCGCTGGGGAGGTGCCCCGTCATACGGGGCGGAGGTGTCATGGTCTTTCGGACCGCGGGCGTCCCGCCCGCTCATCCTCATAAGCGTGGTCTGGCGCGGTAAACCGCGCCGTTGGACGCCCGCGGTCCGCGTGATTCATGACCCCTCCGTCGCCGTAAGACGGCGACACCTCCCCAGCTGAGCTGGGGAGGAGAAAGAGGAAGCGCAGCCACCCTCAAGGCTTCCAGGCCGGCTTCGGGACGACCACCGGCGAGGCGCCGGCGCGTTGCGGGGCGACGCCGGCGAAGAAACCGTCCTGCCACTGGCCGATCAGCCAGAAATTGTCCTTCATCATGTTGTCGACCAGCTTCACCTTGCCCAGCACGGTGTCGAACGTGCCGGTCTGCAGCTCCTTGACGATGGCGGCGCGGTCGATCTTCCCAACGCGCTCGATCGCCTGCTCGAGCATCTGCAGCGAGGAGTAGCCGACCTGGCTGCCCCAGCGGTCGGGCCCGCGCTTGAACATCTCCTCGTGCTTCTTGGCATAGGCGAGAGTCGAGACGTTGTCCTTCGACCAGCCGCCGAGCGACATGATGCCCGCGACATTGGCGCCGAAGCGTTGCGGGTAGAGCGGGAAGCCGACGCCGACGCCCAGGAACATCACCTTGGGCGCATAGGAGGCGACCTTTGCCTGCTCGGTCAGCGCCAGCGTGTCGGGCGGATAGGAGAAGGCGACGAAGGTGTCGGCGCCGGAGCGCGCCGCCTCGCCGATCAGCGGCGACAGGTCCTGCGTGCCGATCGGATAGCTCTTGTCGTAGGCGAGCCTGAAGCCGGCGTCGCCGAAGCCCTTGCGCGCCGCCTGTGAGAGATCGATGCCGAAGCCGTCGGCGATGCTGATCATCGCGATGTTCGGGCCGATCTTGCCCTCGTCGCGCAGCTTCTTCAGCAGCCCGCTCAGCGCGTCGACATACTGCTTGCTGGTGCCGAGCAGCCAGAAGCTGTTGGGCCAGCGCTTGGCGAGATCCGGCGCGCGGTCGGTGACGGCGGTGAAGGCGAGCTGCGGATAGCCGTACTTGTTGAACACCGGGCCGACCGCGAGATTGAGGCCGGTGCCCCACGGCGGGAACAAGAGGTCGACCTTGTCCTGCGTCACCAGCCGCTCGACCGCGCGCACCGCCTCCTCGGAATTGGAACGGTCGTCGTACTCGACGACCTCGATCGGCACCCGCTTGCCGCCCATCATCAGGCCGCCCTTGGCCATCACGTCCTTCACCCACATCTCGTAGTTGGGGATCTGGGTGATGCTGGCGCCGCCGGCGTTGGGACCTGTCTTGGAGATGGCGTAGCCGATCTTGACCTTGTCCTGCGCCGACGCCGCGGCGGTGAAGGCGAGTGTCGCCGCCGCCGTGGCGGCAAGCAGACGCAATCCGAGTCCGATCATGAAGGTCCCCTCCTGCGCGTTTCTTCCCGTGGTCCGATGCTCGAGGAGCCCCGGACGAAGCCTTGTTAATGAGAGCGAGTTGCAACTCGTTCTCACTCCAGACTATATCGTTTGGGGGCCAAATCAAATCCAATCACGCCGCCAGCTCGAGAATCTCCCTCACCTCGGCCGGGCTCGTGATCGGCCGCGGATTGTTGAGCACGGCGCGATCGTGCATCGACTTCTCGGCGATCTCCTGGAAGCGGTCGCGGCCCACACCCACGTCGGCGAGCCGGCCCGGCAGGCCGAGCGATTTCACCAGCGCGGCCACCAGGTCGGCCGCCGCCGCGTCGGGCCTGCCGAACGCCTCGCTGACCCGCTTCTGCCGCTCCGCGTTCGCCGGCAGGTTCCAGCGCAGCACCGAGGGCAGCATCACGCACGAGGTGTGGCCGTGCGGCACGTGACAGGCCGCACCCAGCACGTGGCCGATGCCGTGGCTCGCGCCGGTACCGACGCCCGACGTGCCGGCGCCGATCGACAGCCACATGCCGAACTGAAGGTCGAGCCGCGTCGCCATGTCGTCGGGCGCCTGCCTGTGCGCCGGCAGGGCGCGTGTCAGGAGCTTCAGCGCCTCGGTCGACGTGCCCAGCACGAAGGGATGCGCCTGCTGCGCGCACAGCCGCTCGACCGCGTGATCGACCGCCTTGAGCCCGGTCGAAAGCATGAGGTCCATCGGCGTGGCGAGAGTCGCGGCCGGATCGAGCACGATGACGCGTGGCACGATCAGGCGGTGGCCGAAGCTTTCCTTGATGCCGTAGCGCGTGTCGCTGATGCCGGCGAAGGGGTTGAACTCGGCGGCCGACAGCGTGGTCGGCACGGCGAGCATGCGGATCGCGTCGGTAGGCGGCCGGATCGCCTCGGACGGCGGCGCCGCGCCCTCCTTCGGCCGGCCGGCGCGATAGGCATCGAGATCCTCGATGCGAGTCACGCCCTGCCACAGCGCGATCAGCATCGTCTTGGTGGCGTCGATCGCCGAGCCGCCACCCACAGCCACCAGCAGATCGGCCTTGGCAGCGCGCGCCAGCGTTGCGCCCTCTACCACGCAGGCGCGCGGCGAATGCGCGGTGATGCCGGCATAGACGCCGGCATAGCGATCGCCCAGCGCGCGCACGATGTCGGCCAGCAGCGCGCTCTGCGCCACCGACTTCGAGGTGGTGAGGAAGACTCGGCGTGCCCCCAGCCGCTCCGCCTCGGCGCGCAGCGCCGGCCCGGCCGGCCTGCCGTAGACGACGCGCTCGATGTCCTGATGCCCATGGATGCCGCTCAGCATGGTTGGTCTCCCTGCGTCCTCTTCACTCTTGTCATGTTCCTCTCCCCCATCGGGGGAGCGGAACACAAGGGCGGAGCGTAGCGAGGGTCCTCGCACGCGAGAAGCCAGGCCCCACCGCCCTCACCCCAGATGGCGCCGATACAGCGCCAGCATGCGCTCGTAGTGCCTCTCGCTCGCCGCGCGGTGGTAATTGCCGCGGTCGGTGAAGGCGTAGCCGTGATGCGTGCCGGGCTCGATCTCGGTGCGCGACGGGAACGGCGCGGCAGCCAGCATCCGCTCGAAGGCGGCGACCTGCTCGAGCGGAACGTAGGTGTCGTGCTCGGCGAAGGCGTAGTAGCCCTCGGCGGTGATGTCGCCGAGCAGGAGATGCGGGGAGTCCGGCCCGTCGGTGATCAGCCGCGTGCCGTAGTAGGACGCAAAGCAGGCGATGCGGTCGGCATGCTTCGCCGCCGCCACCGTGACGAACGCCCCGCTCATGCAGTAGCCGACCAGGCCGACCTTCCCTGGCCGCGCACCGGCCAGCGCCGGCAGCGTATCCAGCACAGCGCCGACGTCGGCCGCGACCCTGTCGTTGGAGATCGAGCCGACCATGGCGAACAGCTTCTTCAGGTTGGCCTCGGCGTCGGGATGATCGCGGGTCGGGCCGAGCACGAACTCCCGCACGGTGCGGTAATAAAGATTGGGCAGCAGCACGAAGTAGCCCGACTGGGCGATACGCCGGCCAATCTCGCGCAAGCTCTCGCGCACGCCCGGCGCGTCCATCATCATCAGCACCACCGGCAGGGGCTCGCCGTCGTTGGGCCGCACGGTCCACGTGTTCATTGCGCCATCGCGCGTGGCGATATCGAGCTCGCGTTCGATCATGGCCGACCGTATCGAGCCCGCCGGGCATGGTCTATAACCCGGTCCGTCTCGTGGTTCTGGGAGAGGAACTTCATGTCGGGTGCCCTGGAAGGCCTGAAGGTCATTGATTTGTCGCGCGTGCTGGGCGGTCCCTATTGCGGCCAGATGCTGGCCGACCACGGCGCCGAGGTGATCAAGGTCGAGCCGCCACAGGGCGACGAGACGCGGCTGTGGGGCCCTCCCTTCGACGACGAAGGCATCTCGGCCTACTTCTCCGGCATCAACCGCAACAAGCGCACCATCGCCCTCGACCTCTCGAAGCCGGAAGGCCGCGAGGTGCTGCTGAAGCTGCTCGAGCACGCCGACGTGCTGATCGACAACTTCAAGACCGGCACGATGGAGAAATGGGGCATCGGCTACGCCGACACGCTCAGCAAGAAATTCCCGCGCCTGGTCCATGCCCGCGTCTCGGGCTTCGGCGCCGACGGACCGCTCGGCGGCTTCCCCGGCTACGACGCCATGGTGCAGGCCTCGGCCGGCCTGGTGTCGGTCAACGGCGCGCCGGACAGCGGCCCGGTGCGCGTCGGCGTGCCGGTGGTCGATCTGTCGACCGGCATGAACGCTTGCATCGGCATCCTCATGGCGCTCTACGAGCGCAACCGCTCGGGCAAGGGGCAGTTCGTCGACGCGACGCTGTACGACAGTGCCATCGCGCTGCACCAGCCGCACGCGCCCAACTACTTCGCCGCCGGCCTCAAGCCCAAGCTGGTCGGCAACAGCCACGGCAGCCTGGCGCCCTACTGCAACGTCCCGACCAAGGGCCGCAACATCGTGATCGGGGCCGGCAATGACGGCCAGTTCCGCAAGCTGACGCAGCTGCTCGGCAAGCCCGAGCTCGCGTCCGATCCGCGCTTCAAGACCAACCGGGATCGCGTCGCCAACCGGCCGGCGCTCGAAGCCGAGCTGCGCGCCCTCACCAGGAACGTCGACGGCGAGAGCTTCTCCATCATGCTTATGGAAAACGGCGTGCCGTCGGGCGCGGTGCTGGAGGTGCCCGACGTCATGGAGCACCCTCACACCAAACATCGCGGCATGGTGTGGGAGAAAGACGGCTACCGCAATGTCGGCAACCCGGTGAAGCTCTCGCGCACCCCGGCCCGCGCGCGCAGCAGGCCCCGGCACTTCGGCATCGACACCAGGGCGGTTCTCGCCGAGGCGGGCTATTCGGCCGCCGAGATCGACAAGCTTCTCGTCTCCGGTATCGCCCTCACCGAGATCAGGAAGGCGTAGCGAGATCGGCCTCTTCCGGACCACGGGCGTCCCGCCCGCTCTTCTCATGAGCAGGCGAGACGCCCGCGATCCGAAGGATGATGCCTCGATGAAATTTAGGTCAACCTCGCTGGCTTGATAATCCACCGGGCCCGACCTTACCTTTGAAGCGTACAACAAGAAGGAGGGTAGGTACGGCCTATGACTCCACCGGGCCAACCAGGGTGACGCGGCACCGGGAACACCGCGATCCAATTGTCCCCGGCAGCCTGTCCCGCACGTGCAGGGATGGCGCGCCGACCTCCTGAGATCATGGAGGGGACCATGTCCCGAAAGAGCCCCGCCTGCTGCCCGTGGGCGGGGCTCCTGATTCCGGGACCCGTCCTCGGGCCCCGGAGTCTCGGCCCCCGTCAGGGCTCCAGAGTCGCGCCGTCCGGGCGCTCGCGAACCCAGGCCGAGACGAGATCGTAGAAGACTGCCAGCACGACCGGCCCGACGAACAGGCCGATCAGGCCGCCGGCGAGCGTGCCGCAGATCACGCCGAAAAGGATGATCACCATCGGCGTCTGCAGGCCGCGCGCCATGACCAGCGGGCGCAGGATGTTGTCGAGCAACAGAAGCGGGATCGTGTAGACGGTGAAGGCTGCCGCTCCGAGCATCGGGAAGGTGAACCACGCCCACACCAGCACCGGCAGCATCACCAGCCCCGGGCCGACCTGGACGATGGCGAGCACCAGGGCAGCAAAGGTGATGGCGCCGCCGAAGGGCACCCCGGCCACCAGCATGCCGACCCCGAGCAGGGCCGTCTGCAGCAGGGCAACCCCGATCACACCCTGTGACACGTTGCGGATGGTGGCGCCGGCAATCTCGAGGAAATGCCGTCCGCGAACTGCGGTGACGCGGTTGGCGATGCCACCGGCAAGGTCGGTCAGCCGCTCCGAATAGGCGAGCAGCACACCCGATACGATGATCGCCGCCGCGAATTGCAGGACCTCCAGGGCGACGCCCGCGGCGAGGCGGCCGATAAAGCGGCCGGCCGACGTGATCTGCGTGACATGGGCGGTCAGCAGCGTTCGCAGGTCGTCCGACGCCGCCAGCCAGAAATCGTAGAGCCGCTGGCCGATCACCGGCCAGCTGCGGATCGATTCGGCCGGTGGCGGCACGACATGATCGCCCTTCAGAAGCATCCTGGCGTAGGCTTCGAGCGACTCGACCGCCGATCCCGCCAGCAGCGCCACCGGGATGAAAAGCATGGTCAGCAGGAAGAACGACAGCACGGCGGCAGCCCACCCATTTCGCAGGTGCACCCGCCGGCGCAGGATCGCGAACAGCGGGAAGACGGCGACCGCCAGGATGACCGACCAAACGAGCAGCGGCAGAACCGGGCGCAGCAACAGCAGGCTGACGACGACGATACTGGCGATCAGCGCGACGCGAATCAGAAGGTCGATCACGAACCGCGAGACATCGGCGCGGCCGCGCTCGGTGTCGATCATGGGACTCTCCCCCGTATGAGCCTCTGGTCGCATTGTTTAACCGGCTTGCTGCCCGGCGGCCATGGAACTCGTCTCTCAGACCGCGGGCGTCATTCTCCTCCCCAGATTCGCTGGGGAGGTGTCGCGTCATACGCGACGGAGGGGTCATGGTCCTTCTGGACTGCAGGCGTCCTGCCCGCCCATGAGAAGAGCGGGCGGGACGCCCGCGGTCCGTATGAGTCATGACCCCTCCGTCGCCGTAGGACGGCGACACCTCCCCACTTCGTGGGGAGGAGGATTTTGCGCTAGGCTCGATCCAACTGTGACGATTGCGTGAGCGGGAGGGATCGAGGCTATGGCCGATTACGACTACATCATTGTGGGCGCAGGCTCGGCCGGCGGCGCGCTCGCCGCGCGGCTGAGCGAGAACCCGAGGAACAAGGTGCTGCTCCTGGAAGCCGGCGCGGCGAGCCATCCCTACTCGCGCATGCCGCTGTCGTTCGGCCTGCTGATCGACAATCCGGCGGCCAACTGGTGCTACCAGTCCGAGCCCGAGCCCAATACCGCCAACCGCACCATCCCGGTGCCGCGCGGAAAGCTGCTCGGCGGCTCGAGCTCGATCAACGGCTTGGTCTGGGTGCGCGGCCAGCCGCTCGACTTCGACACCTGGGCGCAGATGGGCTGCCGCGGCTGGAGCTGGCAGGACGTGGCGCCGATCTTCACCCGCATCGAGACCTTCGTCGATGGCGACGGTAGCAACGGCCGCGGCACGTCGGGCCCGCTCAAGGTTTCGACCGTACCGGACCAGAATCCGCTCTACGACGCGCTGTTCGCCGCCGCCAAGGCGGCCGGCTTCAAGCTCAATCCCGACTACAACAGCGAGGACCAGGAAGGCATCGTCAAGACCCAGACCTCGATCTACAAGGGACGGCGCATGAGCGTGGCGCACTGCTACATCGAGCCGGCGATGAAGCGCTCGCCCAACCTGCATGTCGTCACGAACGCCATGACGCTGCGCGTCCTGCTCGACGGCAGGCGCTGCACCGGTGTCGAGTACGAGAAGGACGGCAAGGTGGTGCAGGCGCGGGCGCGCGAGACCATCCTGTCGGCGGGCGGCGTCGCCAGCCCGCAGATTCTCGAGCTGTCGGGCATCGGCCAGCCGGAGCTGCTGAAAAAGCACGGCATCGAGGTCAGGCACGAGGCAAAGGCGGTCGGCGAGAATTTCCGCGACCACATCAACGCCCGCATCGTCTGGAAGGTGAAGGACCCCAAGGTCTCCTACAACCACATGGCGCGTGGCCTCGGCGCGGTGACGCAGATGACCAGATATCTGCTGACCGGCGGCGGCTTCATGAGCCTGCCCTCGGCGCCGCTGCTCGGCTTCCTCAAGACCCGACCCGAGCTCGCCACGCCCGACATCCAGCTGCATCTCGTGCCCTACTCGATCAAGGATCCCAAGACGCGCAAGCTGCAGGACTTCCCGTCGATGACGATCGCCTGCTACCAGCTCCGGCCCGAGAGCCTGGGATCGATCCATATCCGCTCGGCCGATCCCAAGGCGCAGCCGGCGATCCGCTTCAACTTCCTCGCCGACCCGATCGACCAGCAGGCGATGACCGGCGGCTTCCGCATCATGCGCAAGCTGGTCGCCGCCCAGCCGATGGACGTCTACAGGGGCGACGAGTTCTCGCCCGGCACCGAGGTGCAGAGCGACGACGAGATCCTGACCTGGATCCGCAACAACTCGCAAACCGCCTACCATCCGATCGGCACCTGCCGCATGGGCCCGGCCGGTCCCACCACGGTAGTCGACGACAAGCTCAAGGTGCACGGCATCGACGGCCTGCGCGTCGCCGACGCCTCGATCTTCCCGACCATGCCCTCGGGCAACACCAACGCCCCCTCGATCATGGTCGGCGAGAAGGCCGCCGACATCCTGAAGGCGGCGGCGTAGCCGCTCGCCCGTGCAATCGAGTGCACGGAGCGCTCCATCGTGTTCCGGATCGCGAGAGTCTCCGACGAATCTCGAAGCGAACCCCATGGGTGAGACACGGGGCGGTGCAGCCAAATTCCCTGTTCTTGCAGAAAAGCGGAACACCTGAAGTGGGGACAAAGGGCCTGAAAGACCAGCCATATCAGGCGCCTGGCCTGCTCGCTTGAGGTCGCAGCGATGCCATAACAGGGAATTGGAGCAGGGAATTGCTCGCACCAGAGCAGGGAATCTGGAGCACCGGATCAGGGAATTTCGGAAGCGGATCAGGGATCGTCCTGCCCGGATCAAGGAGCGGACGCCGGAGCACTCCATAGCTGGGAGAGAGCGTCACGCGCCGGCCCACAGAATAGAACGACCCCCTTTTCTTGCGGTCGGTGCGGTCGGTGCGGTCGGTTGCGGTCGGAGCCTTTGGAATCAAGGGGTTGGCCCGACCGCAAGCGATGGCCCCTTGGGGTCGCACCGCCGGTTTTGCGGTCGGTGCCGCCGTCTTGCGGTCGGGGTCATCCGACGCCCGCTCCCTCACGTGTGTCGCCTCCCCCTTCGTGGAGCGGCCGCGGAGAATCGGTTCCAATTCTTGCGTCCGTTGCGTCCGTGCGTCAGCGGCCTTTGAAATCAAGGACTTGGCGCTGACGCACCGGGATTGAGCTGCGTCAGCGGTGGGTCGGCTTGCGTCGGTCATGGCGATCACGGTGATGTCCTTCGAATCGCTCGGGGTCATACTGCCCCTGGCTATCATGAGGCCGCCCGCGACGGCAGGTGAGCCAGCTGAAGTGGATCGCACTTGCAGCCATGACCGCGTGCACGTGATTGCACAGCGATCCCGAATTGCCGCTGTCGCGACGGCAGCTCCCTTACGGGGCACCTCGTTGCTGGGAGCGCGCCACTCGAGGCGCAGTAACCTCCGCCGACGATGGCGCTCTTCTTGTCGATTACACATCCCGTGAGCGCCATCGAAGTGGCGCGCTCCCAGCAATGAGCCTCTAGAATTGCGCTCGACTGCCGTCAGGTGTGCGTTGCGGCCAGCTGTTTGATCTTGCCGTGGCTCGCCGGTTTGGCTGTCATGAAGGGGCGCAAGAAACCATTGCTACAATGAAGGGCCGACAGTCCGCGGGCGAACGCAGCGGCACGGTACCGGTCGACTGCACCTCCGAAACCCTCCCCATCCCAGGGAGTCGCGATGGTCCGACTGATGTGGACGAGGCAGCGAATTCGCGAGGAACGCGGGCCCGACTGGTTCGTGCCTGCCCATCCGGCTCCACCGACCGGGCACTTCGGCGCCGTCGAGCGCCTGCTCTCCGCGCGTCGCAGCCTGATTGGCGCGTTCCACGAAGCCGATTACGTGTCCGGCTGCGGCTCCATGCGCGTGTTCGGACGGAGGGTCATCCTCGTCAATTCGCCCGAGACCATCAAATACGTGATGGTCACGAACCACGAGAACTACGAGCGCAAGAGCCCACAACTGCGCCGGGCGCTCAAACCCATCGTCGGCGACGGCCTGTTCATTTCGGACGGCGAGACCTGGAAGCGACGCCGCCCGCTTGTCGCCGACATCGTCCACAAGGACACGATCCCGCGATCGGGGCGCAGCATGGAGGCAGCCGTCGCCGACATGGCGGATCGCTGGCAAGCGCGGCCGGCCGGAACGGTCTTCAACGCGCTGCCGGAGATGGCCGGGCTGACCGCGGAGATCATCGCGCGAGCCGTCTTCGGACAGAAGCTCGGCGCGGCAGCGGCGCTCGACATCGTAAGCGGATTCTCGCGCTTCCAGCGCCTGGTGGACAGCGTCAACATCCCTTACTTCCTCGGCGCCGACGATGGCTGGCCGCTGCTTCGCGGGCCGCGGTTGCGCAAGGCGATCGCCGACATCGGCCGGGTGATCGACAAGGTGGTCGCCGACCACATTGCCGGCCACGGCGACCACAATTCCATGCTCGAGGTGCTCGTGCGCCGGCAGGCCAGGAGCCCCGAGCTCGGGCTCGACGTCGGCGCCTTGCGCGAGGAGGCGGCAACGATCTTCATGGCGGGGCATGAAGGCAGCACGGCCACCCTCACCTGGGCGCTCTATCTTCTCGCCAACGCGCCGTGGGTGGAGGAAGCCGTGCAGCGCGAGGTCGAGACGGTGGTCGGCGATCGCCGACCGACGATCGCCGACATCCCCGATCTCGCCTGGTGCCGCGCCGTCATCGAGGAGACGCTGCGGCTCTACCCTTCCATTCCCATCATGGCGCGCCAGGCGCTGAGCGCCGATCGCATCGGCGACGTCGCCGTCGAAGCCAACGACCTGGTGCTCGTCGTCTCCTGGCTGCTGCATCGCGCCAACGACCTCTGGGATCGGCCCCACCACTTCCTGCCCGAGCGATTCCTGGGCGCCAAGCGCCCGCTGCCCTACACGTACATTCCTTTCGGCGTCGGGCCGCGCACCTGCCCCGGTCTCGGTTTCGGCATGGCCGAAACGGTGCTCTGCCTGGCAAGCCTCGCCCAGCGCTTCACGATCCGGGTTGCCGATGGCCATCGTGTGGTGCCGAGCTGCCGCCTGAGCCTGCGGCCGCTCGGCGGCCTCCCGGTGATCGCGACGGCGCGAGGCTAGAGCGGCCACTCATCGTCTTCCGGACCGCGGGCGTCCCGCCCGCTCATGCTTCTATGAGCGGGCGGGACGCCCGCGGTCCGGAAGAGCATGAGTAGTCTACCCGCCGTACTTCACTTTCGCGAAGCCCCAGTCGAGCCAGAACCACTGATCGAGGTGAGCCTGGACGACCGGCTCGACGATGCCGTTCAGGAGCGCCACGTCGCCGAGGAGGCACTCGTCCGGCCGGTCCGCCGGCGCAAGCCGCAGCGGCTCGCCGAACCGCAGGGTGAATCGGCAACCGCGATGACGCAGGGCATGAAACGGCAGCAGCGTCGCATTGGTCATGCGCGCCAGCCGCGCCGCGAACGCGTAGTTGCTGCCGAGATGCGGCGGACGGCCGAAGAACGGTGCCGCCGACACCTCCTTGACCGCCTCATCGCAGAACATGATCAGCGCGCCACCCTCCTTCAGCCACTTCACGGCCGCCCGCGCGGCGTTGCCGCTTCGGGCGTAGGCAACGCTGCCCTCCGGCCCGGTTCGCGCACGCACCTTCAACGCCAGGCGGGTCTGCATGCGACTGGGCTGCGGCTCGTAGACATCGAAGACCGGTATGCCGAACTCCGCCATGACGGGGCTCAGCACCTCCCAATTGGCGAGGTGCATGCCCACGAGGATGACCGGCCCGTCCTGCATCGTTTTCCGTGCAAGCTCGCCGTTCTCGACCGAGACCCTGCCGGCAGGCACCAGCCGATGCAGGATGCAGAACTCCGCCCGAAGCCGGCCGATGCCGTCGAAGTGGCGCTCGGCGACCTGGCGGACCTTCGCCTCGCTCCATGTCGGCTCGAGCCAGCGCAGATTGGTCAGGGTCCTGTGCATCGCGTCGGGGAACAGGCGCGGCGCGACAAGACGGGCGAAGAAGCCGCCGAAGGCCGACACGAAGCCGATCGGCAGCACGCTCAGGACGTGAAACGTCAGCCACTGCAGGCCATCCATCGGCATGTCCCGGAACCAGTGGACCAGCCATTTGCGCCGGGATTGTCCACCCTTCGCAAAGTCGGCCCACGACGGCGCCGGGAAGCTCAGCGTCTCGAGTATCCTGGCCAGCCTTTCCTCGTTCAAGGGCTTGGGCCTCGAGGGTCCGGCCCGTAGCAGCCGGGAGCTGGCACGTACATCGCCTTCCCCTGCCGACATCCGCCTCTCTCCTCTGGAGCGACTCGCTGCCTGCGCATTCTGCGTTGGCCCCATTTTGCGTTGTATGGGCCGTCGCGTCGAGGATTGGCTATACTGCGACCATGACTGCGCAATCGCCGGACATCCCCGCTGCGAGCATCGTCATACCGACCCTGAACGAAGAGAAGTACCTGCCGGTCCTTCTCGACTCCCTGATGCGGGTGTCCGCGCCGATGGAGATCATCGTGGTGGACGGCGCCTCGACGGACCGCACCGTGCAGGTGGTCGAGAGATACCAGCCGCTCTTCGCCGGCAATGCATCGCTCAGAGTGCTGCACAGCGACGCGCGGAACATCTCGCTTCAGCGCAACATCGGCGCCGCCGCCGCGCACCACGACCTTCTGATCTTCTGCGACGCCGACGTCCGTGTTCCCTCACACGAAACCTACGCAACGCTGATGACGCAGTTTGCCGAGGGGCGCCTCGCGGTCGCCGCTCCTGTCCTGGTTCCGATCGAGCCGGGCCTGGGCTTCAAGCTCGCCTACAAGATCGTCTACTGGCTGCAGAGGCTCGTACTCTCGTACGGCCGGCCCTACTTCGCCGGCAGCTTCCTGATCACGACCAGGCCCGTCTTCTCCCGGCTCGGCGGGTTCGACCCGAAGATCCTGCTTGCGGAAGACGTCGACTACTCGCTGCGGGCGTCGAAGCTCGGCTCCTATCGGCTGATGAATGTCAGGATGGGCATCTCGGCGCGGCGACTGATCAAGTACGGATACTGGTGGATCGTCGAATCGCTGCCGACCATCGTTCGATACATCCGCACCGGCGCCATCTCCCCGAAGGACATCCACTATCCCTTCGGGGATTACGACAAGCCGCGCGATGGTTGATCCGGGTGACATGCGGACTGAACTACGCCCTTACGGTTCGCTCAACAGAAGTGCGCAGACCGGAGATGACTTGCTTCCCGTCATCACGACCGGAGCCGAGCGCAGCGCCTGCCCTGAACGCTGCGGGCCGTTTGTCCCACACCGACGGATCGCTCGGAGGGCGGTCGGCGGCGGCATTTGCGAACTCATGAGGAGATGACAGGTCGCCGCGACTGAGCAGGCGGAGATTGACTACCGCACTCGATTCAGGGTGGGATGGCTTGCACACGAAGCGCATGGCCAGTTGACTTGGTTGCGCAGTCCTTGGTGGGATTGCCCGCGAGGACCCCGCTGAAGTCTTAGCAACGATCTGTCACCAAGCGGGGTTACTAACACAGCGCGTTTGCAGTCCAGGCGCCCATGGTCTATCCTAAGTATAGTACTTTCTTAGGAAAGTGTCGTAAGCCATTGTGGAGGTTGACCAATGTCCGCTAAGAATGATGACCTCCAGTACCTGCTCGAGAAGTCGAAGGGCATTGCCATGACCCCGGAAGAGCTTGAGGAGCAGCGCCGGAGCTTTGCTTACGGCAATACGCACATCGAAAATGACCGCATCACCCGGCGCGTCGTCGATGAGCAAGCTGAAAGGCTAAAGATCAACAAGTAGAGACCTAGAGTGTCCGGCGAAGATCGGTATAGTGAGGCGGAAGAGCCGTCTTTAGTCGCCGATCCTGACGAAAGGGCCAGGGTAGAGGCAGCCAACGGTCTTAAGCAGTACGATCATGTCGTAGCACTCGTCCAAGAGTGGACGATGCCTGATCGTGTGTTCAAGTTGCGCCTGTCTATGATCTATGCCCTGCAGCGCACTGCGCTTGCAGGTCTAACGAATTACGCGGGCATGTTCAGGCCCGGAGACGTCACGATCGCAAAGAGTGCACACAAGCCACCTCCCGCATACGTTGTGCCGGAGCTGGTGGAGGAGATGTGCGACTACATAAATGAAAACTTTGCAAGCAAGAGCGATGTCCACTTGGCGGCATATGTGCTCTGGCGGCTGAATTGGATTCACCCATTTGTTGACGGCAACGGGCGAACGTCACGCGCTGTCTCGTATTTTGTGCTATGCATGAAGAGCGGCAACGTACTTCCTGGCAAGAAGACGATCCCCGAGCAGATCGCAAACAACAAGCGGCCATACTACGTGGCGCTTGAGGCGGCCGATAAAGCGTGGGCGGAAAATCGGCTCGATTTGAGTGAGCTGGAGGACCTTTTGTCTGCCGCGCTTGCAGCCCAGTTGGCGGACTATCACCGCACGGCGACAGGACAGAGCTGAAAGCAGTGTTCGCGCCGCGGTGAGACCGGGCGCAAACGCGTCGCAAAGCGACGCGTTTGACTGCCGAGTCCGGCGCAATGGAGACCCGCCGGACTTTCGCCTGGAATCTGGAATCCGGCTCACCCGCCGAGCACGGTCTTCAGCCTCTTGTAGATCGCCTCGATCTCCGCGCGGTCGCCCGGCTTGTACTCCCAGTTGAACGTGGCGCCGTCGTTGGGGCGGCGCGGCAGGATATGGATGTGGAGATGCGGCACGCTCTGGCCAGCGCCCGGGCCGTTGGCCTGCAACAGGTTTACGCCGTCAGGCTGCAGCTCGCTGATCACCGCCTTGGCGACCTTCTGCGCGGTCGTGGCGACGGCGCCAAGCACCTCGGGCGGGATGACGTCGACGGTCGGCCAGTGGCCCTTGGCGACGGACAGTGCATGGCCGGGGTTCAACGGGTTGATGTCCATGAAAGCGATCGTGTCGTCGTCCTCGAGGAGCTTGAAGCAGGGAATCTGGCCCGCGACGATCTTGCAGAAGATGCAGGCGCTGTCGGTCGGATGAGTCATGCGGCGTCTCCAGGATGGCCCCGGGATTGCGCCTCGAATGGAACGGCTGCGCACCCCCGGCAAGGGCCGGATCGAAGCCGAGACGCCGCGATCTGGCAATGTTCTTCCGATTGGACCGCGCGGCTTCGAGAGCATTCCCTCGACTTGATGCCCGGTATTCGTCGGCGCGAGCAGGTTGCCATTGCTCGGCGCCCTGAACGAATGGGCAAGCTCACGGCAGGGAGTCGGACAGGCGAATGCACGGCGGCAACGCGGCTGTGCCAGGCGACAGAGGAGAACGGCTGGATATCACGAACGGCGTGCCGCCGATGCGGCAGTGGTGGGCGAGGCCGGCGCCCTCTATGACCTTGCCGCCCTCCCCCTCTCCCGGGCTGCCCGGCATGTGGATCACGATGTCGGGGTAGGGATACTCGCTGGCGGCCCGCAGCAGGGTCCATTCGCCAACGAGGGCCGCCTCGGGGATCAGCGACAGGGCGGCATCGTCGAGCATCACACGGCCGAGCGCAGCACGCTGACCGACGACCTCTCGCAACACTGCCTCGTATCGCCCCATGGCGCCGAATTCGGACGGCGTGAACAGTCGCCAAGGTGCCTTGTCGTGGTTGGGGCCGCCGGCAAGAGCGAACAGGAGCGCCGACCCCGCGGCCAGGACGAGCTGGAGGCGCACGGCGAACGGCCGGCCAGGCATTGCCATGGTCGGCCAAGCGATCGAGATGATGATCGGGAACGAATAGTAGGACGTCAGGCCGATGTCCTTGACCGCCAGGAGTGACAGCAAAATCCACGGCATTGGCGCGAGCGCGCCGGCCAGCAGCAGGGCGTCGCGGCGCCAGGCCGCGACCGCGAACAGGCCGACCACCGGCCAGACGGCGTAGCCCCAACCCGTGAGGAATAGGGCCGCTCGCGCCGAGACCAGCTTCAAGCTCAGGTGAGCTCCGATCGGCGTGCCCAGGTACATGGTCTCGACATGCGTCGGGCCTCCCGGCGACCATGTCGCCTGGAAGATCAGCACAGCGATCGACCAGGCGACGCAGACAAGGGCAACGGCCAAGCACCTCAGGGATTCCTGGCGTGGATAGCCCGAGATCCACCGGGCGGCGGCGAGCAGCGTCAGGAAGGCAGCCGCGTGCAGGCCGGCGTCCTCGCGCACGAGCAGGCAGAGCCCCAGCGCCATGAATGCCGCCAGGACGTGGCCTCGTGCGTGCAGCGCGAAAAACAGCAGCAACAATGCCGGAATGGCTGTCTCGACATGGGGAAAGCCGATTGCCGCCAGCATGGGTCCGCACAGCGCCGTGGCCAGAGCGGTCACGGCGGCGATGCCGTAGCCTGCCGGCCCCGCGCAGAGGAGGAACGCCGACAGGCCGATCAGCCCGGCCCACATCCCCTGAAGGATGGCGAAATATGCCGCCGGCGGCACGAATGGCACGAGTTGATGGAGCGCCGACGACAGGTAGAAGATCGGCATGAAGTGGATGCTGAAGAACGTCGGGCGCGGTGTGCCGTAGGGCAGGACGGTGGGCCACTGCATCGGCCATTCGTTGGTGAATGCCGAAAAATGGGCGAACAGGCCACTGTCCCAGAAGTAGGCGCCAACCACATAGAAATGATTGAGCGTATAGGCCGTCACCAGGGCCGCCGGAATCAGGAAACAGGCGGCTCCAGCGACGCACGATTGGAACACGGTTGCCGAGCGTGCCAAATGACCTACCACTGCCGACATGCTGCACGCTAATGGACGTTCATCTCAGGCTGAAGCGTCAGCAGAACAAGAAAGGTCCCTCGACTACGCTGCCCTACGGGCCGCTCCGTTCTGGATGACGGGTTTTTCGCCAGCGGAGGGGTCATGCGCTGGGACCGCGCCACTCCGATGGCGCTTATGGGATGTGTGGTCGGCAAGAAGAGCGCCATCGGAGTGGCGCGGTCCCAGCGCATGACCCGTTGCCGTGAACGCAAGAGGCTCCAGATCACTCTGCCTTCTGCAGTCGCGCCGTGAACTCGCGCATCCGCTGGAACGGCTGCGCCCCCGGGGCGAGTGAGAGATCGAGGCCGAGACGATGCAGCCTCGCGATACCCTCGCGGCCGAAACGGTCGCGCAGCGATTCCGCGACCCACGATTCGCTCTGGCGGTGGCGGGCAATGGCGAGGCGGCCGTCCTGCGCAAGGTGCAGGCGATGCGCCTCCAGCGCCTCGACCAGTTGATTGAGGCCGACGCGGCTGCGCGAGGAGACCGCGAGCACGCGCAGCGCCCAGCCGCCGTTCCCTGCCGGTGCCGCCAGCGACAGCGCCCCCGCCACATCGGCGCGCGCCCGCTCGGCGGCCGGGCCGAGATCGGCCTTGGTGACGGCGATCAGGTGCGGGATCTCGACGATGCCCGCCTTCATGAATTGCAGCGAGTCGCCCGAGCCGGGCTGGACGCAGAACAGCACCGTGTCGGCAACGCCGGCGACGTCGGTCTCCGACTGGCCGACGCCCACCGTCTCGATCAGCACGCGGTCGAACAGGGCGCGCATCACCACCATGGCGGCGAGCGTCTGGTCGGCGAGCCCGCCCAGCCGGTCGCGCGCCGCCATCGAGCGCACGAAGCTGCCTTCGTCGGCCGAATCGCTGACGATGCGCACGCGATCGCCGAGCAGCGCCCCGCCGCTCGCCCTGGAGGACGGGTCGACGGCGATCACGCCAACCGTGTGGCCGGCCTGGCGCCACGCCGCGACCAGCGCCGCGCACAAAGAGGATTTGCCGACGCCCGGCGGGCCGGTGACGCCGACCACATGGCCGCCCGGCGCCCGCCACGCTGCGTCGAGCAGCGCCTGCGATTCGTCGCTTTCCGGATTGCGCTCCAGCCGGGCGAGCGCCGCCGCCAGCGCGCGCTTGCCGCCCCGGTGCAGCACCTCGAGCGTCACACCGTCCGGCGCCACGCCGTCCGGCGTCATTCCGTCTTGAGCGGCCCGCCCAGGGCCGCCTGCGCGGCGGCCAGTCGCGCGATCGGCACGCGCCAGGGCGAGCACGAGACGTAGTCGAGCCCGGCCTTGTGGCAGAAGAACACCGAGGCCGGATCGCCGCCATGCTCGCCGCAGATGCCGAGCTTCAGGCCGTTGCGCACCTTGCGGCCGCGCTCGCTGGCGATCTCGATCAGCTCGCCGACGCCCTCGGCGTCGAGCGTGGCGAACGGGTCGTGCTCGAAGATGCCCCGCTGCTGGTACTTCTCCAGGAACGAGGCCGAATCGTCACGGCTCAGCCCGAACGTCGTCTGGGTGAGATCGTTGGTGCCGAAGCTGAAGAACTCGGCGGTCTCGGCGATCTCGCCGGCGCGCAGCGCGGCGCGCGGCAGCTCGATCATGGTGCCGACCAGGTACTCGAACTTCTCGCCCGAGATCTGGCTCACCTCGGCGGCGACCTGGTCGATCACCGCCTTCATCAGGTCGACCTCCTTGCGGGTCGCGACCAGCGGGATCATGACCTCCGGGATCACCGTCTTGCCGGCCTTCTTCTGGACCTCGGCCACCGCCTCGAAGATGGCGCGGGCCTGCATCTCGTAGATCTCGGGGAAGGAGATGCCGAGCCTGACGCCGCGATGGCCGAGCATCGGGTTGTACTCGTGCAGCTTCTGCGCCCGCGCCTCGACCTCGGCGACGTCGACGCCGAGATCCTTCGCCACCTGCTCGGCGTCGGCGTGGGTCTTGGGCAGGAACTCGTGCAAGGGCGGATCGAGCAGGCGGATGGTGACCGGCAGGCCTGCCATGATCTCGAACAGGTTGACGAAGTCCTGGCGCTGCATCGGCTGGATCCTGGCGAGCGCCACGCGGCGCGCCTTCTCGTCGTCGGCCAGGATCATCTGGCGCACCGCGACGATGCGGTCGCCCTCGAAGAACATGTGCTCGGTACGGCAAAGCCCGATGCCCTCGGCGCCGAACTTGCGCGCCTGCTCGGCATCGGCCGGCGTCTCGGCGTTGGTGCGGATGCCCAGCGTACGCACCTCGTCGGCCCATTCCATGAGCCGGGCAAAATCGCCCGACAGCTCGGGCTGCACCGTCGGCACGACGCCCTGCATGATCTCGCCGGTGCCGCCGTCCAGGGTGATGAACTCGCCCGTCTTGACCGTGACGCCGCGCACCGTGAGCGTGCCGGCGCGGGCGTCGATGCGCACGTCGCCGGCGCCGGCAACGCAGGGCTTGCCCATGCCGCGCGCCACCACGGCGGCGTGGCTGGTCATGCCGCCGGTCGAGGTCAGGATGCCCTCGGCGGCATGCATGCCGTGGATGTCCTCGGGGCTGGTCTCGCGTCGCACCAGGATCACCTTCTCGCCGCCGCGTGCCTGCTTCTCCGCGTCGTCCGCCGTGAACACCACCTTGCCGGAGGCCGCGCCGGGCGATGCCGGCAGGCCCTTGGCGATCACCTTGCGCGCTGCCTTGGGATCGAGCGTCGGATGCAGGAGCTGATCGAGCGAGGCCGGCACGATGCGCGCCACCGCTTCCTTCTTGTCGATCAGGCCCTCGTGCACCATGTCGACGGCGATCTTGAGCGCCGCCTTGGCGGTGCGCTTGCCGTTGCGCGTCTGCAGCATGTAGAGCTTGCCGCGCTGTACGGTGAACTCGATGTCCTGCATGTCGCAGTAGTGCGTCTCGAGCGTGCGGCGCACGCCGTCGAGCTGCTTGAACACCTCGGGCATCACCTCTTCCATGGCCGGCGCGTCGGACTTCTGCGCCTCCTTGCCCTGCACGGTGAGATGCTGCGGCGTGCGGATGCCGGCCACCACGTCCTCGCCCTGGGCGTTCACCAGGTACTCGCCATAGAACAGGTTGGTGCCGGTCGACGGATCGCGCGTGAAGGCGACGCCGGTGGCACAGTCGTCGCCCATGTTGCCGAACACCATCGCCTGCACGTTGACCGCGGTACCCCAGCTCTCGGGAATCGAATGCAGGCGGCGATAGGTGATGGCGCGCTGGTTCATCCACGAGCCGAACACCGCGCCGATGGCGCCCCACAGCTGCTCGCGCGGCTCCTGCGGGAACGGCTTGCCGGTGCGCTTCTCGACGATCTTCTTGTACTCGGCCACCACGGCGCGCCAGTCGTCGGCCTTGAGGTCGGTGTCGAGCTGGACGTCGAGGTCCTCCTTCTTCAGCTCCAGCGCCTCCTCGAAATAGTGGTGCCCAACATCGAGCACGACATTGGAGTACATCTGGATGAAGCGGCGGTAGCTGTCCCAGGCGAAGCGCTCGTCGCCCGATGACTTGGCGAGCCCGATCACGGTGCGGTCGTTGAGGCCGAGATTGAGCACCGTGTCCATCATGCCGGGCATCGACGCGCGCGCACCCGAGCGCACCGAGACCAGCAGCGGGTTGCCGGCGTCGCCGAACCTGGCGCCGACCACCTTCTCCATGGCGGCCATCGCCGCATCGACCTCGGCCTCGAGCTCCTTCGGATAGGCGTTGCTGTTGGCGTAGTACCAGGTGCAGACCTCGGTGGTGATGGTGAAGCCAGGTGGCACGGGGAGCCCGAGGCTCGACATCTCGGCCAGGTTGGCGCCCTTGCCGCCCAGCAGATTGCGCATCTCGGCGCGGCCTTCGGCCCTGCCGTCACCGAAGCTGTAGACCCATTTCGGCGCCGGCGAGGAAGCGTGGACCGCCAGCTTGGTCGGGGAAGCAGGGGATGCTGTTGCCATGTCAGCCCTCGATTCTCGAGAAGTCAGCCACCTTGTCCATCGTGGCGCGAATCTTGTTCAGCAGTTTCAGCCTGTTTAGCCGCAAATCAGGCCTGTCCGGGACATTGACTGTGACCTTGTCGAAGAAAGTATCGATCGGCGCGCGCAGATCGGCGAGCGCCGCCATCGCGCCGGCGAAGTCCTCCGACACGAGCGCCGGCGCGACACGCCTCTCGGCCGCCGACAAGGCCGTTAAAACGGCTTTCTCTTCGTTTTGTTCCATCAGCGCGGCATCGGGCGCGCCGGCAATCCGGGCCGACAGGGCCTTGTCCTTGCGCTCCTCGGCCCGCACGATATTGGCGGCGCGACCATAGGCGGTGAGCAGATTCTTGCCCGCCTCGGTGGCGAGGAAGGCCTGCACCGCCTCGACACGCGCCAGCAGGCGCACCAGATCGTCCTCGCCGCCCAGCGCGAACACGGCATCGACCACGTCGTGCCGCACGCCCTTCTCCCGCATCTGCACCTTCAGGCGATCGGCGAAGAACGCCATCAGGTCGTCCGCCTCGAAGAACTTTCCGAGCGGCAGGCGAATCCGGTTCTCGACGACGATGCGGATCACGCCGAGGGCGGCACGGCGCAGCGCATAGGGATCGCGCGATCCGGTCGGCTTCTCGCCGATCGACCAGAAAGAGACGAGCGCGTCGAGCTTGTCGGCCAGCGCCACCGCGACCGAGATCGGCGCCGACGGGCAACGGTCGTTCGGACCGGCCGGCGTGTAGTGATCGCCGATCGCCTCGGCGACCGCTGCCGGCAGCTTCTCCTCGAGCGCGTAGTAGCGGCCCATCACGCCCTGCAGCTCGGGGAATTCGCCGACCATGCCGGTCACCAGGTCTGCCTTGCTGAGATGCGCCGCCAGGATCGCCTGCGCCGGATCGGCGCCCGGCACGTGCGGCACGATCTTCTCGGCGAGGATCTCGATGCGGGTCACGCGATCGGCCTGCGTGCCGAGCTTCGCGTGGAACACGATGTCCCGGAGCCTCGGAAGCCGTTCCTCCAGGGTGAGCTTGCGATCCTGGTCCCAGAAGAACTTGGCGTCGCTGAGCCGCGAGCGCAGCACCCGCTCGTTGCCGCCGACGATGGTGGCGCCGCCGTCGCGCGCCACGTTGTTGGCGACCACGACGAAGCGGTCGGCGAACGTGCCCTCCCGGGTCTCGGTGGCGAAGTAACGCTGATGCGACTTCATCGAGACGGTCAGCACCTCGGGCGGGACGTCCATGAACTGCGCATCGATGGTGCCGAGCATCGGCACCGGCCATTCGACCAGCCCCGCGACCTCCTCGAGCAGCGCCTCGTCCGATCTCAAGGTCACCTGGGCCGCGGTGCAGGCCTTCTCGGCCCCAGCCAGGATGATCTGCTTGCGCTCGGCCGCATCGAGCACGACGTGCGCCGCCCGGAGCTTGGCGACGTAGTCGTCGAAGCCCGCCACCTCGATCGTGCCCTTCGACAGGAAGCGATGGCCGCGCGTCGTGGCGCCGAAGCGGACCGGCGTCATCTCGCCGCCCGGTGCCACCGCGCCCGCGAGCACCTTGCCGTCGAACAGGGCGATGATGGAATGCAGCGGCCGAACCCAGCTCATGGTGCCACTGCCCCAGCGCATCGACTTGGGCCACGGCAGCGCCTTCATCGCCGTCTCGATGATGCCGGGCAGCACCTCGGCGGTCGGCCCGCCCTTCTTGGCTATCACCGCGAACCAGAATTCGCCGCGGCCGGTGTCGCGCTTCTCGGCCTGGTCGAGCGAGGCGAGCCCCGCCCCCTTGAGGAAGCCCTGGATCGCCTGGTCGGGCGCGCCGACGCGCGGGCCGCGCCTCTCCTCGCTGACGTCGGCGCGCGTCGCCGGCAGGCCGTCGATCACCAGCGCGAGGCGCCGCGGCGTCGCGAAGGCGCGCGCCGAGGCGAAGTCGAGGCCGGCGCCCTTCAGGCCGTCGCACACCAGGCGCTGCAGATCCTCGGCCGCCCGCGTCTGCATGCGGGCCGGAATCTCCTCCGACAGAAGCTCGAGCAGGAGTTCGGCCATGTTACGCCGCCTTCTTAGCGGTCTGAGTCGCGAGCCACGCTTCGCAGCAGGCCTTGGCGAGCTCGCGCACACGGAGAATGTAGCTCTGCCGCTCGGTGACGCTGATCACGCCGCGCGCATCGAGCAGGTTGAAGGTGTGGCTGGCCTTGATGCACTGCTCGTAGGCGGGCAGCGGCAACCGGCGCTCGATCAGGCGGCTGCATTCCTTCTCGGCGTCGGCGAAATGGCGGAACAGCATCTCGGTGTCGGCGTGCTCGAAATTGTAGGCCGACTGCTCGCGCTCGTTCTGCAGGAACACGTCGCCGTAGCTCAGCGGCACGTCCGAATCGGTGCGATTGAACGGCAGGTCGTAGATCGACTTCTTGTCGAACAGGTACATGGCCAGGCGTTCCAGCCCGTAGGTGATCTCGCCCGAGACCAGGTCGACATCGATGCCGCCGACCTGCTGGAAGTAGGTGAACTGGCTGACCTCCGCCCCGTCGCACCACACTTCCCAGCCCAACCCCCAGGCGCCCAGCGTCGGACTCTCCCAGTCATCCTCGAGAAAACGGATGTCGTGCAGGGAGGTGTCGATGCCGATCGCCTCCAGCGAGCCGAGATAGCGCTCGACGATGTCGGGCGGCGACGGCTTCAGGATCGCCTGGAACTGGTAGTAGTGCTGCAGGCGCATGGGATTGTCGCCATAGCGGCCGTCGCCGGGCCGCCGCGACGGCTGAACGTAGGCGGCATACCAGGGCCTGGGACCGAGCGCCCGCAGGGTCGTCGCCGTATGGAAGGTGCCGGCTCCCATCTCCATGTCGAACGGCTGCAGGATCAGGCAACCCTGGCGCGCCCAGTAATCCTGGAGGGTGAGAATCAGTTCCTGGAAGCACGTCGGTGCGACGCGTGCTGAGGGCTCGGACACGGTATTCCCCGAAGCTCAGAAGGCCTTGTGTTTCCGCGACTTAAGGCTGTTTTTGCGGTGCGGCAAAATAGGTGCCGCCCCCACCCCGGTCAAGCGCTGCGGCCAAGCCTGCCCGATCTCAGATTCGGTGGTCTACCGATCCAATCGGATTGCGCATTTCGCCAGCAGCGACGCGACCGACGCCGCCCCCTACCGGCCCTCTGGCAGCGGACAGTCCGGACGGCTGCATTTCGTCGCAGCGGTGGACAGCCAGGCGCCGCACACCCGGCACGGGGTCGAGGCGTCGATGACCTGCGCCTGCTGCCGCGCCGGCGGCGGCTGGGACGCCGGCTGGGTCGGGGCCGGGCGAGGCTGGGTCGGGAAGTTGGGCTCGTTCGGCCGGCCGACGAAGCGGTCCCACAGGCCCTTCCAGCGCGAGAAGGTCTTCCACGCAGCGTATACCGCGACGCCGAACAGGATGATCTTGAGCAGGAACCCCATGACGCTTGTGTGCGGTCCCTGCACCGCACGGTCAAGCGCGCTATATGGTGGAGCATGACACGCGGTTCATGTTCTCCTCCCCAGCTCCGCTGGGGAGGTGCCCCGCCTTGCGGGGCAGAGGGGTCATGGCTGGGAGCGCGCCACTCCAATGCCGCACTTCCTGTTGATGACACATCCCATGAGCGCCACTGGAGTGGCGCGCTCATTGGCGCTGACCTTGCCAAAAGAACGCGTCATGCGCTGGGAGCGCGCCACTCCGATGGCGCTCTTCTTGGTGACTACACATCCCATGAGCGCCATCGGAGTGGCGCGCTCCCAGCAAAGAGTCGACGTCGATGGGCAAAGTTGGCGCCTATGTGTGGCGCGCTCCCAGCATATGACCCCTCCGCCTGCCTGCGCGAAGCCGAAGCGGCTTCGCTTCGGCGGAGGCAGGTCCCCGTAAGCCGGCGACACCTCCCCAGCGGAGCTGGGGAGGGCAAGAAAGGCACCCCGCATGCCCGCTGACACCGCGCCCCTCGACCTGTTCGTGGTCGGCGGCGGCATCAATGGCGCGGGGATCGCCTGCGATGCAGTCGGCCGGGCGCTGAAAGTCGGGCTGTGCGAACGCGGCGATTTCGCCGGCGCCACCTCGTCGGCCTCGACCAAGCTGATCCATGGCGGGCTCCGCTACCTCGAGCACTACGAGTTCCGGCTGGTGCGCGAGGCCCTGCAGGAGCGCGAGGTGCTGCTGGCCAAGGCGCCGCATCTGTCGCGGCCGCTGCGCTTCGTGCTGCCGCACGAGCCGCATCTCAGGCCGCGCTGGATGCTGAGGCTCGGCCTGTTCCTCTACGACCATCTTGACTGGCACATGACCCTGCCCAAGTCGAAGGCCGTCGACCTCAGGCGAACGGTCTACGGTGCCGCGCTGAAGCCCACGCTCGAGAAGGGCTTCGTCTATTCGGACGCCTGGGTCGACGACGCGCGGCTGGTCATCGCCAACCTCAAGTCGGCGCGGCAGATGGGAGCGCAGATCTACGCCCGCCACGAATGCGTGTCGGCGCGGCGCAGCGACGACGGCCGGCTGTGGAACATCGAACTCAAGGCGCGCGACGGCGGCAGCGTGAACCTGCAGGCCCGCGGCCTGGTCAACGCCACCGGCCCGTGGGTCAAGCGCTTCCTCGACGAAGAGGCCAGGATCGCCACTGCCAAGCGGGTGAGGCTGATCAAGGGCAGCCATATCGTCGTGCCGCGCCTCTACGACGGCGAGCATGCCTACATCCTGCAGAACAGCGACAACCGCATCGTCTTCATCATCCCCTACGAGCGCTCCTTCTCGGTGATCGGCACGACGGACATCCCGGTCGAGGACGGCGAGCAGCCGGTCTGCACGCCGGACGAGATCGTCTATCTCTGCGACATCGCCAGCCACTATCTCGCCAAGCCGGTGACTCCGGCCGAGGTGGTGTGGACCTATTCCGGCGTGCGCCCGCTGTTCGACGATGGCGACGACGATCCCTCGGCGGTGACGCGCGACTACCACCTCGAGGTCGACGGCACGCCGGGCGGCACCACGGCGCCCCTGCTCTCGGTGTTCGGCGGCAAGATCACGACCTACCGGCGTCTCGCCGAGCACGCGCTCGGCGACCTGGCACCGCACTATCCGCACATGGGGGGCACCTGGACGACGACGCGGGCGCTGGCCGACGGCGAACTCGCCGATGCGCCGACCTTCGAGGAGGCGTTCGAGCGCTATGTCGACTCCGCCGCCCAGGTGCGCTCGGGCCTGCCGAAGGAGCTGATCCGCGTTCTCTGTCATCGCCACGGTTCGGGCCTCGACGATCTCCTGGATGGCGCCCGGACCGTGGCGGATCTCGGGCGCCATTTCGGCGGCCAGCTCTACGAGATCGAGGTGCGCCACCTGATGCGCGACGAGTGGGCGGTCGAGCCCGACGACATCCTGTGGCGGCGTACCAAGGAGGGCCTGCACATGACCGCCGACGAACGATCCGCATTCGCAGCCTGGATGGCCGACCTCAGGCCCAACTTTACCTAACTTCACACTTCCGCCGGGGCACGCCCGGCGGCGCCGGCTCGTATTGATCGACGAAGCCCATGCAATGAAGCCGAGGTGCCCGATGTCGTTCCGCTTCCCTCTTCTCGCCCTGTCGACCGCTCTCGTGACCGCCGCCGGCCTCGCCTGGACCAGCGCCCCGGCGAACGCGGCAGGCAGCGGCCCCGACGACCTGCTCGAGCTCGCCCAGACGACGCCCCCGACCAACCCGCCGCCCGGCCCCGGCGGCCATGCCCGGCACGAACAGCGCGAGCAGCGCGCGATGAATCCCAAGGCCTTCTGCCTCGACCAGGTCGCCCGCCGCGCCGGCAATCGCGCCTACGTCAAGCTCCGCCTCGACCTCAAGGCCGACCAGATGACCGCCTGGAATGCCTTCGCCAAGGCCTCGGACGATGCCGACGTGAAGGACGTGGCGCGCTGCAACGCGCTGCCCACCGAGATGAAGGAGCGGCCTAGCTACATCGAGCGCCTGACCATGGAAGAGAGCGTCATGAAGGCGCGCATCGAGCGCATCGACGCGGTGAAGCCCAGCCTGCAGGCGCTCTACGACACGCTTTCGCCCGAGCAGAAGGCCGTCCTCGACTCGCCGCGCCCGATGGGCGGCCGCGGCGGCATGCATCATCACCGCGGCCGGCGGTAACCACTATCATCCGGACCGCGGGCGTCCCGCCCGCTCGTGATCATGATCATGAGCATGAGCGGGCGGGACGCCCGCGGTCCGGATGACGCATTGCTGGGAGCGCGCCACTCCTGTGGCGCTCATCTCCTCCTCCCCAGCGAAGCTGACAGCGAAGCTGGGGAGGAGGATGACTATCCCGCCAGCAGCTCCGCCGCCCGTTCCATCGACACCGGCGCAGCGTCGAGCAGCGCGGCCGTCATCGCGTCC
>NZ_JBFWZI010000096.1:8194-27114 GCF_050185545.1 Reyranella sp. | reverse complement strand
GCGCCGCGAGCCCGAGTCTCCTGCTCAGTAGCCTTCGTCGTGGAGATTGAGCAGCGGGAAGGCGCTGTGCACGCCGGGGAGATTGGTCGGCAGGGCGGGCGCGATGTAGCTCTTGTCGAGCTGATCGAGCCGCGCCACGCCCAGCAGGCCCATGACCTCCTTCATCTCCTCCTCGAGGAGCTCGAGCACCCGCTCGATGCCGGCGGCGCCGGCCGCGGCGAGGCCATAGCAATAGAGCCGGCCCAGCCCGACCCAGTCGGCCCCCAGGCAGATCGCCTTGACGATATCGCTGCCGCGGCTGAACGAGCCGTCGACGCCGATCTTCGCCCGTCCGGCCACGACCTCGACGATCTCCGGCAGAACCGCCGCGGAGCCGCGGCCATGATCGAGCTGGCGACCGCCGTGATTGGAGCAATACACCGCCCATACGCCGTGGCGGCAGGCGATCTCGGCATCCTCGGCTGTCCCGATTCCCTTGAGCATGAACTTCACGTCGGGGAACTTGTCCTTCACGCGCCTGAAGTTCTCCCACGAGAAGGCCGCCTGGAAGTCCTGGCCCGTCGCCGCGGTGCGCCATGACTTGACGAAGCGCTTGGCGATGTCGCGCTCGCGCCGCGAATAGACCTGGGTGTCGACGGTGATGCAGAAGGCATCGTAGCCGGCATCCATGGCCTGCTTGACCCGGTCGGCGACCCATTTGTCGTCACCGCGCACATAGAGCTGGTAGATCTTGGGACCGGCGCCGCCCTTGACGATGTCCTCTAGCTTCAAGCTCGTCACCGAGCTGATCAGCATGGTGACGCCGCCGGCCCCCGCCCCCTTGGCCACGGTGATGCCGCCGCCCGGCTCGAACGATTCCAGCGAGCCGACCGGTGCCAACATCACCGGGATGCGGATCCTGCGGCCGAGGATTTCCGACGACGGATCGATTTTCGAGACGTCGCGCAGCACGCGCGGCTTGAAGGCGATGGAATCGAGGGCCATGCGGTTGCGCCGCAGCGTCGTCTCGGTCTCGGTGCCGCCGATCAGGTAATCCCATATGTTGGGATTGAGCCTGATCTTGGCCGCCTTGACGATCTCGTGCAGCGTTGCGAATTCGTTTTCCAGCCCGCTCGCCATGGTTCCCTCGCCGATCCGACGACAGCGGTTCTTGCGCGTCCCATCGCTCCCGTCAACGAAGGCCGTTTCGCAACGCAGCCGTGGGCGGCGTTGAAGCCGCGTCCGGTTTGAACGGACCTCATGCGGTTCGCGCGAAATCGCGCTAGTCTGCCTCGAAGTCTGAAGTCTCTGGAGCACGACCTTCCACTCGGTGTTTCCGGCCGTTCGGAACGTGCTCCAGACCCGGCCAGCAACGGGAGGAAGCATGGCGACCCTGTCGGCAGCGCCCGCGATTCGCGGCAGTGCGGCGGAAATCCGCGTCCGGCCGATCAACGGCTTCATTGGCGCCGAGCTCGGAGGCATCGATCTGCGCCGGCCGCTCGAGCCAGCCCAGTTCAAGGTCGTGCACGACGCCCTGGTGCAGCACGAGGTGATCGTGATGCGCGACCAGGACATCACCGTCGACCAGCAGATGGCGTTTGGCGCCTTGTTCGGCGAGCTGTCGATCCACCCCTTCTCGCCCAACCTGGCCGACAAGCCCGAGGTCATCATCCTCGACTATTCGAAGGACAATCCGCCGGCCCTCACCGACATCTGGCATGTCGACGAGACGTTCCGCGAAGCACCGCCGATGGCGACCATCCTGCGCGCCAAGGTCGTGCCCGAGGTCGGCGGAGATACGCTGTTCGCCAGCATGAGCGCCGCCTATCGCGGCCTGTCGCAGCGCATGAAGCAGCATATCCATGGCCTCGAGGCGCTGCACGACTTCAAGCCGTGGCGGCCGCTGTTCGGCCACAAGGACCGCGCCAAGCTGCGCGCCCTCGAGGACGAGTTCCCCAACCCGTGGCATCCCGTGGTGCGCGTTCATCCCGTGTCGGGGCGGCGCGTCCTGTACGTCAACCAGCAATTCTGCGTGCGCATTCGCGATCTCAAGCCCGACGAAAGCGATGCGCTGCTCGGCTTCCTGTATCGCCAGGCCGCCATTCCCGAGTACCAGCTGCGCGTGAAGTGGCAGCCGAACACCCTGGTGATGTGGGACAATCGCTCGGTCCAGCACTACGCCGCGCACGATTACTATCCGGCGCGGCGCACCATGGAACGGGTGACGGTGAAAGGGGATCGGCCGGTCGGCGTTACGGGCGATTTCACGCCGGACGAGGTCGCGGCGAACGGCACGGTAAAGCCCGTCATCGCCGAGGGCACGCGGCCCGGCCCCAGGCGCGCCTTCGACCGCTCCTGACACGGGTTTTCGGCCGCCCGGATCTTGAACTAATTAAGGCATTGAGCGACCCGGTGCGTGCAACGCCTGCGGCAAGTTGGCGTTGCGCCAGCACCATTGACGCTGATCGAGTTCAACGATTTCATTCACCGTGATATGGACGGCAGGGCCGCGCTGGTTGGACCATCCGGCGCCAAGAAGCCGAATGACACAGCAGGGCAGGCAGACATGAAGCGACGCGTCCTAACCAAGGCTTTCCTCTTCAGCTTGATGTGCGGACCGGCGCTTGCCGCCGATCCGGTGCCGACGATGAAAGAGACGCCGATGCTCGCCGAGCAGGTGAAGTCGGGCGCGTTGCCGCCGGTCGCCCAGCGCATCCCGAAACAGCCCTGGGTAGTGACCTATTTCGCCGGCGGCGACGGCCCGGGCCGGCAGGGCGGCCAGATCAACATGCTGGTGGCGAGCGCGCGCGACACGCGCCTGATGACGATCTACAGCTACACCCGCCTCATCATCCACGACGACAAGTTCAAGCTGAAGCCGGACATCCTCGAGAGCTACGAGGTCAAGGAAGACCGCGAGTTCACTTTCCGCCTGCGCGAAGGCCACAAATGGTCCGACGGCAAGCCCTTCACCACCGAGGATTTCCGCTTCTTCTGGGAAGACGTCGCCAACAACAAGGAGCTGTCGCCGTCCGGTCCGTCGGTCGAGCTGCTGGTCGACGGCCAGCCACCCAAGGTCGAGGTCATCGACGCGCGCACGATCAGGTACAGCTGGGAGAAGCCCAACCCCTACTTCATCGAGAGCCAGGCTCGCGCCGCGCCGCTCTTCCTGTTCCGGCCGGCGCACTACTTGAAGAAGTTCCACGCCAAGTACGCCACCCCCGAGGAGATCGCCAAGGCCGCCAAGGGCGGCCAACAGGGCACCAACTGGGTGCAGATCTACCGGCGTCTCGACGTCATGTATGCCAACGACAATCCGGAGCTGCCGACGCTCAATCCGTGGGTCAACACCACGTCGTCGCCGGCGCAGCGCTATGTGTTCGTGCGCAACCCCTTCTATCACCGCATCGACGCCAAGGGTCAGCAGCTGCCCTATATCGATCGCGTGATCTTCACCCAGGCGGCGACAAACCTGGTGCCGGCCAAGGCCGGTCTCGGCGAAGCCGACCTGCAGCCGCGCTACCTCAACATGCGCGACTACACCTTCCTGCAGAAGAGCGCCAAGTCCTCGGGCGTCGAGGTGCGGCTGTGGGAATCGGGCTCCGGCTCGCAGATCGCGCTCTATCCCAACCTCAATGCCAACGACGAGGAATGGCGCAAGCTGATGCGGGACGTTCGTTTCCGCCGCGCGCTGTCGCTCGCCATCGATCGCGACGAGTTGAACCAGGTCGTCTATCTCGGCCTGGCCAAGCCGGGCAACAACACGATCATGGAGCGCTCGGAGCTGTTCAAGCCCGAGTACGCGAAGAAGTGGGCACAGTTCGATCCCAAGCTCGCCAACAAGCTGCTCGACGAGATCGGCCTCAAGAAGCGCGATGCCCAGGGCATTCGCCTGCTGCCAGACGGCAGGCCGGCGACCATCGTCGTGGAGAACGCCAGCGAGGAGACCGAGGACGCCGATGCGCTGCATCTGATCGGCGAGTTCTGGAAGAAGATCGGCATCAAGATGCTGACCAAGCCGCAGACCCGCGAGAATTTCCGACTCCGGACCTTCTCTGGCGAGGCGGTGATGACGGCGTTCGCCGGCGTGGTGACGGCCGTGCCGACCCCCAACACGAGCCCGCGCGAGTTCGCCCCTACCATGCGCGGCGTCCTGCAGTGGTCGCGCTGGGGCATGTACGTCGAATCGAAGGGACGCCAGGGCGAGCCCTGCGACATGGAGAGCGCCTGCAAGCTGCTCGACTATGTCAAGGAATGGGAGAGCGCGACGAGCGTCGACGGGCGCCGCAAGGCCTGGGAGAAGATCCTGAGCGCCAGCGCCGACGAGGTGTTCACGATCGGCACGGTGAACGGCATCCGCCAGCCGCTGGTGGTCGGCCCCAAGATCCGTAACGTGCCGAAGGAAGGCTACTACGCCTGGGATCCGGGCGGATATATAGGCCTCTATCAGCCCGACACGTTCTGGATCGCGCAGTAGGCGTGGCCCTTGCCTCCCCCCGTCATCGGGGGAGGTGCCCCCGCAGGGGGCGGAGGGGAAGGCCTCAGTCGAGATTCATGAAGGTCCGACGTCGGAATCAGATCAACCTCGACTGAGGCCTTCCCCCTCCGGCCCTCCGGGCCACCTCCCCTGTAAGACGGAGGAGGCGAATCAACCTCACCACGTATCGATGTTCGGCCGCTTCTTGTGCTCGAGCCGCGGGCGCGGCTTGGCGGTGAGGAGCGCAGTCGCGATCCAGCGGCGCGAGTCGGCGGGATCGATCACCTCGTCGACCTCGAAATAGGTCGCCGTGCTCAGCGCCTTGCCGCGGGCGTAGGCGGCGGCGACCATCTTGTCGAAGGCGGCGCGCCGCTCGACGGGGTCGGCGATCGCCTCGAGCTCCTTGCGGTAGCCGAGCTTGACCGCGCCCTCGAGCCCCATGCCGCCGAACTCGCCGGTCGGCCAGGAGATGGCGAACGTACCGGCATGGAACGAGCCGCCGGCCATCGCCTGCGCGCCGAGCCCATAGGCCTTGCGCAGCACGATGGTGCCGAACGGCACGGTGAGGTTGGCGCCGACCACGAACAGCCGCGAGCAATGACGCACAAGCGCCGTCTTCTCGATCTCGGGTCCCACCATCATGCCAGGCGTGTCGCACAGGAACAGCACCGGCAGATCGAAGGCATCGCAGAGCTGCAGGAAGCGCGCCGCCTTGTCCGAGCCATCCGAATCGATGGCGCCGGCGAGATGCAACGGATTGTTGGCGACGATGCCGAACGGCTTGCCCTCGATGCGGGCGAAGGCCGTCACCATGCCGGGCCCGAAGGCGCGCCGCAGCTCGAGCACCGAGCCCTCGTCGCACAGCGTGTCGATGACGCCGCGGACGTCGTAGACTCGCAGCCGGTTCTCGGGGATCGCCCGCCTGAGCAGGCGCTGGTCGGCCGCACGCCAGTCCGGCACGGCGCCCTGGAAATACGACAGGTACTTCTTCGCGACTGCGACCGCCTCGGCCTCGTCCTCGACCGCGATGTCGACGGTGCCGTTGGGCACCTGCACGCTCATCGGGCCCACTTCCTCGGGCGCGAACACGCCGAGGTTGCCGCCCTCGATCATCGCCGGCCCGCCCATGCCGATCGACGAGTTCTTCGTGGCGATGACGACATCGCAGCAGCCCAGCAGGGCGGCATTGCCGGCGAAGCAGCGGCCCGAGTTGATGCCGACCAGCGGAGACACGCCGCTCAGCCGTCCGAAGATGTGGAACGCCAGGGTGTTGAGGCCGGCGACCGACTGCACGTCGACGTCGCCCGGCCGGCCGCCGCCACCTTCGGTGAAGAACACCAATGGGATGCGCTGCTCCTCGACGATCTCGAACAGGCGGTCCTTCTTGTGGTGGTTGGTCTTGCCCTGGGTGCCGGCGAGCACGGTGTAGTCGTAGTGGGCCACGGCGACGCGGCTGCGTTCGGGCCCGAACAGCGACCCGTTGACCCGGCCGATGCCGGTGATCAGGCCGTCGGCCGGCGTCCGCTCGATCAGGTCCTCGTTGGTGCGCCGCGTGCGCTGACTGGCGATGGCGAAGGCGCCCCATTCGATGAAGCTGCCGGGATCGACCAGGTCATCGAGGTTCTGGCGTGCCGTCCGCTGGTTCGTCTTGCGCCGCCGCGCCACCGCTTCGGGCCGCTTGTCGTCGGACGTGAGTGCGCGGCGCTCGAAATACTCGGCGAGGTCGGGACGGATGTGATCGAGATCGATCTTCTCCTCGGCCGCCGCGCCCTTGACCTCGACATCGGCCTCTTCGACGAACAGCAGGGCATGACCTTCGTAGATCGTCTCGCCGGGCGTGACCGCGATGCGCCGCACGTAGCCACGCGCCGGGCTGCGGATCTCGTGCTGCATCTTCATGGCGTCCATGATCAGCAAGGGCTGGCCCGCCGCGACCGCATCGCCTTCCTCGACGCCAACGCTGACGATCGTCCCCTGCATCGGCGCCGGCACCGGGACGGTCCCCTCGGGCGCATCGCTCGTGACCTCCGCGACGGCCTGCGGCGCCGTCTTTCCGAAGGCGAGCACGGCCAGCGGATCGACCGCATCGACCCGGGCGCCCGCCTGCCGGCCACCGGCCGCGGCGGGAGCGGCTGCCGCCTGGAAGAACAGCCCGGGCTGCATTTGGGCCGCGGCCTCGATAAGCGCGCCGGCGCGCTCGTCGACGAAGCGCGTGTGGACCTTGCCGGCCCGTACATCCGCATCGGCTAGCAGGGCGCGCAAGAAGCCGATATTGCTTGGCGCGCCCTCGAGCCGAAACGAGGCCAGCGCGCGTTCACTGCGCGCCAGCACGTCGGCGAACGCGGCCGATGGGCTGTGGACGATCAGCTTGGCAAGCAGCGAGTCGAAATTGGGATTGGTGCGGTAGCCGGCATAGCCGTAGGTGTCGACCCGCACGCCGCGGCTCGACGGCGGCTCGAAGACAGTAAGCGTGCCGCCTCCAGGCTTGGCCGAGCCGTCTGACGTCATCGTCTCCATGTTGATGCGCAGCTCGATCGCGTGGCCACGCGGCCTGGCGTCGAGCACGCCCGTGTCGGCAAGACTGGCACCGCCGGCCAGCAGCAGCTGCGCTTTCACGAGGTCGACGCCCCACACCTCCTCGGTGACAGTATGCTCGACCTGCAGGCGTGGGTTGGCTTCGATGAAGAAGAACTCGCCGCCTTCGACCAGGAACTCGAAGGTACCGAGGCTGCGATAGCTTGCGGCCTTGGCCATGGCGATTGCCGCGTCGACGATCTTCTGGCGCAGCGCCGGCGCCAGGTTGGGGCTGGGCGCCAGCTCGACGATCTTCTGGCTGCGCCGCTGCAGGGTGCATTCGCGCTCGCCGAGGGCAGCGATGCCGCCCGTGCCGTCGCCGACGATCTGCACCTCGATGTGGCGCGCCTGGCGGACCAGCCGCTCGAGGTAGAGATCGCCGTTGCCGAACGCCGATTTGGCCTCGGCCGAAGCACGATCGAAAGCGTCGGCGAGCTCGGCCTCGGCGGTGACCAGGCGCATGCCGCGCCCGCCGCCGCCGGCGATGGCCTTGATCGCCACGCCCGATCCGGCGTGTTGGCGGAAGAAGGCCGTCGCCCCCGCGAGATCGACGATGTCGGTGCCGGGCAACACAGGGACCTTGCAGGCCTCGGCATGGGCGCGGGCGCGCGCCTTGTCGCCGAACAGATTCAGCTGTTCGGCAGTCGGGCCAACGAAGACAATTCCTGCCTCGGCGCAGGCGGCGGCAAAGGCCGCATTTTCCGCCAGGAAGCCATAGCCGGGATGAACCGAATCGCTGCCGGCGTTCCGGGCCGCCGCGATCACGCCCGCGATGTCGAGATAGGCGGCGGCACCGCGCCTGCCGAGCGCCACGGACTCGTCGACGCGCCGCGTATGCAGCGAGCTCGCGTCGTCCTCGGAATGGATGCCGACCGTGGTGATGGCGAGCTCGTTGGCGGCCTGGGCGATGCGGATGGCGATCTCGCCGCGGTTGGCGATCAGCAGTTTCTTCAGCATGTCGATCTGTCTCGGGGTAAAACCCCCTCCATGTCCAAAAGGCTGCTCATTGTGGCGCACGCTCCGTCGGAGAACACCCTCTCGCTGCGCGCTGCCGTCGAGCGGGGCGCGCTCAGCGAAACGGAGATCGACGTGCGCGTGATCGCGCCGCTGCAGGCCGGCCCCGACGACGTGCTCGCGGCCCAGGCGGTGATCCTCGGCACGACCGAGAATCTCGGCTACATGAGCGGCGCGCTGAAGGATTTCTTCGACCGCAGCTACTACCCCTGCCTGGAGCGGACGCAGGGGATGCCTTACGCGCTCTACATCCGCGCCGGCAGCGACGGTACCGGCACGCGCCGCGGCGTCGAGACCATCGTCACCGGCCTGCGCTGGCGCGCCGTCCAGGATCCGCTGATCTGCCGCGGCCCCTGGCAATCGTCCTTCGTCGAGCAATGCGAGGAGCTGGGCGCCGCCATGGCCGCCGGGCTGGCGGCGGGGATTTTTTGACTTTCTCCTCCCCAGCTTCGCTGGGGAGGTGTCGGCGTCTTACGCCGATCTGCCTTCGCCGAAGCGAAGCCGTTTCGGCTTCGCGCAGGCAGGCGGAGAGGTCATGGTCTTCCGGACCGCGGGCGTCCCGCCCGCTCATGGCGGGAGCGCGCCACTCCGTGGCGCTCATAGGGATGCCGGACACGGCGATTGCAGATCGGAAGAAGAGCATGAGCGCCACGGAGTGGCGCGCTCCCGGCAAAGATCATGAGCGGGCGGGACGCCCGCGGTCCGGAAGACATGACTCATGACCCCTCCGTCCGCGATTACGCGGACGCCTCCCCACGCAAGGCGTGGGGAGGAAAATGAAAAGCTACTCCGCCGCCTCCTGCTTCTTCTCTGCCGGGTCGTCCATCATTACGGTGATGTCTGCGGCGATGTGGTGGGTCGGGCCTTCGGCCGCCTGGTTCTCCTGGACGATGGTGCGGCCGTAGGCCGACACCACCGGCACCGCGACCGGATCGACGGGCGCTGCGCGCTTCTTGCGTGCCAGCGCCGCCGTAATGAAGGGTGCCAGCTCGGCCTGCTTCTTCGTATCGCGAGCCACCTGGTCGGCCTTCAGGATCGGCATCACTTTGGCGGCGAACAGCTCGAGCGAGTCGCAGATGTGCTCGTGCCTGTTGCGGCCGCCCTGCTGGATGAACACGACCTGGTCGACGCCAGCATCCTGGTAACTGCGCAGGTGCTCGGTAAGTTCGGCTGGCGTGCCGATGCCGCTGCCTTGCCCGACCGCCGGAAGCTTGTCCTTCGCCCCCTCGAAGCGCTGCCAGACGTCGGTCACGCCCGGCTGGTGATGGCCGTACACGTAGTAGTGGCCGAGCGAATAGCCGAAGAACTGGAAGCCCTCGGCGCCGCGCCGCCGCGCCTCCTCGCGATCCTCGTGGCAGGAGAAGCCGGTCACCATGGCCACGTTGGCGTTCACCGCATGGCCGATCGGCACGCACTGCTCGCTCCTGATGATCTCATAGTATTCGTGCGCCCACTTGCCGGCCTCGGCCGGATCGACGAAGGCGAAGGTGAGCGCGCCGATGCCGGCGCGCGCCGCGGCATGGATGGTCTCGCGCCGGCTGCACGCTACCCAGAGCGGCGGATGCGGCTTCTGCAGCGGCTTGGGCACGATGTTGCGCACCGGCATGGAGAAGTACTTGCCCTGGAAGCCGGGATAGGGACTCATCGCCATCATGTCGGCGGTCTGCCCTACCGCCTCGGCCCACATTGCCTTCTTCTCGGCGGGGTCGATGCCGAAGCCTTCGAGCTCGACGCGCGACGCCGATTCGCCTGTACCCCAGTCAGCCCGGCCGTCGGACACGAGGTCGAGCGTGGCGATGCGCTCGGCGACGCGCGCCGGATGGTTGTAGCCGGGCGGCGCCAGCACCACGCCGTGGCCGATGCGGATGCGTTTGGTCCGCGCAGCACAAGCGGCGAGAAACACTTCCGGCGCCGAGGAGTGCGCATACTCTTCGAGGAAGTGGTGCTCGACCTCCCAGATGTAGTCGATGCCCAGGCGATCGGCCAACTCGACCTGCGCCAGCGCATCCTTGAACAGGCGATGCTCGCTGTCGTCTGTCCATGGACGCGGCAGCTGATGCTCGTACAGAAGACCGAAGCGCATAGCTTTCTCCTATGCTGGGAGCGCGCCACTCCGATGGCGCTCATGGGATGTGTGATCTACAGGAAGAGCGCCATCGGAGTTGCGCGCTCCTAGCAATGAGCGTCGTGCGGCTGGCTCCTCAATGAGCGGTCCAGCCGCCGTCGACGACGAGGCCGGCCCCGGTCATGAAGCTTGCATCGTCCGAGGCGAGGAAGAGGATACCCTTGGCGATGTCGTCGGGCACGCCGAGACGGCCGATCGGATGCAGGGCAAGCGTGGTCTGGCGCGCCTTGTCGGTGTCGTTGGTGCCCTGCTGGCGGGCGCGCATGGCGAAGGTCTGCTGGCCCATGTCGGTCTCGATGAGGCCGGGATGGATCGAGTTGACCCGGATCTTGTAGCCCTTGCGCCCGAACTCCAGCGCCGTCGACTTGGTGAACAGGGTCACGCCGCCCTTGGTCAGCGAATAGAGCGGGTCGAGCTGCGAGCCGACCAGCCCGGCGATGGACGCGAGATTGACGATCGCCGAGCCGTGCTCGCTCGTTGCACCGCTCGCCTTGAGAGCCGGCAGCGCCGCGCGCGTGCCCAGCACCACGCCGGTCAGGTTGACGGCGACCAGCCGGTTCCATTCGTCGATCGTCGCCTCCTCGACTCCCTTGCCATTGAAGACGCCGGCATTGTTCACCAGCACGTCGAGCTTGCCGAACCTCTTGACGGTGGCATCGGTGGCGGCGGCCCAGCTCGCCTCGCTCGTTACGTCGAGCGAGACGTAGAGCGCCTGGCCGCCCGCCGCCTCGATCTCCCTGGCGGTCTGCCGGCCGCGCTCGTCCAGCACGTCGCCGATCGCCACCTTCGCGCCCGCCTGGGCCATCAGCTTGGCGGTGGCGCCGCCGATTCCGCGCGCCGCGCCGCTCAGGAACGCGACCTTGCCGTCGAGCCTGTTCATTCGTTTCCTCCTTCGCCATCTCGATTTGCGCCGATCCTGTTTGCAGCTATGCTCGCTTCAGAACAAGAAGAGTTAGTGGGAGGACTGGTCGGCATGCGCCAGGGGCGGTTGATCGCGACGGGCGCGATGCTGTTGTTTTGCTTGTTCGCGTTGTGGCAATCGCTGCTCCTGCCGCTCACTGACCGATTGGGCCCCGGTCCGGGTTTTTTTCCCTTCTGGCTTTCGCTCATCGGCTCGCTCCTGGCGATCGCGCTGCTGGTCACGACATGGCGTGAGCCCACCGAGCCGCAAATCGAAACTCCACGCATCCTCCCGCATGGTCCTGGAGGCCGACGCTGGCTCGCCATCGTCGGCCTGATCGCGGCCGTGACCATAGCGATGGAGGTCGTGGGCTTTCGCTTGGCAATGCTGGTGTTCAACGCCGCTCTGGTGGCGGCGCTTGGCGAGCGCCGATGGTGGCTGATCGCGCTGTTCGCTGTCCTGGGCAGCTTTGGCGTCTACTACGTCTTCACGACCTGGCTGGACGTGATCCTGCCGACCGGGAAGCTCGGGTTCTAGGCGATGGAGGCACTCCCCCACCTGTTGTCAGGCTTCGCCGCGGCGCTGTCGGTCAACTACCTGCTCTATGCCTTTGCCGGCTGCATGCTGGGTACCCTGATCGGTGTCCTGCCCGGGCTCGGGCCGGCGGCCGGCACCGCCATCCTGATTCCCCTCACCTTCAATCTCGACGCCACCGGCGCCATCATCATGCTGTCGGCCATCTACTACGGCGCGATGTATGGCGGCACCATCACCTCGGTGCTGATCAACGTGCCCGGCGAAGCCGCTTCGGTGGTGACCTGCATCGACGGCCACCAGATGGCGCGTCAGGGTCGTGCCGGATCGGCGCTGGCAATCGCCGCCATCGGCTCGTTCGTCGGCGGCACGCTGGCAACCGTGGCGCTGGTCGTGGTCGCCACGCCGCTTGCCGCCCTGGCGCTCAAGTTCGGGCCAGTCGAGTTCTTCGCCCTCATGGTGGCCGGGCTGTGCCTGGTCGTCGGCCTCGCCGGCCGCAACATGCTGGCGGCCCTTCTGATGACCGTGATCGGGCTGCTGCTCGCCATGGTCGGCATCGACCCGGTGCGCGGCGCACCGCGCTTCGGGTTCGGGATCGAGGACCTCTACGATGGTATCGGCTTCGTCCCGGCCGTGATGGGCCTGTTCGGCGTCGCCGAGCTGCTGCTCGCGGCAGAGGGGCGCCAGACCCACATGGTCCAGGCCAGCCTGGCCAAGTGGTGGCCGACGCGGCAGGAGCTGCGCGCCTCAACGGGCGCGATCGGTCGCGGCACGGTGGTCGGCTTCGTGCTGGGCCTTATTCCCGGCGTCGGGGCCATCGTACCAACCTTCATGGCCTACGTGCTGGAAAAGCGCGTCTCCAGGACGCCCGAGCGCTTTGGCAACGGCGCGATCGAGGGCGTGGCCGCGGCCGAGACCGCCAACAATGCCTACGCCAATGCCGCCATGGTGCCGTTGCTGGCGCTCGGCATCCCGAGCTCGCCAACCATCGCGGTGCTGATGGGCGCCTTCATCATCAACGGCCTGACGCCGGGGCCATTCCTTTTCCAGGAGCGCCCGGACCTGGTGTGGACCGTGATCGCGAGCTTCTTCGTCGGCAATGCGCTGCTGCTGATCCTCAACCTGCCTCTGGTCGGTCTGTGGGCGAAGCTCCTGAAGGTACCGTTCAGCTATCTCTGCGCCGGCGTGCTGATCTTCTGCGTGATCGGCGCCTACGGGCTGAAGCAGAACCTGTTCGATGTCTGGGTCATGCTGGGCTTCGGCATCATCGGATACCTGCTGCGCAAGCTCGACTTTCCGATTGCCCCCGCAATCCTGGCCCTGATCCTCGGTCCGATGATGGAGCGCTCGCTGCGCACAACGCTCGAGATGTCGGGCGGAAGCTTCGCCATCTTCCTCGATCGACCGGTTGCGCTGGTGCTTCTCGCGGTGCCGGTGATCGTGCTCGGCGCCCTCTTGTTCCGGCCCGGCGCCTTCTCCAAGCTTCGCGAAAGCGATGTCGACTGACCCGTCAGAATTGCCATCTTTGGGAGGAAAGACATGACCATCCGCCGCCGTACCTTGCTCGCCGCCTCTGCCGCCAGCACCATCGCGAGTCCAGCTCTCGCCCAGAACTATCCGCGCCGCGCCGTGCAGCTGATCGTCGCCTACGCCGCCGGCGGCAGCACCGACGTCGGCGCGCGCATCCTTGCGGCAGCGGCTGAAAAGGACCTCGGCCAGCCGATCACCGTCGTCAACAAGGCCGGTGCCGGCGGACAGCTCGGCTTCACCGAGATCGCGCGTGCCCGCCCGGACGGCTACACGCTGGGCTTCATCAATCTGCCTGCCGTCAACACCATCGTGCTCGACCCCGAGCGCAAGGCGGTGTTCACCATGGACAGCTTCATCCCGGTGGTGAACCAGGTGCTCGATCCCGGCTTGATCTGGGTCAAGGGCGACAGCCCCTACAAGACCCTGAAGGATCTGGTCGAGGCGGCCAAGAAGGAGCCGGGCAAGCTGCGCGCCTGCACCACCGGCATCCTGAGCGACGATCATCTGGCCATCCTGATGATGCAGGAAGCGGCCAAGGTCGATTTCCGCATCGTCCATTTCGACAGCGGCACGCAACAGCTCGCCGGCATCATGGGCGGCCATGTCGAGGTCGCGTTCGACAATGTCGGCAGCATCGTCAAGCGCGTTCAGACCGGCGAAGCCCGCGGCCTCGCCGTGCTCGACACGGAACGCTCGCGTTTCCTGCCCGACGTCCCGACCGCCAAGGAGCTCGGCTATCCGACGGTGATTTCCTCGTCGACGCGCGGCGTCGCCGCGCCCAAGGGCACGCCGGCCGACATCGTCAAGGTGATCGAGACGGCGTTCCTGAAGGCAATCAACAGCCCCGAGATGAAGCAGAAGATGGACGCGGTCGGGTTGGCGCTGAAGCCGATGGTCGGCGCCGAGTACGCCAAGTACTACGCAGACCTCCAGAAGCAGGCCGCCAAGTACACCGAATGGGCGCTCAAGATGCGGTGAGGTTCATCCGCCTCCCCACGCTTCGCGTGGGGAGGTGCCCCCGTAATCGGGGGCGGAGGGGTCGAGACTCAGCGCTGGGAGCGCGCCACTCCGATGGCGCTCTTCTTGCTGATCACATCCCATGAGCGCCATCGGAGTGGCGCGCTCTCGGCTCATGACCCCTGCGTCCGCGACTACGCGGACACCTCCCCAGCTCCGCTGGAGCGGAGCTGCATGACTATTTCCCGAGCTTGTTGAACGGCACGTCCTTGTCGACGCGTACGTCGCTCGGCAGGCCGAGCACGCGCTCGGCGACGATATTGCGCAGGATCTCGTCGGTGCCACCGGCGATGCGGAAGCCCGCACCGGCGATCCATTGCGCCTGGAAGCCAGCGGCGTGCGGCACCTCCTCGCGCATGATGCCGCCCTGCCCCATCAGCTCCATGGCGAAAGCGCCCATGTCCTGCATCTTGGGCGCCGCCACGATCTTGATGATCGACGATTCGGGTCCCGGTGTCTGGCCCTTGGAGAGCGCGGTGAGCGTGCGATATCGAGTCAGCCTGAGGCCCTGCTGCTGGACGTACCAGTCGGCGATCTTGCCGCGCACCTGCTGGTTGCGGATCGCCGGCCCGTCGTCGAGCTCCGTATCGCGCGCCAGTTCCATCAGCTCGTCGACATCGAGCCCCCCGGAAGGCAGGCCGACCGCCAGGCGCTCGTTCATCAGGGTGGTGAGGGCGGCTTTCCAGCCGTCGCCGACCTTGCCGAGGCGCTGCGCGTCGGGCACGCGCACGTCGGTGAAGAACACCTCGTTGAAGTTGGCGCCGCCCGACATCTGCTTGATCGGCCGCACCTCGACGCCCGGGCTCTTCATCGACAGGAAGAACATGGTGAGCCCCTGGTGCTTCGGGACATTGGGGTCGGTGCGGGTGATGATGATGCCGTAGTCGCAGTAATGGGCGCCCGAGGTCCAGACCTTCTGGCCGTTGATCACCCAGCCGTCGCCGTCACGCTCGGCGCGGGTGCGGATGCCGGCCACGTCCGACCCGGCGGCCGGCTCGGAGAACAGCTGACACCACACTTCCTCGCCGTAGAGCGCCGGCTTGACGTAGCGCTGCAGCTGCTCGGGCGTGGCGTAGGCCATCATCGTCGGGATGCACATGCCGAGCCCGATGTCGAAGAAGCCCAGCGGCACCAGGTAGTTCGATTCCTCCTGCTGGTAGATCACCTGCAGGATCGGCGAGCCGCCGCGCCCGCCATACTCCTTCGGCCAGGTAATGCGCGCATAGCCGGCGGCGGCCTTCTTGGCCTGCCATTCCTTGGCTTTCTTCAAGAGATTCGGGTCGTCATTGCGCGCGCGAAAGCTCTGCTTGTCGTCGCTCTTGCACGTGGCGTTGGCGTCGAGCCAGGCGCGCACCTCCTTGCGGAAGGCGGCTTCCTCGGGCGTGTCGTTGAAATCCATGGGTTCCTCCTGCATTCGCCGCCTCGCCCTGAGGAGCATCGCGGAGTGATGCGTCTCGAAGGGCGGGCACCTGTCAAGACCGGGGCCCACCCTTCGAGACGCGCCCTACGGGCGCTCCTCAGGGTGAGGTGAAGTATCTACGCCGCGTTCTTCTGTTCGAGTCGGCTCACCAGCTTGTCCTTCCACGCCATCGGCCCGCCGAGCGACAGCGCCATCACGCGTGCTCGCCGGTAGTGGAACTGGGTATCGGCTTCCCAGGTGAAGCCGATGCCGCCATGCGTCTGGATGTTTTCCTTGGAGGCGAAATCGTAGGCATCGGTCGCCGCAATGCGCGCCGCGGCGGCGGCCAGCGGCAGATCGGCGCCGCCATCGGTCAGCATCATGGCGCCGTAATAGGCATTGGACCGCGCCAGCTCGAGCTTGACGTAGCAGTCGGCGAGCTTGTGCTTTAGCGCCTGGTAGGAGCCGATCGGCCGGCCGAAGGCCTGGCGCTGCAGCGCATAGTCGCGCGCCATCCACATCGCCGCCTCGGCACCGCCGACCTGGGCGAAGGCGAAATAGACCGCCGCTGCATCGTAAAGGCGCTCGAGCAGGCTCCAGCCCTCGCCCTCGCCGCCCAGCAGCTCGGCCGAGGCGCCATCGAACCCGAGCTCGGCATGCTTGCGCGCCGGATCGATCGTCTCGACGCGCGTGCGTTTGACCGAGGCCTGCGCAAGATCGACCAGCACCAGCGACACCGCGCGATCGCCGCTGCCGCCGGTATTGGCCAGCACGATCGCGAAGGTCGCAGCCTCGCCGTCCGCCACCGGCAGCTTCTTGCCGTTGAGGCGACCGCCGCCGAAGGTGGTGCGGATGCTGCGCGGCTTGGGCGGCTGCGCCCCTTCGGCCGTCGCCAAAGTGCCAATCGCCTCGCCGGCGGCGAGCTTGGGCAACCATTTCTTCTTCTGCGCCTCGGAGCCCGCGAGCTTCAGCGCCTCGGTCGCCAGCACGACCGAGGTGTCGAACGGCACGGGCGCCGCCGCCCGGCCGATCTCCTCGGCGACGACGCACAGCTCGAGCGGCGACAGGCCGAGCCCGCCATACTCCTCGGGGATGGCCGTCCCCGTGACGCCGAGCTCGATCAGGCCCTTCCACACCTCGTCGGCGTGGGTTTCGTTGCCGTCGAGCACGCGCCGCACCGTCTTCGTCGGGCACTTATCGGCGAGGAACTTGCGAACCTGCTCCTTGAGCAGCTTCTGGTCGTCGGAGAAATCGAAGTTCATGATGGCGGAAGCCTAGCAAGCAAGCTCGCATCGGGGAACGGTCTTGGGTTCCGACAGGCGGGCTCGGCGATGTGATAAGGTGGCGTCATGGACACTGCACAAATCAAGGACTGGCACGCCCACGTTTACTTCGACACCGCCTCGCGCGATCCCGCGTGGGCGCTGCGCGAGAAAATCGAGAAGACCTTCGACATCCAGATGGGCCGCTTCCACGAGAAGCCCGTCGGACCGCATCCACGCTACAGTTACCAGGTGCACTTCAGGAACGAGCAGCTTGCGCCCCTGCTCTCCTGGCTGACGCTCAATCGCGGCGACCTCACGGTGTTCGTTCATCCCAACACCGGCGAGGATCTGGAGGATCATCGCGATCGCGCGATCTGGCTCGGCCAGCAGGTGCCCCTGGTCCTCGACATTTTCACGAAGAGGGATTGAGTCTTCCCGAGGACGTTTGAAATTTCACCAAGAAGGATTGATCGAATGGACTCACTTCTGCCGCTGGCGAGGAAGGTCGGCGAGAAACTGAAGGCGCGCAAGGAAACGGTCGGCGTGTCGGAATCGTCGGCCGGCGGGCTCGTCTCCGCCGTGCTGCTCGCGGTGCCCGGGGCGTCGGCCTACTTCATGGGCGGCGCCGTGGTCTACACCCGACCGGCCGGCGAGGCCTTCCTGACGGCGACCAAGGAGAAGCGCGCCGGCATCCGCTCGTCATCGGAGCCGTGGGCAACGCTCGCGGCCGAGCTGGTGCGCGAGCGGCTGAGCACCACCTGGGGCCTGGCCGAGACCGGCGCCTCCGGCCCGACCGGCAACTCCTACGGCGATCCTGCCGGCCACACCTGCGTCGCCGTCGTCGGCCCCAAGGGCAAGATCGCCCGCACCTTGCGCACCGGCTCCAACGACCGCGTCGCCAACATGCGCGCCTTTGCAGCGGAAGCGCTGACGCTGCTCGACGAGCAGCTGGGGTGAGCCGGGATCCTGAGCGTCGACTCAGTCATGGCGCGTAGCTCCAGCCGGCCCGGCTCCCTGGGGATTGGCATCGTGCGCAAACCTGCGGCAAGTCGCATCGTGGACCATCCGTTCGTCGCCAGGCTCAACCATTCGATAGCGCTCGACGACGACGACCTGGCGGCGCTGGCCCGGCTGCTCGAGCGCACGGTCGTCATCAAGAAGGCAAAGGACATCATCGTCGAAGGCTACGAGTACGGGGTCCTGCACGTCGTGCAGCAGGGCTTTGCCGTCCGCTACAAGCTCCTGCACAGCGGCAAGCGGCAGATCGTCAATGTCGTCATGCCGGGCGACATCATCGGTTTCCCGGCATGCTTCTACGAGCATGCCGTCTTCTCCGTCACCGCGCTCAGCGACATGAGCCTGAGCCATGTGCCCCTCGACGCCTTCGCCGACACATGCCTGGAGAGGGCCACCGTCGCGACGGCGCTCGTCTGGTTTGCGGCGCGCGAGGCGGCGATCTATGCCGAGCACATCATCGACGCGGGACGTCGCGAGCCGATCGAGAGGCTGGCGCATTTTCTTCTCGAGACGCTGACCCGCCTGCAGGCGATCGGCAACGCTTCCGAGGAGTCGTTCGTCATGCCGCTGTCGCAGGAAGCGATCGGCGACGCACTCGGGTTGAGCGCGCCGCACGTCAACCGCATGCTCGCGGAGCTGAAGCGGGACGGAATGATCGCCATGACCGGGCGCGAGGTGCGGATCCTGGATCGCGCCGCCTTGCAAATTCTGGGAGAATTCCACTCGACCTATCTGGCACGCTCGCCGGTTCACCGGCCGAAGCGCTAGCGCTTCGCGCCGGTCGCCGCATTGCGCAGGGCTTTCATCTCCTCGAAGCGCCTCGTGACATCGCGCAGGGTCGCAGCCACGCCCAGGATGCGGCCGGACCTGTCGCGGAACGGCAGGATCGTGAACTCGACCGAGATGCGCGTGCCGTCCTTGCGCAGCGCCGGGACTGCCAGCACGTCGCCCGCGCCGTATCGCGAGGAGCCGCTCTGCATTGTCTGTTCGAACCCGACCCAATGGCGCTTGCGCAGCCCTTCGGGGATGATGATGTCGAGCGACTTGCCAATGGTCTCCGCGGCCGAGAAGCCGAATATCCGTTCGGC
>NZ_JBFWZI010000096.1:0-8094 GCF_050185545.1 Reyranella sp. | reverse complement strand
GTCGGTCTCACCGTACGCCAGATCGAGGAGAGCATCCCGGCGGCGCAGCACCTCCCCGTGTCGCACCGGGCATCCACGGCAGAAGGGGGCGATCCGCACCTGCGCAGCGTCGAAGCCGTCGTCGGCCATCGCGTCCATCTGCTCGACGGCGTGGCCGGGCACGTCGAGGACCTCCTGGTCGACGCTGCCGACTGGACCATCGCATACATCAGGGTCGACACCTGCAGGTGGCGCCCCGGCGACAAGGTGCTCCTTGCGCCCAGCTGGGTGCGCGAGATCAATTGGCCCGAGAGGCTGGTGCGCGTCGACGTCGACCGTCAGCGCATCGAGAGCGATCCTGCAAGCTGCAGGGCCGTGTGGATGAGGAGGCGAAGCCATGGCGGAGCGCACTGCGAGGGCCGGGAGAGTTCCGGCGCATCGGATCAAGCTCAAGCGGGCCTATCTGCCCGCCGCCGCCGGTGACGGAACGCGCATCCTGGTGGATCGGCTGTGGCCGCGCGGGGTCAGGAAGCCCGACGCGGCGATCGACCTCTGGGCCAAGGACATCTCGCCGAGCACGGCGCTGCGCAAATGGTTCGACCACGATCCGGCGCGTTGGCCCGAGTTCCGCCGCCGCTACGCCGCCGAGCTGCGCCGCCATCCGGACGAGCTCGCCGAGTTACGCGCCCGCGCGCGCCGGGAGCCCGTGACCCTGGTCTTCGCCGCGCGCGACGAGCTCCACAACGACGCCGTCGTGCTCCGCGCCGTCCTTCTCGGCCGCTAGCGCACGTTCCGCTCAGCCGGATCAGGCGAGCGGAAGGTCGTGTTCGGAACGCCTGGAATCCAGAGACCGAAGGACTCCCGAATGTCCCTGAAGCGCCTGCTGCGCGAGGTCCGGGCGTGCACGATCTGCGAGACGGCCCTGCCGCTCGGCGCCCGGCCGATCCTGCAGCTCGCGAGCGCCGCCCGGCTGCTGATCATCGGCCAGGCACCCGGCCGGAAGGTCCACGCGACCGGCCTGCCGTGGAACGACGCCAGCGGCGACCGCCTGCGCGACTGGCTGGGCCTCGAGAGGGCGGCCTTCTACGACGAAGGCCGCGTGGCGATCCTGCCCATCGGTCTCTGCTATCCCGGCAGCCAGCCGGGCGGCGGCGACAAGCCGCCGCGCCGCGAGTGCGCTCCGCACTGGCATGCACGTCTGCTCGGGCACCTTCCCGCGATCGAGGCGACCCTGCTGGTCGGCCACCACGCTCAGCGTTTCTATCTCGGCTCGACCGGCCGAGGGACGATGACCGATACGGTGAGAGCATTCAGGCACTACGGGCCGCGCTTCGTGCCACTGCCGCATCCGAGCTGGCGCAGCACCCTGTGGATGCGCCAGCATCCCTGGTTCGAAGCCGAGGTCGTCCCCGAGTTGCGGCGGATCGTGCGCCGGGCGACGCGGCCTTGATGCGGGCGCCCATCACGGGACGGCAGCGTGCCGCTGCCGCCGGGCCACCGCCGGCAGGGCATGGACGTGAACATGATCGCCCGCATGACGCGCGAGGATGCGCATGGCGCGCTTCTCGTCCGCGGCATCCCACGTCCGGACCCACAGCAGCAGGCCGCCGCGATCGACCTGCTCCTGAAGATGGCGGCCGTGCTCCTCGCCGAGCCAGCGCGCCAGGAACGATCCGATCAGCCCGCCCGCACCGCCCGACAGGGCGGCGCCGACGATGGCCGCAGTGAGGGCTCCGCCGGAAGCCACGATGGCGCCCGCCGCCGCCATGGCGCCCACATACATGAGAATGCCAATCAGCCCGCCCTCGGCGTCGCCGATGGCTTCGGGCGAGACGTAGGCGGTGCGCGGGATCACCGGATCGTCCTCGAGCGAGCCGATCTTGCGGTACCGGTGCGCGAGCTTCTGGTCGATCGCCTGCTCGCTCGCGAGCAGGCTGAGCTCGGCACGGTGGAAGCCCGATTGGAGCAACTCGTCGATAGCGCCCTGCAAATCCTCCGGACGATGGAAGACCCCGACGGCTTCCCTGACGGTACGGCTCTTCTGCTCGGTGGACATTTTCGACACTCCCTCTGGGTGCTTCCGTCGTGGCTGTCGGGAAGACCAAGGGCAGTATCGACGCCGGAGACAGCGAAAGCCTTTCTCGTGGACATTGCGCACGAGCAAGGCGCACGGCGCCACGATGTCGTCGACTGACAGATGGCTGGCGGATCCCGCCGGCCGAGCGAACATCAGGAGCATCGCGATGAGCGTCACACCAACCCGACAGGCACGTGCCGTCCAACCGGACCACGATCATCTCGACGAGCTGCTCGATCAGGCTCTTGCGGAAAGCTTTCCCGCCAGCGATCCCGTCGCCATCGACTTCTCTGCACCTCGCGACAGGAACGCGCGCGAGAAAGGCGAAGGGCGCTGACATCAAAGGCCGGCGCCGGAGGCGCCCGCCATCCTCGTGGCGCTCCGGCGATCATGTTCCTCGTCGCTGGAGCGCAGGGCGACTACGAGGCCCACCAACCTCCAGAGGTCAGTCGGCCTCGGCCTTCAGCAACGCGGCAACGCCGAGACTGAGCCAGCCCAGGATGAAGGCGGCGCCGCCGATCGGCGCGACCGCGCCGAACCATCGCGGGCCGCCGAAGGCGAGGGCGTACAGGGCGCCGGGAAAGAGCAAGCTGCCGGCCAGGAACAGGCATTGCGCGACGAGAGCCCAGGGGAGGTTCACCGCCGCGCTGCGCGCTAGGGCGACCACGGCCACGATCGCCAGCGCATGGATCATCTCGTACTGACTGCCGGTCTGCAGCCACTCCCGCGCCTTGCGGCCAGCCTCGGTGGAGAGATCGAGGCCGTGGGCGGCGAAAGCGCCGATGGCAATGGAAATCGCGCCGCTCAGCGCCGCGATAATTATCCAGCCCTTTGCGGCTGCAGTCACGGACCTACTCCGGCCGCGGCACCGGTCACGGACCTACTCCGTCCGCGGCGGCGGCCGGCCGCCGGCCGTCATGCCGCCGTCGATCACCAGCTCCTGGCCGGTCATGTAGTTGGCGGCATCGGTGCACAGGAACAGCACGCCGTTGGCGATGTCCTGGGCCTCGCCGACGCGCGTCAGCGGCACGACCGCCGCGGCGCGTTCGCGCGGATCGATCGGGGCGTTGCGGCGATTGCCTTCGGCGCCGGTCGGGATCTTGCCCCAGATCGGCGTGGCGATGATGCCGGGATGCACCGAGTTGCAGCGGATGTTGTCGGCAGCATGCTCCAGCGCTACCGACTTGGCGAGGAGGCGCACGCCGCCCTTGGTCGCCGAATAGGCGGCGAGTCCCGGCGCACCGCGCAGGCCGGCGATCGACGACATAAGCACGATCGAGCCGCCGCCCGCCCGCCGCAGCGCCGGGATGGCGTGCTTGATCGACAGGAACACGCCGTCGAGATTGATCGCCTGCTGCCGCTGCCAGTCGGCGAGAGTCATGCTCTCGATTGGTGCCATGACCCCGATGCCGGCATTGGCGACCATGATGTCGAGCCGGCCGAAGCGCTTCTCCGCCTCGGCGACCACACCCGGCCACGCCGCCTCGTCGCGCACGTCGTGATGCAGGTAGTGTGCCTTGCCACCCGCCTTCGTGATGCGGTCGATCACACCCTTGCCCAGCGCGTCGTCGACGTCGGTCACCAGGACCGACGCTCCTTCGCGCGCCAGCGTTTCCGAGCAGGCCTCGCCGATGCCCGAGGCGCCACCGGTGACGATGGCGACTTTGCCGGATACCTGGCCCATCAGCGGCCCTTGAAGTTGCCGAGGCGCTTCTCGGCATAGGACTTGATGCCTTCCTTGAAGTCCTCGGTCTTGCGCGTCCAATCCTGTTCGGTCAGCTCGCGCTCGGTCGCCGCCTCGGCGGCATCGGCGAAGCCGCGACGCATGGTCTCGCGCGTCGACTGCACCGCGAGCGGCCCGCCCTGGGCGATCTCGGTGGCGAGCTCGAGCGCCGCCTTGCGCACGTCGGCCAGCGGCACCAGCACGTCGGCCAGCCCCCAGGCATAGGCCTCGTCGCCGCCGATGCGGCGGCCGGTATAGAACATCAGGTTGGCGCGCTGCTGGCCGATCAGGCGCGGCAGGGTGAAGGTGAGCGAGAAGCCGGGATGAAAGCCCAGTCGCGTAAAATTCGCGGAGAAGCGCGCCTCGGAGCAGGTGACGCGAAAGTCCGGCATCACCGCAAGGCCGAGGCCCCCGCCGATCGCCGGGCCCTGGATCGCCCCGACGCTGGGCTTCTTGGAGCGGAACAGGCGGGTCGCCTCCTTGTAGAGATGCTTACCGCTTTCGGCCGAGCCGGTCTGCGGCCGGTTCTGGAAGTCGGCGCCGGCGCAGAACGACTTGCCCTGGGCACACAGCACGTAGGACCGGATGTTGACGTCGCGATCGAATGCCTCGAACGCATCGGCGATCTGGTTGATCAGCGAATTGTCGAAGAAATTGTGCGGCGGACGCTGAATCTCGACGATCCCGACATGGCCTTCGGTGCTGACGCCGATATCCTTGTAGGTGCCGCTCATTTTCTTCTCCCTCGGCTATAAGTGAGCGGCGATATTGCCCCGCCGCCGGGGCGGCCGTCGAGTTGGGAGGATCGAAAATGCCGCAAAGCGAACACCACGCCCTGGTCATCGGGGGCGGTACCATGGGCGTGGGAATCATCGCCATGTTCCTGGGCGGAGGATGGAAGGTCGATGTCGTGTCGCGCTCCGCGTCGACGCGCGACGGCCTGCCGGCTGCCTGCGCCCGCGCTCTTGGTGCCATGGGCAAGCCCACCGATACAACGGGGCTGAAGACCTTCGCCACGCTACCCGAGGCTTCGTGGTCGAACGTCGCGATCGCCGTCGAAACAGTCACTGAAGATTTGGCATTGAAGCGACAATTGTTCGCCGGGATGGAGAAGCTCGCCACACCTGGCGCTGCCCTCACCTCAAATTCATCGAGCTTCCCGATCAGCAAGATTGCCACGGGCCTGGCGACGCAGCATCGCATGATGGGCCTGCACTTCTTCATGCCGGCCCATCTCATCCCGCTGGTCGAGGTCGTGCGCTCGGTCCACACCGACGTGGCCAAGGCCGAATGGGTCGGCGGGATCATGGCAACGCTCGGCAAGCGGCCGGTCCAGGTGAAGAAGGACGTGATCGGCTTCCTCGGCAACCGCATCCAGGGCGCGCTGATGCGCGAGGCGCTGTGGCTGATCGAGCAGGGCGTCGCCTCGCCCGAGGACATCGACGCCACGGTCCGTCTGTCGTTCGGGTTCCGCTATGCCGCGGCCGGCCCGATCGTGCAGAAGGAGCATTCGGGCTGGGACACGACGTGTGCGGTGGCCAAGATCATCTGGCCCGACCTCACCAACGCCGACGGCCCGCCGCCGGTCCTGCAGCGCAACGTCGACGAGGGCCGCATCGGCTTCAAGACCAAGCGCGGCTTCTTCGACTGGGACGACGAGTCAATCGCCAAGGAGCGCGCCCGCTACGAGCGCGCGCTGCGCAAGTGCCTGGAGATCTTCCGGGATGAAGGCTTGCTGAAGTAGTGGCGCTCTTCTCCTCCCCAGCGAAGCTGGGGAGGTGTCGCCGTCTTACGGCGACGGAGGGGTCATGCTCTCTTGGACCGCGGGCCTCTCGCCGGCGGTCCGGAAGAACATGAGCGCCATCGGAGTGGCGCGCTCCCAGCGCATGACCCCTCCTTCCGCGAAGACGCGGACACCTCCCCAGCGAAGCTGGGGAGGAGCTATGAGTTACGCTGCGCGGCCGCGATGGCCGCCACCGCCGCCGACGCGGCGGCGCTTCCAGTGGGGGCGGCGCTGCTGGTTGTTGTTCGGACGGTCGTCCGAGCGCGTTCCATCGGGCGTGCGGTCGCGATAGTCGCCGAAATCGTGACCGAATTCATCACGCGCAACCGGACGCTCTTCATGTCGCCGGTGCGGATGATGGCCGTGGGCAGTATGGCCAGGGGCATGATGACCATGCGGGTGATGCCCATGCGCATGACCACCGCGCGGGTGGTCGCCGTGCGGGCGATGCGGCTGGCCGGCATGATGCCCGCCATGATGCCCATCGCGCGGATGTCCATCGCGCGGATTATCGTCGCTGCGATGGCCGTGCCGATGCGGCTGCTGGCCGCGCGGGCGGCGCGGCCCGCGATGCTCGCCAGGGCGATCGTCACGATGCTCTTCCGGAGCGCGCAGCGCGGCCGCCGCCGCCTGCTGAGGCAGGTCCTCGTTGGCCGGCGTCGGCAGCACGGCGATGCGCTGGTTGGTCAGGCGCTCGATGCTCTTCAGCTGGCCGCGTTCGCTGTTGTCGCAGAACGAGATGGCGATGCCCGAGGCGCCGGCACGCGCGGTTCGGCCGATGCGGTGGACGTAGCTCTCGGCGTCGGCCGGCAGCTCGTAGTTGATGACATGGGTGACGCCCTGCACGTCGATGCCGCGGGCCGCCAGGTCGGTGGCGACCAGCACGCGGGCGCGGCCGCGGCTGAAGCTGTCGAGCGCGCGCTGGCGCGCGTTCTGCGACTTGTTGCCGTGGATCGCCTCGGACGGTACGCCGCGGCCGTCGAGCGCCTCGGCGACGCGGTTGGCGCCGCGCTTGGTGCGCGTGAAGACGATGACGCGCTCGAGCGCGGAGTCGGCCAGCAGGTGGCTAAGCAGCGCCCGCTTGGTCGCGGCATTCACGAAGTAGACGCCCTGGTCGATCCGGTCGACGGTTCGGCCCTGCGGGGCGATCTCGACCCGCTCGGGCCGGTGCAGGATCTCGGCCGCGAGCCCCGCGATATCGGGCGGCATGGTCGCCGAGAACATCAGGGTCTGGCGCAACTTGGAGACCGCGCCGACGATGCGGCGGACGTCCTTGATGAAGCCCATGTCGAACATGCGATCCGCCTCGTCGAGGACGAGGAAGGTCACGCTGCCCAGCCGGACATTGCCGCGCTCGACCAGGTCGAGCAGGCGACCCGGCGTCGCGACCAGGATGTCGACGCCGCGATTGAGCGTCTCGATCTGCCGGCCGAAGCCCAGGCCGCCGATCACCATGCCGAGGCGCAGGCCGAGGCCCCGCCCGTAGGTGTCGAAGCTGCGCGCGATCTGCACGGCAAGCTCGCGGGTCGGCGCCAGCACCAGCGCCCGCGGGCTTTTAGGCTGGGCGCGACCGCCCTGCGCGGCAAGATGCTGCAGCACGGGCAGCGCAAAAGCCGCCGTCTTGCCGGTCCCCGTCTGGGCGATGCCGAGCACGTCGCGACCCTGCAGCAGGGCCGGGATGGTGCGTGCCTGGATCGGCGTGGGCTGGGTGTACTTGGCCGCGCTCAACGCACGCAACAGCGGCTCGGACAGTCCGAGGTCCGCAAAGGAAACATCAGTCACTGGAAATACAAATCCTTGTCGTCGCCCAATGAGGCGGCGTTTGGCCCGTACCCGCGCGCGGCTGGGTGGGCTCTTGCTTCTAGGAGATTGTCCCGGGATGAAGCGCCAATCTTGGGGCGCGTCGCGCGATCGCGAGAAACCTTACCGGCCCGCAGCGGTGCGGGCTGGCACGGATATGATGCTGCACTGCGGCAATGTCAAGGCATTCTTCCGGACCGCGGGCGTCTCGCCCGCACAACAACAGCATTATCGGGCGAGAAGCCCGCGGTCCAATAAAACAGTGGCTCGCCATCCGCCCCAGCAGCTTTCCGGGGAGGTTGCCGGTGGGCTCGTTGTCGCGCAGCAGGACCAGGCCGTTGACGATGGTGGCATGCATGCCGTCGCACTTCTGCCGGAGGCGCTTGGCGCCGGCCGGCAGGTCGTTGACCACCTCGGGCATGCGCGCGCCGATCGTGTCGGGGTCGAACACCACGATGTCGGCCGCCATGCCCTCGCGCAGCAGGCCGCGATCGTGGAAGCCGAACTGGGTGGCGGTGTCGCAGGTGATCATCTTCACCGCCTCCTCGAGCGTGAAGGCCTGCTTCTCGCGCACCCAGTGGCTCAGCAGATGGGTCTGCAGCGAGCTGTCCATGATCTGCGAGACGTGCGCGCCCGAATCGGAGAAGGTCACGACCGAGCGCGGATGCTTCATCAGCTCCAGCGCCTCGACCTGATCCTCGTTGGCGATCGGCTGGATCATGAAGAACTTCA
>NZ_JBFWZI010000095.1:0-27630 GCF_050185545.1 Reyranella sp. | reverse complement strand
GCGTCGGTCGTGGTGCGCACCTTCTCCTCGTAGTAGATGAAATTGCGCTCGAAGAAGATCACGGTGGCGCCAGGCACGGGGGCGCCTGACCGGTCGCGCACCTGGCCTTCGAGAATGCCGTTGTCGTTGAAGGCGATGTAGATATTCCACGCCAGCACGATCGCGACGAGCGTCAACGGCACGGCGACGAAGCGATGGCGGAGCAGGCGCCAGTTCATCCCTTGGTCGCTCCCGAGGTCAGGCCGCGGATGAATTCCTTCTGCGCCATGAGGAAGATCGCGAGGCCTGGCACCAGGACCAGCACGACGAAGGCGTAGAGCGCGCCGGTGGTGTCCTCCATCACAGAGAGGAAGCGGGCCAAGCCGAGCGGCAGGGTCTGCATCTCCGGCGTACGGGTCACGATCAGCGGCCACAGGAAGGCGTTCCACGACCAGATGAACGTCAGGATCACGTTGGTGGCGATCGCCGATTTCGACAGCGGCAGCAGGATGCGCACGACGATGCGCCATTCGCTCAAGCCATCGACCCGGGCGGCATCGATCAGCGAGCGCGGCACCGCCTCGAAGCTCGCCTTGAAGACGAAGATGCAGATGATTGTCGAGAGCAGCGGCAGGGCGATGCCGAGCCAGGTGTCGAGCACGCCGAGCCAGGAGGTGATCAGGTAGGCAGGAATGATGGTCGCCTGGAACGGGATCAGCATGCAGGAGAGCAGCAGCAACACGACCCAGCGCCGAGCGGGAAAGTCCCTGGTGAGCGCGTAGCCGGCGGCAACGTTGAACAGCAGGCTGCCGGCAATCGCCATGGCCGAGACGATGAAGCTGTTCAGCAGGTAGCGCGGGAACGGGATCAGGTACCAGACATCCACATAATTGAAGAGATGCGGGTCGGCCGGGATGATGCGCGGCGGATAGGCGTAGATGTTCTCGCCAGTGAGCGACGTCTTCAGCACCCAGTAGAACGGGATCAGCATCAGGATCGACACGACGATCATGATGACATGGCGCGGCCAGGCAGCGGGCGGCTTCATGGCCTAGCGCTCCAGGCTGCCGGCGTTGCCGCCGGACAGTCGGTTGGCGAGCACGGTGAGCACGATCAGCAGCAGGAACTGCACAACCGTGAGCGCGGCGGCGTAGTCGAAGCGCGTCTGGCCGAAGCCCGCCTTGTAAATGTAGGTGATCAGCAGCTCGGTGGCGTGGCCCGGCCCGCCGTTGGTCATGACGTAGATCAAGTCGAAGCTGGTGAAGGAGTTCAGGATGCCGACCACGATGCAGAGGAAGATCGAGGGCCGCAGCAGCGGCAGCGTGATGCGGAAGAAGCGGGCGTAGGCCGGCACGCCGTCGACCCGGGCGGCTTCGTAGAGATGCTGCGGAATGCTCTGCAGCCCGGTCAGCAGGATGATCATGTAGAAACCCAGGATCTGCCAGAAGTCGGCGAGGATCACCGAGGGCAGCGCCCAGTCGAAGCTCTGCAGGAATTTCACCGGCTGGTCGACGATGCCGGCCGAGCGCAACACGTAGTTGATGAAGCCGCCGCGCTCGTCGTAGAGCCAGCGCCAGATGATGCCGACCGCCACGGTCATCAGCGGATAGGACAGGAAGACGATGGTGCGGTAGATCGCGGCGCCCTTGAGGTCGCTGTTGACCAACAGCGAGATGGCGAGCGCGGCGACGATGGCGAGCGGCGCGCAGCCGATGAAGATCAAGGTGTTGAGGAGCGCGTCCCAGAAGACGTCGTCGTCGAGCACCATCTCCTCGTAGTTCTCGAGTCCGATCCATTGCGCCGGCTTGAGCGGCGACCAGGCATGGAACGACAGCCAGACGTTCCAGCCGAGCGGCAGGATGCGATAAAGGAAGAAGATAAGGAGCGACGGCAGCAGGAAGCAGACGACGAGCGCCAGCTCACGCGTCCGCTTGCGCTCGAACCAGGTCATCATGCGCTCCTCCCCAGCTGCGCTGGGGAGGTGTCCGCGTCAAATGGCTTTTGGCCGATTGCGGCCAAAATGCCGACGCGGGCGGAGCGGTCATGCTCATGTGGCCCGCGGGCGTCCCGCCCGCTCATGATCATGAGCGAACGGGACGCCCGCGGTCCACATGAGCATGACCCCTCCGCCCCGTATGACGGGGCACCTCCCCACTGCGTGGGGAGGGGAATGAAAATCCTCACGCCCGGCGCAGCTCGCGGCTGACGCGGCGCTCGGCGTCGGCCAGCGCCGTCTTGGCGTCCTTGCGGCCGAGCATGGCGCTCTGGAACTCGGGCCAGAAGGCGTCCTTGACGCGGCTGTCGTTGCCGAGCCGCCAGTTGCCGCACATCCGGTCGGTGTACTCGAGCTGCGTCGAGAGCACCTGGAAGGCGAGCGGATCGTCCTTCTGCAGACGCGCGAGCTGCGCCTTGTCGACGGCCTTGTTGCCGGTAAGCAGGTTTGCGATGCGGGCGAAGTCGCTCGCCACCGCAGCATCGGTCAGGTACTTCACGAAGTCCCAGGCGAGATCGGGATTCTTCGAGCCCTTGGAGATGCCGAGCCCGTGCGAATTGGGCGTTGCCCAGTTGCCCGGCATCTGCGCCGCGCCCAGGGTGTCGCCGTTTATCCACGGACCCTTGCCCTTGATCCAGAAGAAGGCCGGAGCATGGGCGTTCAGCATGCCGACGTTGCCGGTGGCGAAGGCCTCGTTGGGCTCGACCCAGCGCCCGGTCCACGAGATCGGGTTGATCGCGCCGCTCTTGGTCGCCTCGGCCAGCCGGGTCACGACCTCGGCCGCCCTGGGCGTATTGAAGGTCGCCTTCTTGAGGTCGGGCGACAGCAGCTCGACGTCGTTCATGCGCAGGAGCGGCCAGTACAGCCAATCGAAGTTGAGTGTCATCAGGCCGGTCTTCTCGGCCCCCTTGATCTTGCCGGCCGCCGACAGGATCTCGTCGAAGCTCGCCGGCGGCTTGGCGAGGCCGGCCTCCTTGAAGCGCGTCTTGTTCCAGAACAGCAGGGTCTTGGAGACGTAGTACGGCACCATGTAGTTGGCGCCCTCGTACACCCAGTTGGCGAGGTAGGCCGGCTCGTAACGGTCCTTGAGCGCGGCCTCGGCGGCGAGCCGCGAGGTGAGGTCGAGCAGCGCGCCTTGCGCGGCGTACTCGAGGCCGAGCGCGCCCTGGATGTCGATGATGTCGGGCGGCGTGCCGGCAGCGAGCTGGGTCTGGTAGTAGGCCGGCAGCTCGGGGCCCTTCTTGTCGACCCATTCGACCTCGACACCGGGCCGTGCATCGACGAACCCCTTGATCCAGCCCTTCAGCTTGCCTTCGAGATGCACGAGATTCCAGGTCAGGTAGGTGATCTTCCTCGTCCCCTGCGCGATCGCGGGCGCCGCCAGGAAAGATGCAGCGGAAAGCGCCGCTGTGGATTTCAGTAGCTGCCTGCGTTGCATGGCCGTCCTCCTCTCGTTTCCTCTCCCGTTCACTTCATTTGCCTGCTCATTTCATTGGCAAGTTGCGGGCAGTCGGCGTCCCGTCGCCCGGTCGAAAACGTGCAGGTTCGCCGGCTCGGCGGCAAGCTTCACCGTCTCGCCGGCGCGCCGCACCTGGCGCGGCGCAAGGCGGGCGATCACCAGCGTTCCGGCAACTTCGAGCGAGACCAGGGTGTCTGAACCCAGCGGCTCGACCACGGTCGCCTGGCCTTCCAGCAGCAGTGGCCCGTCGCCCGTATGCCATACGAGATGCTCGGGCCGAACGCCGATCAGCAGGTCCTGGGGCGGGCGATCGGTCCGCGGCAGGTTTTCCCCCGGCAGGGCCTCCGCCGGCACGAGATTCATCGGCGGCGCACCGATGAAGCCTGCCACGAAGACGGACGCCGGCGTCTCGTAGACGTCCTCCGGCGCGCCGATCTGCTCGATCCGGCCGTGATTCAGGATGACGATGCGGTCGGCCAGTGTCATCGCCTCGACCTGGTCGTGCGTGACATAGATCGTCGTGGTCGCCACCCGCTCGCGCAGGCGCTTGATCTCGGTGCGCATCTGCACCCTGAGCTTGGCGTCGAGGTTACTGAGCGGCTCGTCGAACAGGAAGACCTTGGGATCGCGCACGATGGCGCGGCCCATGGCGACGCGCTGGCGCTGGCCGCCCGAGAGCTGGCGCGGCATGCGCCGGACCAGCGCCTCGATGTCGAGGATGCGCGCCGCCTCGTCGACCCGGCGGCGGATCTCCTGACGCGGAAAGCCGCGATAGCGCAGCGAGAACGCCATGTTCTCGAACACCGTCATGTGCGGATAGAGGGCGTAATCCTGGAACACCATGGCGACGTCGCGATCCTTGGGATCGAGCTCGTTGACGACCCGCCCGTCGATGGCGATCTCGCCCGCGGTGATGTCCTCGAGGCCGGCGATCATGCGCAGCAGCGTGCTCTTGCCACAGCCGGAGGGGCCGACGAAGACGACGAACTCCTGGTCGGCGATGTCGAGATCGACGCCGTGCACCACCTCGGTCTGGCCGAACGACTTGCTGACACCGCGAAGGTTGAGCCCGGCCACGTCTCTCCCCTCGGACCGTCACACCTGCGAACGACCATAGCACGCAGGCCACGATTGCCAGAATCCCGGGACCGAGCTTGCGCTCGCGGAGTAGACACATCCGCTTTCCTCCTCCGTAATCTGGGGAGGTGCCCCGCCATGCGGGGCGGAGGGGGAGAGCCTCACGCGAGGTCTATGAAGTTCCGACGTCGGAATCCGAATCGCCTCGACTGTGGCTCTCCCCCTCCGCCCCCTGCGAGGGCACCTCCCCCGATTACGGGTCCGACTACGGGGAAGGAGATGCAGAGGGAGGTATCAACATGCGGATCGGACTGGTGGGCTACGGCGCCTGGGGGCACATGCATGCGGCAGCCATCGGCCGCATCGACGGGCTCTCGCTTGCCGCCGTGCTGTGCCACAGCGACCAATCGGCCACGCTCGCCAGGCAGGAGTTGCCGGGCGTCGTGGTCCATCGCGACCTCGCGACGCTGCTCGCCGATCCGGCCATCGACCTGGTCGACATCGTCGTCCCCAACCATCTGCATGCCGGCATGGCAGTGGCGGCGCTGGAGGCCGGCAAGCACGTGCTGCTGGAAAAGCCGATGGCCACGACCATCGTCGACGCCGAGCGCATTGTTGCGGCCGTCGAGCGCTCGGGCCGCTATCTCGGCGTCGGGCTCGAGCTGCACGTCTCGCGGCAATGGGCCAAGGTGCGCGCGCTGATCGCCGAGGGCGCGATCGGCCGGGCGAAATACGCCAACCTCACCCTGTTTCGCCGGCCCTTCCGAGGTGGCTCGGGGAACTGGCGGCGCACCTCCAGCACGGTCGGATCGTGGATCCTCGAGGAGCCGATCCACTATGTCGACCTTCTGCTGTGGTACTTTCGCGAGCACGGCCTGCCGGTCGAGGTGTCGGCCGATGGCGTCCCCTCCCCTGTCGGCGCCGGCATGTACGATGCCTTCACGGCGACGATGCGCTTCGCCGACGGCGCCTATGCGGTGTTCTCCCAGTGCCTCGGCGGCTTCGAGCATTCGCTGGTGCTGGAGATCGCCGGCGACCAGGGCGCCTTGCGCACCTGGTGGTCCGGTGCCATGGATCGCACTCATACGCCCGACTTCGAGCTCAAACTCCGGCGCGCCGGCACCGAAACGGCCGAGACCGTCCCCATCGAGAAATCGGGCGAAGTGTTCGAGCTCGAGGAACAGCTGCGACGCCTGGTCGACGACGTGCCCCGGCGCACACCTCTCGTTTCCGCCTGCGACGCCTTGCCGAGCCTCAGGATCTGCCTCGAGATCGAGCGCGCGCTCGCAGAGTGCCGGGCGGTCAGGCTCGCGTGGCCGTAGCGATCGCGCGACGGCTCCATTCGATGCGCGATATTCGGCGCGCGACTTTCGTTGACGGCCCGCTCGCAATGCGGGGATCCTCGCCGCATGGACCTGCCCTCCGCCTACGTCACCGGCGCCTTCGAGCATCCGACGCGACATGCACCCGACAAATCGATCGCCCAGCTCCATGCCGAATGCGCCCTCGGCGCCCTGGCCGATGCCGGGCTGAGTCTCGGCGACATAGACGGCTACTTCTGTGCCGGCGACACGCCGGGCGCCAGCCCGCTCTACATGGCGGACTATCTCAATCTGAAGCTGAGGTGGCTCGACGGCACCGAGTCGGGCGGCTGTTCCTATCTCATGCATGTTGCCCACGCTGCCGCCGCCATTGCCGCACGCCAGTGCGACGTGGCGCTGATCACCCTGTCGGGGCGGCCGCGCAGCGAGGGTCAGGCGACCGGCACGGCGCCGCGCGCCGGCAGCAGCAGCCAGGCCGACGAGCCATTCGAGACTCCCTACCGGCCGACGATCGCCGGCATGTACGGCATGTTCGCCAAGCGCCACATGCACGAGTTCGGCACGACGGCCGAGCAGCTCGCCTGGGTCAAGGTGTCCGCCTCGCGCCACGCCCAGCACAATCCGAACGCCCTGCTGCGCACCGTCGTGACGGTCGAGGACGTGCTCGCCTCGCCGGTCGTCTGCGACGGCATCCGCCGCCTCGATTGCTGCGTCATCACCGACGGCGGCGGTGCCGCCATCCTGACGCGACCAGAGATCGCCCGATCGCTGAAACGGCCGCTGGTGCGAGTGGCCGGCACGGGCCACACCATGCACACCCAGAACGGCGGCTACATCGATGCAGTACGCACCGGCGCCACGGCCTCCGGCGCGGCGGCGTTTGCCGAGGCTGGCGTGACGCCGCAGGACATCAGGTATGCCTCGATCTACGACAATTTCACCATCATGGTCGTCATGCAGCTCGAGGACCTCGGCTTCTGCCCCAAGGGGCAGGGCGGCCGCTTCGTCGCCGAGGGCAATCTGATCTCGGGCGTCGGGCGGTTGCCCTGGAACACCGACGGCGGCGGCTTGTGCAACAATCACCCGGCCAATCGCGGCGGCATGACCAAGCTCATCGAGGCGGTCCGCCAGCTGCGCGGCGAGGCGCACCCCGCGGTTCAGGTGAAGAACTGCGACATCGCGCTGGCGGCCGGCCCTGGGCGGGTGGTCGGCAGCGGCCACGGTCACGCGACCGTCGTTCTGGTCCGGGAGTGATGCCATGACGACGCCGAACAGCGACGAGACATTCCGTAGCCTGACTGTGGCAGCGCCGGAAATCCGGCCGTTCTGGGAGGCTGCCCGGCGTGGCGAGCTGCTGTTGGCCCACTGCACCGCCTGCAGGCGCCCGCATTGGTTTCCACGCGTGGTCTGCCCGCTCTGCGGCAGCCGCGCCATCGAATGGCGCGCGGCGTCCGGCCGAGGCACCATCTACAGCGTCAGCGTGGCGCGCCGTGCCACCCCGCCCTATGCCCTGGCCTATGTGACGCTCGACGAGGGCCCGACGCTGCTGACCAACATCGTCGACTGCGATGTCGACGGCATTGCCATCGGGCAGAAAGTGAAGGTCGTGTTCAAGGACCGGCCCGACGCCCTTCCGGTGCCGATGTTCACGCCAGCCTAGGGCGCGACTGATTCAAATCGCTCCGCTGCGCTTGCGCCAGCGGTGGATGCGGCTGCTGTGACAAGCTGAGGTGCGCAGGGAACCATCTGAGCGCCGAAGCTTTTATCTCGCATGAGTTCGCGAGGGGTGGCAACGGACGCGCCTGTCATGGGGGCGTGCGAGGTACCGAAACTTGGCTTCGCGCCGACCATTTTTTATCTGCCGACCGCGCTTGCGGGCCCCGTCGGCGACTGGGCGCCCTACCTGGAGCGCGCGCGTCAGCTCGGCTTCGATCATCTCGGCCTTCCTCCCCTCTTTGCGGCCGATTGCGGCCTGACGACTGACTTCGAATCGGCAAATCCGGCCCTCGCCGCGGGCGACAGCGTCGATGTCGCCGCCGCGCGCATTGCCGAGCTGTGCCGGCGCCACGATTGCAAGGTCGCCGTCGATATCGTCCTCGACAGAATCGCGAACCAGGGGCCGGCCAGCGCCGCGACGCCGGCCTTCGCGCCGCTTCCGTCCGCTGCGACGGTCGATCCGCGGGTCGAGCCCGCGATCCGCCGCAGCCTGTTCGCCAATCTCGGTGACCCCGAAGGACGGGAGGCCTTCGAGCACTTGTGGATAGACAGGCTGTCTCGCCTGGGGCGGAACGGGCTCGCTGTCTTTCGCCTGATCGGGCTGCAGAACGTACCGCAGGCCACCGTGGCGACGATCATTGCCGGCGTGCGCGCGGGCGCCCCCTGCCGCTTCCTCGGCTGGACGCCCGGCCTGCCGTGGCCGGCGCTGTCGGGCCTCGCCGGCATCGGTCTGGACGGCGTGTTCGCCTCGGTCCCCTGGTGGGACGGACGCGCGAGCTGGTTCGTCGCGGAGCACGAGATCCTGCGCCGCATCGCGCCGGTGATCGGCATGGCGGCGGCGCCGTCGGAGGACGGCGCGCCGGGCCAGTCCCGGCACAAGCTCGAGGTCGCCGCCGCGACCAGCGCGGGACTGCTCGTCTCCGCGGCGACTGACGCGGACAGCGACATCTCGGCTGCGCTCGATCTGTTCAATCGCCTGCGCCGGGACGAACCCGAGCAGGGTCTGCGCAGCCTGACCGGGCCCGGCGAGCCGGTCACGGCCTTGCGTCGCGGTCGTCACCTGGTGCTGATCAACCCGGATCACGGCCGCGACCATGCCTATCGCGATCAGGTCTTGGCGCCGGCCGAGGTCCGCGTGGTCAGCGAGCCGCCGCAGTCGCTGATCGTCGGGTCTTTCGCTCCGGCGCTTCGCGCCGCGGTCACGTCGGGGCGCATCGTCATCGACAAGATCAGCCCGCAAATCGACAGGGGGCAGTTCGTCCCCCGCCGCCTCCTCGATCAACCGATCGCCGTCGAGGCCGACATCTTCATGGACGGCCACGACGTGCTGGCCGCCGAGCTGCAATGGCGCGCAGCCGATCAGGCGGAGTGGCAGACCGCGCCGATGAGCCCTCTGGGCAACGACCGCTGGCGCGCAGGGTTCACGCCCGACCGAATCGGCCGCTGGGAGTTCGCCATCGAGGCCTGGCTCGACGAGCTGGCCACCGTACGCCATGCCCTGACGCTCAAGCGCGCGGCGGGCGTCGACACCACGGTCGAAGAGGCCGAGGAAGCAGCGCTCCTCGCCACGACCGCCCGGCGCACGTTCGCCAGCCGCTCGGCCGTCCTGCCGATCGACATCGAGCGGGCGCAGGCGGCATTCGCCAGCTGGTACGAGATGTTTCCCCGCTCGGCGACCCGCGACGCGCGACGCCCCGGCACCCTCGTCGACGTGATCGGCGAGCTGCCGCGGATCCGCGACATGGGCTTCGATGTGCTCTACTTCCCGCCGATCCATCCGATCGGCACCAGCCATCGCAAGGGCCGCAACAACAGTCTGACCGCCGCGCCGGACGACGTTGGCAGCCCCTATGCGATCGGCAGTCCGGAAGGCGGTCACGACGCCTTGCATCCGGGCCTGGGAACGTTCGAAGACTTCCGCAAGCTCGTCGCCGCGGCGCGTGCGCACGGGCTCGAGATCGCTCTCGATTTCGCCATTCAATGCTCGCCCGACCATCCCTGGCTCAGCCAGCATCCCAACTGGTTCCGACGCCGTCCGGACGGCACGATCAAGTACGCCGAAAACCCGCCCAAGAAGTACGAGGACATCGTCAACGTCGATTTCCACGGCAAGGGCGCCACGGCGCTGTGGCGGGCGCTGCGCGACGTCGTGCTGTTCTGGATCGACGAAGGCGTCCGGCTGTTCCGCGTCGACAACCCGCACACCAAGCCCCTGGCGTTCTGGCAATGGATGATCGCCGAGGTGCGCGGCCGACATCCCGACGTGGTGTTCCTGTCGGAAGCCTTTACCCGGCCCAAGATGATGTACCGGCTGGCCAAGATCGGCTTCTCGCAGTCCTATACCTACTTCACGTGGCGCAACAGCAGGCACGAGCTCACCGAGTACATGACGGAGCTGACGACGACCGACGTCGTCGACTATTTCCGCCCCCACTTCTTCGTCAACACACCCGACATCAACCCGGTCTACCTGCAAACCTCCGGCCGCGCCGGCTTCCTGATCCGCGCCGTCCTCGCCACCACCCTGTCCGGCCTGTGGGGCATGTACTCCGGGTTCGAGATCTGCGAGGCGGCACCGCTACCGGGTCGCGAGGAGTATCTCGATTCGGAGAAGTATGAGATCCGCGTGCGCGACTTCGACGCGCCCGGCAACATCGTGTCCGAGATCACCCGCCTCAACCGCATCCGGCGCGCCCACCCCGCGTTGCACAGCCATCTCGGTCTCGCTTTCTACAACGCCGACAACGGGCAGGTGCTCGTCTACGGCAAGGCCCTGCCCTCGCACGAAGACATGATCTTCGCCGTCGTCAGCCTCGATCCTCATAATGCGCAGGAGGTCGGCTTTGAAATCCCGCTGTGGGAATGGCGCCTGCCCGACAATGGCGCGCTCGAGGCGGAGGACCTCATGACCGGCCGGCGCTTCACCCTCACCGGCAAGCACCAGCACCTGCGGCTCGACCCGTCGGCGCTGCCCTTCGCCCTGTGGCGGATCTGGCCGCAATGAACGCGCCCACGCCCGAGTTCGCCCGCGCGCTGCAGCAGGCAGCGGATCCGCTCTGGTACAAGGACGCGGTCATCTACCAACTGCACGTCAAGTCGTATTTCGATTCGAACAACGACGGCGTCGGCGACTTTCCCGGGTTGATCTCCAAGCTCGACTACATCGCCGATCTCGGCGTCAACACGCTGTGGCTGCTGCCGTTCTATCCGTCGCCGCGGCGTGACGACGGCTACGACATCGCCGACTACCGTGCGATCCATCCCGAGTACGGCAAGATGGCCGACTTCCGCAAGTTCGTATCAGAGGCCCATCGGCGCGGCCTGCGCATCGTCACCGAGCTGGTCATCAACCACACGTCGGACCAGCACCCCTGGTTCCAACGTGCGCGGCGCGCCAAGCCCGGCTCGTCGACGCGCAACTTCTACGTCTGGGCGGACAACGACCAGGGCTACCAGGGCACGCGCGTCATCTTCGTCGACAGCGAGCGCTCGAACTGGACCTGGGATCCGGTTGCCAACGCCTTCTACTGGCATCGCTTCTACGCGCACCAACCCGACCTCAACTTCGACAATGAACGCGTCATCGAGGCGGTGCTTCGCGTCATGCGGTTCTGGCTCGACATGGGCGTCGACGGCCTCAGGCTCGACGCGGTGCCGTATCTCGTCGAGCGCGAGGGCACCATCAACGAGAACCTGCCGGAGACGCACGCTGTCCTGAAGCGCCTCCGGGCGGAGATGGACAAGGCCTATCCCGACCGCATGCTGCTCGCCGAGGCCAACCAGTGGCCGGAGGACACCAAGGACTATTTCGGCGCCGGCGACGAATGCCACATGGCATTTCACTTCCCGCTGATGCCGCGCATGTACATGGCGCTGGCGCGCGAGGATCGCTTCCCCATCACCGACATCATGCGCCAGACGCCGCAGATTCCCGACAACTGCCAATGGGCGATCTTCCTGCGCAATCACGACGAGCTGACGCTCGAGATGGTGACCGATTCGGAACGCGACTACCTGTGGCAGACCTACGCCACCGACCGGCGCGCCCGCATCAACCTCGGCATTCGCCGGCGGCTGGCGCCGCTGCTGGAACGCGACCGCCGCCGCATCGAGCTGATGAACTGCCTGCTGATCTCGATGCCCGGGACGCCGGTGATCTACTACGGCGACGAGATCGGCATGGGCGACAACATCAGGCTGGGCGACCGCGACGGCGTGCGCACGCCCATGCAATGGTCGCCCGACCGTAACGGCGGCTTCTCGCATGCCGAGCCGGCGACGCTCGCCCTGCCGACCATCATGGACACGCTCTACGGCTACGAGGCCGTCAACGTAGAGGCGCAGCTGCGCGACCGCCATTCTCTGCTGCACTGGATGCGGCGCATGCTCGCGGTGCGCCGCTCGCACAGCGCCTTCGGGCGCGGCGGCCTGCACTTCCTCTATCCGAAGAACCGCAAGGTGCTCGCCTATCTGCGCGAGCTCGACAACGAGAAGATCCTCTGCGTCGCCAATGTCTCGAGCACGCCTCAGGCAGTCGAGCTCGACCTGTCTGCGTACAGCGGCCGCGTGCCGATCGAGCTCAACGGCGGTGCGCTGTTCCCGCCGATCGGGCAGCTCACCTACCTGCTGACCCTGCCGCCCTACGGCTTCTACTGGTTCATCCTGGCGGAGGCGAGCGAGGAGCCGCATTGGCATACGCCGGCGCCCGAGCCGCTGCCCGACTATGTCACCATCGTGATGCGCGATCGCCTGCTCGAGACGATCAACCAGCCGGTCGCCGCGCAGCTGCTGGAACGCGAATCGCTGCCCCCCTATCTGGCCAAGCGGCGATGGTTCTCGGCCAAGGGGCAGTCGCTGTCCTCGATACGGATCGCCTACACCACGCGCTTGCCGGGAGATGGCCGCGAGATCGTGCTCGCCGAGATCGAGACCGTCACCGACGGAACGACCAACCGATGGCAGCTGCCGATGTCGATCACCTGGGAAGAGGAGCAACAGGCCGCCCTGCCCGGGCAGCTTGCCCTCTCGCGCGTACGGCGTGGCCGGCGCATCGGCCTGCTGACCGATGCCTTCACCCTGCCGGAGTTCGGCCAGCAGACGCTGTGCGCGCTGGCCGACGGACAGTCGATCGAAACACCGGAAGGCCGGATCGTCTTCGAGCCGATGGCGGCTACCACCGACGCGCTGCGGTGCAAGGCCGACGCGGCCGTCCTGTGGCTCTCCGCCGAGCAGTCCAACAGCTCGCTGATCGTCGACGACGCGGTGATGCTCAAGATTTTCCGGCGCGTCGCGCCGGGCGCCCATCCCGAGGCTGAGATGGGGCGCTACCTCACGGCCCGCGGATTCACCAACTCGCCGCTGATGCTGGGCGAGGTGCGACGCATCGACAAGGAGGGCGACAGCCGGTCGCTCGCCGTCGCGCAGAGCTTCGTGCGCAACCAGGGCGACGGCTGGTCGTGGACGCTCGACCAGTTCAAGCGAGCGCTGGTCGATTTCGCCACCCATGGCGAGGCGCCGCAAGCGCGTCACGACGACATCGAGGACTACCTGGCCTTCGCCGGCATGGTCGGCATGAGGCTCGCCCAGATGCATGCCCTGCTTGCGCAACCGACGGAAGACGAAGCCTTCATGCCGGCCAAAGCGACGGCCAGGGACGTGGCGGGCTGGCTCGCCCAGGCCGAGGAGCGTCTCGATGCCGCCTTCGAGGTGATCGCCCATCGCAAGAGCGGCGAGAGTCCGGAAGACGACAAAGCCGCGGAAGAGCTCGCCGGCTCGCGCAAGGCGCTCCGCAAGACCCTTGCCGAGCGCTTGAAGAGCGGCGAGGGCAGCGTCGTCTGCCGCATCCATGGCGATTTCCATCTCGGCCAGATCCTGGTCGCCACTGGCGATGCCTACTTCATCGATTTCGAAGGCGAGCCGGGCCGGCCCCTGGCGGAACGGCGCGCCAAGATGAGCCCGCTTCTCGACGTGGCGGGCTTCCTGCGCTCGCTCGACTATGCCGTCGCAACCACGCTCGATCCCAAGAAGCTCGCCTCGGCACCCCTGCCCGAGGCCGAGCGCGCGCGCTTCGTGTCGCACCTGCGCGACGGCGCCGAGAAGGCCTTCCTCGATGCCTACTACGCCGGGCTCAAGGACGGGCTGGGGCTTGCCAACCGCGATCTGCTGACCTGCTTCATGATCACCAAGGCCGCCTACGAGATCGTCTACGAGGCCGCCAACCGGCCGACCTGGCTGTCGATCCCGCTGCAGGGCTTGAGCCGGCTGGCAACGGGGCTCCTTGCCGCCGGGAAGAAGCGATGAAGGCCGAGCTCGCCCTGGCGGAAGTCCAGGCCATAGCGGAGGCCCGCCATGGCGATCCGTTCAAGGTCCTGGGCCCACACGATGCGGCCGGCGGCCGGATCGTGCGCGCCTTCCTGCCCGGCGCGCGCGCTGTCGACGTGGTACGCCGTGCCGACGGGGCGATGCTTGGACGACTCGAGCAGGTGACGGGGCAGGGCTTGTTCGAGGGAGGCGTGAGCGATCGCACCCCCTATCTGCTGCGCATCAGCTGGCCCGAGGCCGTGCAGGAGACCGAGGACCCCTACTCGTTCGGACCGCTGCTGGGCGAGATCGACCTGCACCTGTTCAACGAAGGACGGCATTTTCGTCTGGCCGACGCCTTCGGCGCGAATGCCGTAACACTCGAAGGCGTGACCGGCGTCGGCTTCGCGGTCTGGGCGCCCAACGCGCGACGGGTTGCCGTGATCGGCGATTTCAACAGCTGGGACTCGCGTCGCCATCCGATGCGGCTGCGCTATCCGGCCGGCGTCTGGGAGCTGTTCGTGCCGCGGGTTTCGCCCGGCACGCCCTACAAATTCGACATCATCGGCGCCGGCGGCATTCCGCTGCCGCACAAGGCCGACCCGGTGGCCCAGCAGAGCGAGGCGCCACCGCGCACCGCCTCGATCGTCCGCGCGCCCAGGGATTGGGCTTGGCAGGATGGCGACTGGATGGCCGAGCGCGGCCGACGCCAGGCGGCCGACCAGCCGATCGCGATCTACGAAGTCCACCTGCCGTCCTGGATGCACGCCGAAGGGTTGCCGGGATGGAATGCCGCGGCGGAGCGGCTGATCCCATACGTCCACGACATGGGCTTCACCCATCTCGAGCTTCTGCCCATCACCGAGCACCCGTTCGGCGGCTCGTGGGGCTATCAGCCGCTCGGCCTGTTCTCGCCGAGTGGCCGCTTCGGTCCGCCTCTCGAGTTCGCCGCTTTCGTGGATCGGCTGCACCGCGCCGGCATCGGCCTGATTCTCGACTGGGTGCCGGCCCACTTCCCGACCGATCCGCACGGCCTGGCGCGTTTCGACGGCACGGCGCTCTACGAGCATCTCGATCCGCGCGAGGGATTCCATCGCGACTGGAACACCTACATCTACAATTTCGGCCGCCGCGAGGTGCAGGGCTTCCTGATCGCGAGCGCGCTGCACTGGCTCGAGCGCTTCCATGTCGATGCGCTGCGCGTCGACGCCGTCGCCTCCATGCTCTATCGCGACTACAGCCGCAATCCCGGCGAATGGGTGCCCAACGTGTTCGGCGGACGCGAGCATCTCGAGGCGGTCGACTTCCTGCGTCACCTGAACAGCGTCGTCGCCGAGCGCTGCGCCGGCGCCGTGGTGATCGCCGAGGAGTCGACGGCATGGCCCGGCGTGACCAGCCCTGTGGGCGACGCCGGCCTGGGCTTCGGCTACAAGTGGAACATGGGCTGGATGCACGACACGCTGCGCTACATGGCGCGCGATCCGATCCATCGCGCCTACCATCACGACGACATCACGTTCGGTCTGCTCTACGCCTTCTCCGAGCGCTTCGTGCTCCCGCTGTCGCACGACGAGGTGGTGCACGGCAAAGGCTCGCTGATCGGCAAGATGCCGGGCGATCGCTGGCAGAGATTCGCCAATCTGCGCGCCTATCTCGGCTTCATGTGGACGCATCCCGGCAAGAAGCTCCTGTTCATGGGCGGCGAGATCGCCCAGGAGCGGGAATGGAACCACGATCGGGAAATCGACTGGTTTCTGCTGGCCGACCCGGCCCATGCCGGCATCCAGCGCCTGGTGCGCGATCTCAACCACCTCTACCGGCGAGAGCCTGCGCTTCACCAGCGCGACTGCGATGCGGAGGGCTTCCGCTGGCTGATCGGCGACGACCGCGCCAACTCGGTTTTCGCCTTTCTGCGTCAGGGGACGGATCACGCCCAGCCGGTACTGGTGGTGTGCAACATGACTCCGGCGCCGCGGCATGGCTATCGCATCGGCGTGCCGCGGGCCGGCGGCTGGCAGGAGATCGCCAACACCGACTCGCGCTTCTACGGCGGCAGCGACATGGGCAACGGCGGCGGCGTCGGCACCGCCCCGATCGCGGCGCACGGCGAAAGCCAGTCGCTGGAGCTGGTCCTGCCGCCCCTGTCGACGATCGTGCTGCGCGCCATGAGCTGACCGGATGGCGGCACGACCCGATCGGCTGCTCGCGGGCTCGCCCTACCCGCTGGGCGCGACTTACGATGGTCTCGGCACCAACTTTGCCGTGTTCTCGGCCAACGCCAGCGGCGTCGATCTGTGCCTGTTCGACCAGCAGGGCCGGCGCGAGATCGCCCGCCTGCCGATGCCGGAGCATACCGACGAGGTGTGGCACGGCTATCTGCCGGACAGTCCTGCCGGGCTGGTCTACGGCTACCGCGCCCGCGGACCGTACGACCCGCAGCGGGGTCATCGCTTCAACCCGCACAAGCTCCTGCTCGATCCCTACGCCCGGCGGCTGGCGGGCTCCCTCAAGACGGTCGAAGCGCTCTACGGTTACCGGGTCAACTCCGCCCGCGGCGACCTGTCGTTCGATCGGCGCGACAGCGCCCCCGCCATGCTGAGAGGTGTCGTCACCTCCGAGCTGTTCGACTGGGCGGACGATCGCCCGCCCAACATCCCGCTCGCCGACACCGTCATCTACGAAGCCCACGTCCGCGGTCTCAGCATGCTCTTTCCCGGCCTGCGGCCGCGCGAGCGCGGCACCTTCGCCGCACTCGGCGAGCCTGCCGTCATCGACCATCTGCGACGTCTCGGCATCACGGCGGTCGAGCTGATGCCGGTGCAAGCCTTCGTGCAGGACGACCACCTGCTGCAGAAGGGCCTGCGCAACTACTGGGGCTACAACACGCTGGGCTTCTTCGCCGTCGAGCCGCGTTACCTGTCGAACGGATCGACCGACGAGATGCGCGTGGCGGTGCGCCGCCTCCATGCCGCCGGCATCGAGGTGATCCTCGACGTCGTCTACAATCACACCGCCGAGGGCAGCGAGCTCGGGCCGACCCTGGCGTTCCGCGGCCTCGACAACGCCAGCTACTACCGGCTGCTGCCCGACAATCCGCGCCATTGCATCAACGACACCGGCACCGGCAACACGTTGAACCTTTCGCATCCGCGCGTGTTGCAGATGGTCATGGATTCCCTGCGCTACTGGGTGACCTCCTACCACGTCGACGGATTCCGCTTCGATCTCGGCGTGACGCTGGGCCGCGAAAGCAACGGCTTCGATCCGGGTGCGGGCTTTCTCGACGCCGTGCGGCAAGACCCGGTCCTGTCGCGCGTAAAACTGATCGCCGAGCCGTGGGATCTCGGGCCGGGCGGCTATCAGCTCGGCCAGCTCCCGCCCGGGTTTTCCGAGTGGAACGACAAGTTTCGCGACGGCGTGCGCCGATTCTGGCGTGGCGACGAAGGCCATCGTGCCATCCTGGCGGACTGTGTCGCCGGATCGAGCCCGATCTTCGAGCGCCGCGGCCGGCGTCCCTACGCCTCAATCAACTATGTCGCCTCGCACGACGGCTTCACCCTGCTCGATACGGTGAGCTACGCCGAGCGCCACAACGAAGCCAACGGCGAGGACAACAAGGACGGCCACAGCGAGAACTTCTCGGCCAACTGGGGAGTCGAGGGGCCGACCGAGGACCCGTGGGTGCTCGAGCTGCGCGGCCGCCTGCAACGGGCGATGCTGGCCACCGTGCTCCTCTCGCAGGGCACGCCGATGGTCCTGGCCGGAGACGAGCTTGGACGTACCCAGAACGGCAACAACAACGCCTACTGCCAGGACGACGAGACGTCGTGGATCGACTGGAGCTCGGCCGCGTCGCCGGACGGGCGGACGCTCTCCGCGTTCACGGCCCGCTTGATCGCCTTGCGACGCCGCCATTCGGTGCTGCGCTGCAGTCACTATCTGCATGGCAGGGAGGAGATCGTGCCCGGCATCCGTGATATCGATTGGTTCGACGAGATGGGCGATCCGTTGACACCGGAAGCCTGGAAAAATCCGCTTGCCCATCTGCTGACGGTGCGGCGGGCGGGCCGCGAGAGCGACGGCAGTGCCGCCATCCTGACCTGCTTCTTCAACGCCGATTCGGAGGATCACGACTTCCGGATCCCGGGTCCGCTGCCGGCGCGCCTGCTGATCGACAGCGCGGCTCCTCATGATCCGGAGCGCGATCTCACCGACGACAAGGTGAGCGTGAGGGCGCGCAGCGTCCTTCTGGTGCGCAGCGTCGTCGCCGCGGAGGGTGGATGACGGCCCTGTCGTTCGGAGCGACCGTCCTCGACGCCGGCCGCACCCGCTTCAGGCTGTGGGCGCCGGCGCTCGCCGAGGTCGGCCTCGAGATCGACCGCCTGCCGGCGGTTGCCATGACGGCGCTGGGCGACGGCTGGTTCGAGACCGAGGTCTCCTGCGGGCCGGGCGCACGCTATCGCTATCGCCTTCCGAATGGCCTTGCCGTGCCCGATCCGGCCTCGCGCGCCCAAGCCGACGACGTCCATGGTCCGAGCGTCGTCGTCGACCCGGATCGATATCCCTGGCGCAACGCCGATTGGCGCGGCCGGCCGTGGCGGGACAGCGTGCTCTACGAACTGCACACCGGGCTGTTCGGCGGCTTTGACGGCGTGAGGGCGGCGCTGCCGCGACTGGCCGAGCTCGGCATCACCGCCGTCGAGCTGATGCCGGTCAGCGATTTCTCCGGCACGCGCAACTGGGGCTACGACGGCGTCCTGCCCTTCGCGCCCGATCGTGCCTACGGATCGCCGGAACAGCTCAAGGCGCTCGTCGATTCGGCCCACGACTTGCAGCTGATGATGTTCCTCGACGTCGTCTACAACCACTTCGGGCCGGACGGGAACTACCTCGCGAGCTACGCGCCGCAGTTCTTCCGCGACGATCTGCACACGCCGTGGGGCGTGGCGATCGATTTCCGCCGACCGCAGGTCCGTCGCTTCTTCACCGAGAACGCTCTCTACTGGCTGCACGAGTACCGCTTCGACGGCCTGCGGTTGGACGCCGTTCACGCCATCGGCGATCCCGCCTGGCTGGACGAGATGGCTGCCGAGGTGCGGTCGGCCATCGAGCCCGGGCGCCATGTGCACCTGGTGCTGGAGCACGACGGCAACGAGGCGGGCCATCTGCGCCGCGACTTCACGGCGCAATGGAACGACGACGCCCACCATGCGCTGCACGTCCTGCTGACCGGGGAGCGCGACGGCTACTACCGGGACTACGTCGACGCCACGCGCCACCTCGCACGTTGCCTCAAGGAAGGTTTTGCCTATCAGGGCGATCCGTCGATCCATCGCGACGGTCGGCCGCGCGGCACGCCGAGCGCCGACCTGGCCCCGACCAAGTTCATCGTGTTCCTGCAGAACCACGATCAGATCGGCAATCGTCCGCTTGGCGATCGCCTCGCGCGCCTGGCCGATCGCGACGCCCTGAAGGCCGCGGTCGCTTTGCAATTGCTGGCCCCCTGCATCCCGCTGATCTTCATGGGCGAGGAAACGTTCGACGAGCGGCCCTTCCTGTTCTTCACCGACTTTCACGGCGAGCTGGCGACCGCCGTGCGCGAGGGCAGGCGCCGCGAGTTCCGCCACTTCGCCGGCTTCGCGAGCGAGAAGATCAGCGACCCCAACGCGCGCGAAAGCTTCGAGTGCTGCCGCGTGACCGCCACGGGCGATAGCGGCTTCTACCGCACGCTGCTGGCGTTGCGTCAGAGCGCCATCGTGCCACGGCTGGAAGGTGCGCGTGCCATCGACGCCCAGGTCATCGGCCCCGGTGCCGTCGAAGGCCGCTGGCGACTGGGCGACGGTTCGCTGCTCACGATCGCCGCCAATCTCTCGACGGAGGCCTGCCCGTTCATCGGCCCCGGTGCATCGCAGCTTTACGAATCCCGGCCTGACGCCGTGCGCAACAGCCAACTGCGAGACCGCAGCACCGTGGCCTTTCTGGCCTCACCATCATGAGCGATGCCACGGTCCGCGACCTGGCCCGTCGCGCGGGCCTGGCGGTCTCCTGGACCGACTCCGGGTCGCGCCGCCGGCATGTCGGCGTGGCGACGCTGAGGCACATCCTGGCGGCGCTCGGCCTGCCGTGCGCCTCGGCGGGCCAGCTTCGCGAAAGTTTCGAGCGGCTGAACCAACAACGCGTCGCTCCGCGCCTGCTGACGACCACCGCCGGCATGCGACCCGCCTTGCCGCACGTTTACCAGGAAGGCGCCGCCGAGCTGGTCTACGAGGACGGCTCGCGCGCGAGCCTGCGAATCGAAGCCGGCCGCCTGCCGGCGCTCGACAAGCCCGGCTATCATCGCCTGCTGCTCGGTGATCGCGAGCAACCGATCGCCGTCGCCCCCCGGCGCTGCCTGACCGTCGGCGATCTCGTGCGCGATCGCCGGCCTTGGGGCGTGGCGGTCCAGCTCTACAGCCTGAAGCGCGACGGAGATGGCGGCATCGGCGATACGACCGCGCTTGCCGATCTGGCGACATCCGCCGCACGCCAGGGCGCCGATGCCGTGGCGCTGAGCCCGACTCACAGTCTCTTCCCCGAGGATCCGGCGCGCTTCGGTCCCTACTCGCCGTCGTCGCGGCTGTTCCTCAATCCACTGCTTGCCGACCCGGCAACGGTGCTGGGCCGTGCGCGCGTGCTCGATGCCGCCGCCGGGATGCCGGTCGAACCGGTCGACGGCTTGATCGATTGGCCGAGGGCGAGCAACGCCAAGTATCGCCTGCTGCGTCGCCTGTTCGAGGACTTTGCGCAGAACGACCTCGCCCAGGAGTCATCCCTTGCCCGCGACTTTCGCGGTTTCGTGCAGGACGGCGGAGTCTCTCTGCGCCGGCATGGCGAGCTCGAAGCGGCGCGCGCCCATCAGCCCACGCCGCCGCAATTTCCCCTGTTCCTGCAATGGCTCGCCGCAGGCGCCTTCGCCGCCGCACAGCGGGGGTGTCGCGACGCCGGCATGCGGATCGGCCTGATCAGCGACCTTGCGGTCGGCCTCGATCCAGCCGGCAGCGAGGTCGCAGCGCGACCACAGGACTACCTCGCGGGCCTCCGGATAGGCGCGCCGCCCGACCAGTTCAACCAGCGCGGCCAGGACTGGGGCCTGACGACCTTCTCGCCCGGGGCGCTGCGCGCGGAAGGCTTCGCCCCCTTCCTTGCCACCCTGCGCGCCGCACTGCGACACGCGGGCGGCGTGCGCATCGATCACGCCATGGGATTGATGCGACTGTGGCTGGTGCCCGACGGCGCTCCCCCGACCGAGGGCGCCTACCTCGCCTATCCGCTCGACGATCTGTTGCGCCTCGTGGCACTCGAATCGCACCGCCATGGCGCCATCGTCATCGGCGAGGACCTCGGCACCGTGCCGCCTGCGTTTCGCCGCCGCTGCCGCATCGCCGGTATCGCGGGAATGGACGTCCTGTGGTTCCAGCGCGATGGCCAGCGCTTCCTGGCGCCGCGCGAATGGCGTCCTGAAGCGGTCGCGCTGACGACGACCCACGACCTGCCGACCGTCGCCGGATGGTGGCGCGGCGCCGATCTCGAGCTGCGGCGCGGGCTGGGAACGCACGGCGAGGACGAGGCGAGTCGGCGCGATGCGGACCGCGACAGCCTGTGGCAGGCCTTCGAGGAGGCGGGTGTCGCCGCGTCGCCGCAGCCTCCGCTGGAGGCAGAGCCGGTCGTCGACGCCGCCGTCGGGTTCATCGCCGAGACAGTCGACACGCTGGCTCTGGTGCCGTTGGAGGACGTGCTGGGATGGGCCGACCAACCCAATCTGCCCGGCACGATCGACGAGCACCCAAACTGGCGACGGCGCTATGCGACGCCGGCCGCGGATCTCCTGGCCGCCCCGGCGGCCCGGCGCCGTCTCGCCCTGATGGCGGAACATCGCGCGTGACACCGCGGTCGACCCTGCGGCTTCAGCTGCACAAGGGATTCACCTTCGCCGACGCCGAGAACATCGTCCCCTACCTCGCCCGGCTCGGCATCAGTCACCTCTATACCTCGCCGATCGCCATGGCGCGGCCGGGCTCGACGCACGGCTACGACGGCATCGATCCGTCGCGGATCAATCCGGAGCTGGGAGGCGAGGCGGGCTTCGAGCGCCTGGCCGGCACGGCGCAGCGACAAGGCCTTGGCATCATCATCGACATCGTGCCCAACCACATGGCCGCCAGTCTCGACAATCCTTGGTGGCTCGATGTCCTGACCCATGGCCGCAACAGCCGTTACGCCAACGCCTTCGACATCGACTGGGAGAGTGATGACCCGTTGCTGCGCGGCAAGGTGCTGCTCCCTCTGTTGACGCAACCGCTGTCGGACGCGTTGTCGTCGGCCGCGATGGAAATCGTCACGCACCCGGATGGAAGCCGCGGCCTGCGCTACGGCACCACAATCCTGCCCCTGCAAGGCGATGGAGCACTGTCGATGGCGCTGCTCGAGCGCCAGCCGTATCGGCTCGCCTGGTGGCGAACCGCCGGCGATCGCATCAACTGGCGGCGCTTCTTCGACATCAACGAGCTGGTCTGCCTGCGCATGGAGGATTCCGAAACCTTCGAGCGCGTGCATGCCCTGCCCGCGCTGCTCTATGCCCAGGGCATGATCGACGGCGTCAGGGTCGACCACGTCGACGGCCTCGCCGACCCCGCCGACTATTGCTGCCGCTTGCGCCAGCGACTCGATGCCGGCGATCCATCACGCCCCTACATCGTGGTCGAGAAGATCCTGATGCGAGGCGAGCTCCTGCCGGGCTCGTGGCGCTGCGACGGCACGACCGGCTACGACTTCATGGACCAGGTAAGTGCGCTGCAGCACGATGCCGCCGGCGAGGCCATCCTCAAGGATGCCTGGGCCGCGCTCAGCCATCGGCCACGTGATTTCGATGCCGAGGAAGAGATCGCGCGGCGCGAAACCATCGCGCGCAGTTTCGCCGCGCCGCTCGAGGCCTGCGTCGCCGCGTTCGAGCGCGCCGCCGCCGGGATGACCGACCTCACTCGACCATCGCTGCGCCGGGTGCTCGAGCTGCTGCTGATCAACTTCCCGGTCTATCGCAGCTACGGGACGCCGGAGGATGGCCCTGCGCTCGACGCGGCGTTTGCCGGTGCGCGGCGGTCTGTCCTGCCGAACGATGCGATCACCCTCGCGATCCTCGAACGATGGTTCCGCGAGCCCGGGCCGGAGATCGCACCGCTGCGCCGCTTTCAGCAGCTGAGCGCACCGATCGCCGCCAAGGCAGTAGAGGATACGGCCTTCTATCGCTACGGCCCACTGCTCTCGCGCAACGATGTCGGCTTCGACGTCCGCCAGTTCAGCCTGTCGCCGGACGACTTCCATCGCCACATGATGCAGTGCCAACCGACGAGCCTCCTGGCAACGGCGACACATGACCACAAGCGTGGCGAGGATGTCCGTGCGCGCCTCGCCGTGCTGAGCGAGCGCGCCACAGAATGGACGCGCTTGCTGGCGCGCTGGATCGCGGCACTCGAGCCGCTACGGCACAATGGCATTCCGAGCGCTGGCGATGTCGCAATGCTGTTGCAGATGGTGGTGGGTGCGTGGCCCCTCGACCTGGCGCTCGACGATGCCGCGGGACGCATCGCCTTCGCGCGCCGCCTTGCCGCGTGGCAGGAGAAGGCGTTGCGCGAGGCCAAGCTCGCCAGCGACTGGAGCGCGCCAAACGAACCCTACGAGGCGGCGGCACGGAGCTTGGTTCTGCACCTGGTGGGCGATGCTCATCCGAGCCCCCTGCTCGAGGAGATCTTTGCTTTCGTGCAGTCGATCGCTCCGGCCGGCGCGGTCAACAGCCTGGCCCAGGTTCTCATCAAGCTCACCGCGCCGGGTGTTCCGGACTTCTACCAGGGCACCGAGCACTGGGATTTCAGCCTGGTCGATCCAGACAACCGTCGGCCCGTCGACTATGCAGTCCGAATTCGATCGATCGAGGAAGGTCCGACCTCGCCGTGGCGCAGCGGCGCCCTCAAACAAAACCTGATCGTCCGCACACTATCTTTGCGCGCCGCGTGGCCCGATCCGTTCGTTCATGGAACTTACGAGCCGGTGCGTCTCGACGGTGACGGGCCGGAAACCGCCCTCGCCTTCTGTCGGCGACAAGGGCGAGACCTGATCATGGCAGTGGTTCCGCGCCTACCGGGCCGGCTGCATATCGACGGAGCAAGCTCCCGACTGGAAATCACTTGGCCGAATTTGCGGCTCGACCCGCCATCGTCCCGGATTTTCTTCGATGTCCTGCAGGACTATCAGCCATTCGAGCCACATTCCGGAACGACGCTGAAAGAACTTTGCGGGCGCCGTCCTTTGGCCCTGTTTTCCACACGCAACAGCCCACATTCTTAGTGTAATTTGAAGATCTCGCGGCGGTGTGGAACGCAGACACGCAGCTCACGCACGGGAGCCGGGGCAGGGGCTGGTCCCTTAGAGCGGAAATCCGTCAGCTAGCGGCCATGACCTCACGGTGCGTAGGTAGCGAACCATGGCCAGCCGGTGTTGCGCCCGGCCCGCGAGGACATCTCAATCCGCCAGTTGGGCAACGCTCCCTTTCGCCTGCCGCCGGCGCAAACCACTGATCTCGCCCTCGATTTCGCGCAGCTGCGAAAGCTTGAGCATTTGCTGCTTCAGGGAGGCGGCGCGCCGGCTGAGGGCGAGTTCCTTGAGGGAGGCCAATTCCGACGTGATCCTCTGCCTGGTCTGCACGACGCGGGGTCCGGGGATTTTCATGCCTTGCTAACGCCGCAAGGTGTGACTTGGTTGCAACATCCCAGTGACTTTGGAACCTTATCGGCAACCATCCCACGGAATGCGTGTTGCGCAAAGCCTCTTCGCCCCAGGACCTTTAACGGTTTCATCCAGCCATTGACATGGAACGGCCAGAATCACCGACGTTAGCGATCGCCAACGTCGACGCCGCTTCGGTGGTCGAGCCTATGAATCTCCAAACAGACCATGTCGTCAATACCCTGCTGACACTGGGAACGACCTATGGGCTCAGGGTCGTTGGCGCGATCGCGGTTCTGATCGCGGTATCGCGGATGCTTACCACTTGGTCGAGCGGCTGTGCGGAACGGTCCGCAATATGGACCACACCCTGGTTCTGTTTCTCGCCAATGCGGCGCGCTATGCCATGCTAGCCTTCGCCATCGTGGCAGTGCTGACGACGTTCGGCGTCGCCGCGAGCTTCATTGCCGCCTTCGGCGTGATCGGCCTCGCCGTCGGTCTCGCCTTGCAAGGCACTCTCAGTCACTTCACCGCCGGCATCATGCTTGATGCTTGTCGTGCTCCGTCCCTTCCATCGGATGCCTCGAGCTCACTGTAGAAGATGTTGACGATGACGATCCTCTCTCGACGCCGCCCGTTACAATGTGGTCACCCATGTGCTCAACGCTCGCCCATCAAGGCAGCGCGACTCTGAAACGAGGCGTGACCCATCTGTCCGAGGTAGTACGATCAAAACGTGCATGATCGTCGAAAGTTCTCGATGACAAGCCGCAGCGTCCACGCCGCAACCCCAAAGCCTCTCCTCCATTAACATCAACAGCTGCAAAGGAGAAAGAGAGCGAACGATGCGCTACACGGTGCAAGCGGCGACGGCAGCCGACGTCGCTCATATCGCAAACAAGATGTCGGAGAACGGCGGCCCGTCCTCGTCTGCTGCCGTCAACCATCTGTTGCGTAGTTGCGCCTTCAGCCGCCAGCTGTGGGCGGCGCGGGATCTGGAGGGAACGCCCGCTGCCTTGTGGGGCGTCGTCCCTGCTCCGGACCAGCCGCAGACCGGGCGTCTGTGGATGATGCTGGTCGAATCCGATGAACAGGATCGACAGGACCTGGCGGACTCCTCGCGTCTCGTCGTTGACGAGATGCTGACGGAGTTCGGTGAACTCGAGAACATCGTTCCCGCCGACAGTACCGACGCAATAGAAGTGTTGAGCAGGATGGGCTTCCATCTCGGCCCGCCCCTGCCGGCGCAGACGGATGCACCGCTGCAGCGCCGCGCCTGGCTCGAGGCCGGTGAAGTTGCCTTCTCCGATTTGCCGCGCGTGGTGAACTAGCGAGGTACGAGGAGTCTCTTCTTCCCTCCACGAGCAGACTTTCGGCCGCGGGTTCCCGATCTCGAGGGATCGCGGAAACGCTCTATCACGCGGACCAGCGCGACGCCCGATTCTTGAGGCGCAGATTGTTCCGCACGGCCTTTACGCCGCTGACCTCTTCCACCAGGTCTTCCGCGCGCTGCCGGGCAGAGCGATTGTCGATTCTGCCGCTCAAGGTGACCTCGCCGTTGTTCACCTGCACCTCGATCTCGCAAGCGTCGACGTGCGAGTCTTCCAAAAGAACATCGCAAACGTGTTCCTCGATCCGCTCGTCTGATCGCGTGTAGCCCTTCGGACCTTTGCCACGGTGCGGGCCACGATCCTCGTCATAACCAGCCCAATAGTTGCGCTCGTTGGCGTGCTTCGAGTAGGGCGCCACGCCGCCATACCGACCCTGATAGGTTTCATGCAGGTCGCTGCCGACCATGGCCGATTGATCCGGGTCATCCATGTCGACGCCTTCGTAGCGCGCGCTACGGCGCCTGATCCGGCGCCAATAGTCGTCATCGCCGGATCGCCCGCGCTCGCCACCGCCATGGCGACCGCGGCGGGAATTGGCCGCGAAACGCGGTTCGCCCGCAGATTCGTCGGGATCTTTTCGTTGTCCGGTTCGATCCCATTGCGGCGCAGGATTGTCCTTCGCTTGCAGGCGGCGCCAGCGTGCCCGACGCTGGTCGCCCTCGACATCACGGACGTCACGAAGCGACGCGCCCATCGCAGGATCGAAGTCGCGTCTTGGAAAGCGATCGCGCGGATGCGCGTCGAGATCACGCCGACGGTCGTCGTTGCGCCGGTAGGCCACGGTGCACCTCCTCAGCGGGCATGGGAAGGCTAAACGATACGGGAAAAGCCGGGTTGCCGTTCGATTGTGATGTCGGCAACTCGAAACATCGTCCGTATTGGCACGCGGTCGTGTCGGATGAAAAGTGGCGAAATTGAGGAACGTTCCTTCCTTCGTTTCGTTGCTATCGACGCATGGCCGCTCCTCGAGAAACAGGCAGGTGGTACGGCCGCTGGTACGTGCCCGTTCTGGCCGTCGTTGCGGCGGTCGCCATTGTCACGGCGATTGCCCAGCGCACGGGCGACGCAGCGCGAGCGCGCCTGCTGATGTCGTCGGACAACCCGTTTTCCATCACCCGCGGAACCGCGTGCGAACCGGGCATCGGCTGCTGACAATGGCACCGCGGCCAATCAGTGCACGCACCGATTCTTGTTCAGCTCTTCCTCGAGCAGCTCACGGTAAAGCACTACTGCACCATACGATTCTTCGAGGTGGGCGAGCTGAGACTCGGCCTTCTCGGCTTCCGCGGCGTCGCCCAGCTCACGCAAAACATCGACCAGCAGCCTCTGCTCTCCGATCTGAGTTTCGAGCTTGGCAAGACAGCTCATCACCGCTTCCAGATCAGGCTTCGTGTGCATGCCCGATAGAACGATATCGGACCGAAGCCAGTTGCAGCGATCTTCGCATTCTCCGCTGGCTAGACCGCCGGCGGTTGCCGATCGACGGCATGAGCGGCGAGTTGCGGCCGCGGGAAGGTCGGCGTCGCGCCCGGGCGGGCGTCCCGACTGTCAGGAAGCCGACCAGCCGCGACGGCGCCTCGAAGCCAAGCAGGGCATTGACGTTGGGATCATAGGCATTGGCGCCCGTCACCCACATGG
>NZ_JBFWZI010000094.1:0-28034 GCF_050185545.1 Reyranella sp. | reverse complement strand
TAGCGCCGGATGCGCAGCGGGTAGTTGGCCTCGATCATCTCGATCGGCACGTTGGACTGGTTGGCCCCCATATGCGGCACGCCGTCGGGCCCGTCGTGGCTGGCGGTGCCGCCCCAGGTGCCCATGACGGTCTCGCAGAAGACGAAGGGCTTGCCGTCCTGGTAACCGCCGAAGCTCGGCAGGGTCGAGCCGCCGCTGCCGTCGGCGGCAACCCGGTCCGGCACCGCCTGGGCCAGGGCGCCGAACATGCAGTCGATCACGCGATAGCCCGTGATGCCACGCGCGCCGGTCGGCGCGGGGTGCACCGAGTTCACCACCGTGCCAGCCGGGGCCCGTACCGTGATGGGCCGGGTGAAGCCATGGCAGTTGGGCACGTCGCTGGCCATGACCGAGCGCAGCGCGGTGTAGACGCCGGCCTTGGTGAAGGGCAGCGGCGTGTTGATGCCTCCCTTCACCTGCGGGCTGCTTCCGGCCCAGTCGGCCACGATCGTGTCGCCCGCCACGGTGACGCAGACCTGAAAGATCACGGGTTCGGGATCCTCGCCGAGTCCGTCGATGTGGTCGGTGAATCGGTACTCGCCGTCCGGGATCTCGCCGATCTCGGCACGCGCCAGCCGCTCGGCATAGTCGTGCAGCTCGTCGATATAGCGCAGCATCACGGCGGGCCCATGTCGCCTGAACAGGTCGGCATAGCCGCGCTCGCCTGCGACGCAGGCGGCGATCTGCGCCCGCAGGTCGCCGGTCACCATGTCGGGCACGCGCACGTTGAGCGCGATCAGCTCCCACAGCGCCTTCACGTCGCGCCCGGCCTCGACGAGCTTCAGGAAAGGCAGTCGGATTCCCTCCTGATAGATCTCGACCGCGCCCAACGCATTGCTGCCCGGCACGATGCCGCCGACATCGGCGTGGTGGGCGACCGTGGTGGCCCAGCCGACGATGCGCGCGTCGTGGAAGATCGGCTTGACGATATAGATGTCGGGCAGATGCTGGCCCGCGGCGGCATAGGGGTCGTTGCCGACGAACACGTCGCCCGGCTGCACATCGCCCTGGTAGCGCTCGATCAGGAACCGCATGGCATCGTAGAAGCTGCCGAGATGCATCGGCGTCGTGACGCCCTGCGCCAGGGTCTGGCCGGCCTCGTCGCAGATCGCCGTCGAGAAGTCCATCGAGTCGCGGACGATCGGCGAATGCGCGGTGCGCATCAGGATCAAGGCCATCTCGTCGGCGATGGTGTCGAAGCCGCTCTTCAGCACCTCGAGCAGGATCGGGTCGATGTCGTTGCGCATGGCTCAGCTCTCCGACAGTTCGACGAGGAGATTGTCGAAGCCGTCCCGCCTGACCGTGGCGTCCGGCGGGACCACGATGGTGCCTTCATATTCCTCGACGATGAGCGGCCCGGCCTGCGGCGTGGCACCGATCGCGGCGCGCGCCAGCACCGGAGTTTCGACCATGCCGAAGCGCTGGCCGAACCAGGCGCGCCGTCGGCAGGGTGCACCGGAGGACGCCACCGTGGCGGCGGCGGCCGACAGGCTCTTGCGGCCGGCGGTCGGCAGCGCACCGGTGACCCGCAGATTGACGATCTCGCCGGTGCGCGCTGCGTCGAGCCGATGGCCGTAAGTCCGCTCGTGCTCCGCGTCGAGAGCGCCGGCCAGCGCTGCGACGGTGGCCGCGTCGAGGCGGCCCGGCGGCACCGGCACGGTCAGCTCGAAGGCCTGAAGGCTATAGCGGAGATCGACCTGGCGGCGGAACTGCACCCGCTCGACCGGCGCATCGAGCTGGCGTGCGACGTCGCCCTCGAGCGCCTGGAAGGCGGCTTCCATTGAGTCAGGAGCGGTACCCGCGATCGGCCGCAGAAAGGCGCGCGAGAGGCCGAGCTCGACGTCGGCGAACAACAGGCCGAGGGCGCTGAAGACACCGGCGCCGGCGGGCACGATGATGCGCTGCATGTGGAGCCCGCGCGCCAGCTCGCCGGCATGGACGCCACCGTTGCCGCCGAAGGCGAACAACGCGAAGTCGCGAGGGTCTCGGCCGCGAAAGGTCGACACCGCCTTGACGGCCCGCATCATCACGGTCGTCGCCACCTGGTGGATGCCGAATGCCGCCTCGACCACCGACAGGCCGAGCGGCTTTGCCACCTTCGCCTCGATGACCGCGTGTGACTTCGCGCCGTTGATGGGAACGCTGCCGCCGGCCAATGCATGGGGATCGAGATAGCCAAGCACGACATTGGCGTCCGTGATCGTGGGCTCAGTGCCGCCGGCGTCGTAGCAGACCGGCCCCGGCACCGCACCGGCGCTGTGCGGCCCCACCTTGAGGGATCCCGCCTTGTCGAGCCAGACGATGCTGCCGCCGCCCGCTCCCACCTCCGAGATGTCGATCACCGGCAGTCGCAGGGCGTAGCCGCCACCCTTGACCAACCGGCTCGACAGCGAGATCCCGCCGCCGACCTCGTACTCGTCGGTGCGGACCAGCTTGCCGTCCTCGACCAGCGAGGCCTTGGCGGTGGTTCCGCCCATGTCGAAGGTGATGAGGTCGCGATAGCCAGCAAGCACGCCGGCATGGGTCGCCCCGATCACGCCGGCGGCGGGGCCGCATTCGACGATCTGCGCCGGCTTGTCCATGGCAACCCGGGCGTCGAGGATGCCGCCCGAGGATTGCATCATGAGGAGCCGTTCGCGCAAGCCCGCGTCGCCCAGACGCCGGATCAACGAGCGCAGATAGGCCCTCACCGGTGGGCCGACGAAGGCGTTGATCACGGTCGTGCTGGTGCGCTCGTACTCCCGCATCTCCGGCAGAATCTCGATCGACAGCGTGACGAAGGCGTCGGGCAGGGCCTGGCGGAGCGCCTCGCCGACACGGCGCTCATGCTCCGGATTGGCATAGGAGTGCAGAAAGCAGACGGCGACCGCATCGATCTTCTCGCGCTTCAGGCGCTCGATCGCGACCGACAGCGACGCCTCGTCCAGCGGAGTCAGGATCTCGCCGCGCGGCCCCATGCGCTCGACCACCTCGAGCCGAAGCTGGCGCGGCACCAGGGGCGGCGGCTTGACGTAGAGAGGCTCATAGAGCCGCGGCACGCGGATGCGACGCAACTCCAGCACGTCGCGGAAGCCTGCCGTGGTGATCAGCGCGGTGCGTGCGCCCTTGTTCTCCAGGATCGCATTCGTCGCGACGGTGCAGCCGTGCAGCACCTCGCCGAGTTCAGCCTTGTCGAGCCCGTGCTCGGCCAGCAGAGCCAGCACGCCGTCGACCACCGCCTCCGCGTAGTCGTGCGGCGTGGAGGGCAGCTTACGGGTGATCAGGCTGCCATCGGCCAGGATTGCGGCGATGTCCGTGAAGGTGCCGCCGATGTCGGCCGCGATGCGCAGAGGGTCCGTCCCGGTCATGACCGCGACGTCCGCCGTCCCGGGATCAGGTTGGTCAGCCACGGAGTGCCGCGCCCCAGGGCGCTAATATTGGCCGGACCAACAAAGTCCTCATCCTGAGGAGGTCGCGTAGCGACCGTCTCGAAGGATAGGCGACACAAGAGATCGCTGGAAAGCAGCCTCTAAGACCCCGACTTTTTGCCGACCAAAGGGCGAAGGTGACTTCGCCCTAATCGAGACGCGGCCCTCCGGGCCGCTCCTCAGGGTGAGGTCTCTTGTAGAGCTGGCGCCTATGAATGCCGCGCCCCACGTCATCGCTTCACTCATCGCACACCCCTGTCCCACCGGTGGTCTCGTCAATCGTCGGTGCCGGCGGTGGCACCCCAGCCGCCGCCACCGGGCGTCTCCACCACCACCATCTCGCCGGCGCGCAGGGAGAAGGTGGCCTTGCCGGGTTGCGGCGTGATGCGGCCGTCGCACGCGACTGTCGAATTGCGCCCCGGCGATCCCGACGTGCCGCCGCCGATACCGTAGGGTCCCGTCTTGCGCCGATCCGACTGCAGCGACACACGCGCCTCGTGGTCCACCACGCGCAAGGCGCGGACGATGCCGAGACCGCCCCGATTGCGTCCCCTGCCGTTCGAACCGTCGCGCAGCTCGTAGCGCTCCACACGAAGCGGGTAGGCGATCTCGAAGCTCTCGATCGGCGTGTTCATCGTGTTCGTCATGTTGCACTGGACGCCATCCTGGCCCGGTCCCATGGGCCGGCCGCCCTGTCCGCCGCCGATGGTCTCGATGTAGGTGTAGGGGCGATTGTTGCGCGGATCGCGCCCGCCGATGCCGATCAGGTTCATAGTGCCCTGGCTGGCCGCGGGCACGCGATCCGGCGCGAACTGGTGAAATACCTTCAGGATCGTATCGACCAGGCGCTGGGTCGTCTCGGTGTTGCCCGAGCAGACCGCCGCCGGATGCCTGGCGTTCAGGAAACTGCCTTCGGGCAGGTTGACCTGGACCGGCCGGAAGGTGCCGGCATTCACCGGCAGGCTGGCGTCGGTCATGACCTTGATGGCGAAGAACACAGCCGAGTAGGTCATCGGCGCGACCGCGTTGATGTTGCCGCGGCGCTGCGGGGACGAGCCCTCGAAATCGAGCAGGATGCGGTCTTTCGCGACCGTGACGGCGAGCTTTATCCCGACCGGCTCTTCCGACCAGCCGTCGTCGTCGAGCTGATCCTCGCCGCGATAGACGCCGGGCGGCAGCTCCGCCAGGCGCTTGCGCATGCGGCGCTCGGCATAGTCGAGCAGGGCGTCGAAGCCACGCATCAGAAGGCCGGTCCCATAGGTCTCGGCCAGTTCCTCGAGACGCCGCGCGCCGACCCGTATCGAGGCGAGCTGGGCATTGAGGTCGCCGCGGCGCTCCTCGGGCGTGCGCACGTTCGCCAGGATCATGCGCATGATGTCGTCCTGCAGCTCGCCTTTTCGGTAGAGCTTCACGGCCGGGATGATCAGGCCTTCCTGGAACACCTCCTGGCTCTTGCCCGGCATCGAGCCCGGTTCCATTCCGCCGACATCGGAATGGTGCGCGCGGGTTGCAACATAGGCGATGCGGGTGCCCTTCACATCGACCGGAGCCACCAGGGTTATGTCGGGCAGATGTGCCCCGCCAACATAGGGATCGTTGACGATGACGACGTCGCCGGCCTCGATCCTTCCGACTGCCGCGACTGTCGCCTGCACCGCCTTCAGCATCGCGCCCATATGGACCGGCACGTGCTCGGCCTGGGCGACCAGCTCGGCGTTGCAGTCGAAGATCGAGCAGGAGGCGTCCATGCGCTCCTTGATGTTGGGCGAGAAGGAGGTGAGCTTGAGGACCGCTCCCATCTCGTCTGCGACCGACTCCAGCGCATTGCGCAGCACCTCGAGCGTGATGGCATCGATGTCGTTGCGGCGGTCCGTCATTTTCCCACCTCCACGATCAAGCTTCCCTGGGCATCGACGCGCGCCACGTCGGCTGGATAGAGCACGGTCGTGGCCGAGACCTCCTCCAGCACGGCGGGGCCCTGGATGACGTTGCCGGCGAGCAGAGCCTCGCGCTGCCAGACCGGACAGTCGAGCCAGCCCGCGGCGGCGCCGGACAGCGATTCGAAGTAGACCTTGCGCGACCCGAGCCGCGCTGCCTCGGTTGGCTTCCCGCGCCCCTTGGCAGGCTGGGCGAGCTGCGGCGTATCGATCAGCCCGATCGCCGTCATGCCGAAGCTGACGATCTCGACCGGCGCATCCGTATCCGCATGGCCGAAACGCTGGCGATGGATCTCGTGGAAGCGCTCGGGCAGCGACGACCAGGTGGCTGCGTCGATCAGGTCGAGCGGCACCGCGAGCTCATAGGACTGGCCGATATAGCGCATGTCTACCCGTGCCGTGACGTGGCGGCGCGGCTCGGGTACGCCGTCCTCGTCCAGCAATCGGCGTGCTTCGGCCGCCATCGGGGCGAGGATCGCCTGGCCGCGCGCAAAGCCGAAGTCGGCATAGGGACCAAGGTGGGTCTCGATCAGGTCATGGCGGAGATCGGACACCAGCATTCCGAGGGCGCACAGGATGCCAGGCGTGGGCGGAACCAGGATGCGCGGAATCGCCAGCTCGCGCGCCACGGCGGCACCGTGCATTGGCCCCGCGCCGCCGAACGGTACCAGCGTCAGGCGCCGTGGATCGTGGCCGCGCTCGACGGACACGACGCGGATGCCGCGGACCATGTTGGCGTTCGCGACCCGCACGATGCCAGCGGCGGCCTCCACCACGGACAGGCCGAGCGGCCTCGCGACCTCGACCTCGATCGCGCAATGGGCCGCATCCTTGTCGAGCGTCAGGTCGCCACCGAGCTTGGTGTCCTCGCCGAACCGACCGAGCACCAAATTGGCATCGGTTACCGTCGGACGCGTGCCGCCGCGGCGATAGCAGGCGGGACCCGGCACCGCTTCGGCGCTGATCGGCCCGACCCGCAGCGCGCCACCGTCGTCGATCCACGCGATCGAGCCGCCGCCGGCACCGATCGCGTTGATGTCGATCACCGGGATTCGGACCGGGATGCGCGCGAGGCTGGCCTGGCGCGTCACCTGCGGCTTGGCGTCGAGGATCAGGCTGATGTCGGTGCTGGTGCCGCCCATGTCCATCGTGACGATGTCGCGGATCCCCGAAAGGGCCGCGACATGGGCGCTGGCGACCACGCCTCCGGCGGGGCCGGACAGCACCGTGTGGACCGGCTTGGCGCGTGCGGTATCGACCGTCATGAGCCCACCCGAGGCTTCCATGACCATCACGGGCCGGTCGGACCTGAGTCCGAGCCCGGTCTCCGGGTCGGACAAAAGTGCCACGAGCGAGCCCAGATAGTTGTCCATCACGGGCATCAGGTAGGCGTTGAGCACCACCGTGCTCGCACGCTCGTACTCGCGAAACTCGCTCAGGATCTCGGTCGAGCAGCAGACCACGACGGTCGGGAGCGCGGCCGACAGGATCGCCTTGGCGCGACGTTCGTGCTCGGGGTTGGCGTAGGCGTGCAGGAAGCAGATCGCGACGGCGAGCACGTCGGTTCGCCTGATCTGGGCGGCGATCGCGGCAACGCCAGGCTCGTCGAGCGGGGTGATCTCACGGCCGTCGGCACCGATGCGGCCGGCAACGGTGTAGCTGTCGGCGCGTGCCGCAAGCGGGTCGGGCCGCACTTGGGTGAGGTCATAGAGGCTCGGTCGATCCTGGCGCCCAATCGACAGCAGGTCTCGGAACCCCTCATTGGTCACGAAGGCGGTGCGGCCGCCCTTGCGTTGGATCACGGCATTGGTCGCGGTCGTCATGCCATGGCCGACATAGTCGACCTCGGCGCCGGTACGCTTCTGGAGCGCAAGCGCCCGCTTCAGCCCTTCGACAGTCCCGATGGCGCGGTTCTGGGGTGTGGTCGGGACCTTGGCGACCGTGACGGTCCGGGTCACCGAGTCGTAGGCGAGGCTGTCGGTAAAGGTACCGCCGACATCGGAGGCGACCCGCAGGCGAAAGCCGAGGCCATCGATACTGTGGCGCGGGTCGGTGACAATACCGGGCTTCAACAGAGGCCTCTGGTGTGAGGGTGGCGTGCCGCGTTGATTGTTCACCGGCAGCTGCCGGGGCACAAAGTCTTTCTTCGCGCGGGCGTTGAGCAAAGGCTTCAACGTCCCGGATACCATCCTGCCTCGACAGCGAAGCGGGCGAAGAACTGCTCCTCGAAACGCCTGATCCGGAACCTCGGGCTTCGAGGTGACGGCAGCGGGGCGCGGCCACAAGTGGCTGCCGCACTACGCGCAGTCGACGCCCGAGACGGTGTGGTGGTGCTGGGGCCTCAACGAGGAGCAGGCCAGGCGCGGCGGGTTGCGATCAAGGCCGGCCAGTCGCTGACCTAAGCCGACGTGGCGATGGGTGAGACGCTGACGGCGGTGATGCTGCGCCGCGAGATGGAGCGCGCCTTCGCGCCGGCGGAGAGGTTCGCGGCGCAATAGATGCCCTCCTCCTCGTAGGTTCAGATGCCGTTACGCGGCATCACGCCGGCGACCCAGGTAGACCGGGATCTATCCCGTTCATGGTGATGGATGCGTCCCAGAACCGTCGAGCAAGCGTCGGGTCCTGCGCCTCCGCAGATCGAGATCCTTCGTCGGCAAGTGTGACAGGTGCGCCGGCAAACGAGAACCATCGTGACGCCCTCCTTGCACGGCCGCGCCACGGCGGTGGCTCACCACGACCGCGGTCAAGCGAAGTCGACCTGCACCTCGACGCGGCAGCGTGTGGCGTCGACGACACGGGAAAATGGCTGGAGGAGCACGCCTGCGACAGGGGCCGAAATCTGGTCACACTTTCATGCGATACTATAGAGGCGCTTCCGGACTACCCATGCTCAATCACGCGAGGGAGGCTCGTCATGCCGCTGACCCTGAGCGACGTCCTGGACACACTGAGCGACCCCGTAGCCCTCGGCATCGAGTTCCACGTCGGCAAGATCGACATCAAGGGCGAATACCTGACGACGGTTCGCGATCACATTCGCGTCGGCAATATCCTGGTGAAAGGCGGCACGCAGGATCTCGCCTTCTACGATCAGACGACGGATGTCCTGCTGACGCAGAAGAAGTCGCCTCCCGCGGACGACAGCGATCGGGCGCTGCTGCTGCATGAATGCGTCCACGCCATGATCGACGTCTACGATCCCGGCGGCACCGTCACGCGTCACATGGGCGAAGTGGCGGCCTATCTTGTCCAGACGGCCTACAGCGTGCGCAAGACCCCGACGGCCAACCGCACCGGCACGGCGCCGTGGGACAAGTTCTGGGGCGACCTCTTCGCCACGGTGCGCGCCAACAAGCTCGACACCAAGGCGGGCAACGGCGCCAGGATCCCGTCGGCGACGCTCGAAAGCCTGCGCCGGCAACTCGCGGCCCTGCCGCATGTGAACTATGGAAATTTCAGCGAGGAGGCGACCGGCGTGTCGGACGGCCTGGTCCGCATGAACCTGTTTCTCCAGTCGTCCGACGAACCCGTGTCCATGCGCGCGTCGAGCGTTTCCTACGAAGCCTATCCCGATCCGAGCGACGATTATCTGATCGCCAAGCTGCTGGAGGCCTACGCCAGCACCGACGTTAGAGGCTATGGCAAGCGGCTGCGCGAGTTGCGGCGGGATTTTCTCTATTGCTCGCTGCATCGCGCGCGCGAGCTCAGGACCCGGCTCCCGGTGCGCAAGAAGGGGGACCGCGTCTCCGAACTGTTCCACGATCGCCTGTCGCACGGCGGCCGCGCGATCCTTCTCCGCGTTCTCGCGCTGCGAGGCTGATCGGGGCTTGGGCGAGGGACTGGAGCGCGCCGAGGACGACGCGCGCTTGCGGCCCTTACCTCAGCGCTTTTCCTTTGGACTTTGGCGGGGGAGCGCGCCTGCGCTCGCCCTGCTCAAGCGCCGCGCGGGCTTGTCGCCGATCCCGCTGAACAGGATCGGTCCAGCCTTCGCCGGCCTCCGACCACGCGCGCTCGCGTTGGTCGCCGTCACCTTGATGAAATCGATGAAGGCTCGCAGCGGCGCGGTTACGAGGCGCCGCCCAGGGTAGTAGAGGAATGGGCCAGAGAAGCGCAGCCACCAGGGTTCGAGGACGGGGACGAGCAGGCCGCGGTCGAAATACGGACGTAGCCAATCCTCGAACAGATAGACGATGCCCAGGCCTGCGACCGCCGTGTCGACCGAGAGGTTACTCGCACCGCCAACGCTCACCAGTAACGGCCCGGCCGGATCGACCTTCACCACCTCGCCATCGCGTTCGAACTCCCACGGCGGCATGGCGCCGCCCGCAAAGCGGCCCGTCAGGCAGGCATGGTCGAGAAGATCGCGCGGGTGCGTCGGACGGCCACGGCGGTCGAGGTAGGCAGGGGCCGCGGCGCACCAAAGGACCCCGCGGCGGCGCGCGCCGTCTTGCGCGAGGCGGTCGCGTCCGGGGTGAACCATATCGACACCAGCGATTTCTATGGCCCGCATGTCACGAACCGGCTGATCCACGAGGCCCTGCATCCCTATCCGGACAACCTGGTGATCGTCACCAAGGTCGGCGCGCGGTGTGGCGCCGATGGCTCCTGGCTGCCCGCCTTCTCGTCGGGCGAGTTGACGCAGGCGGTGCACGACAATCTGCGCAACCTCGGCCTCGATGCACTGGAGGTAGTGAACTTTCGCATCATGGGCGACATCCACAAGCCAGCCGAAGGGTCGATCGCGGCACAGGTCGAAGCGCTTGCCGAGTTGCAGCGCAAGGGCCTGGTGCGCCATGTCGGGCTCTCCAACGCGACGGCTGCGCAGATTGCCGAGGCACGCCGGATCGTCGAGATCGTCTGCGTGCAAAACATGTACAACGTGGCGCATCGCGGCGACGACGTCTTGATCGATGACCTGGCCCGCGAGGGGATTGCCTATGTGCCATTCTTTCCCCTCGGGGGTTTCACGCCCTTACAGTCATCGACCTTGTCGGGCCTTGCCCTGCGCCTCGGCGCCACGCCGATGCAAGTTGCGCTTGCCTGGCTGCTGCGCCGCGCACCCAACATCCTGCTAATCCCTGGTACGTCGTCCGTCACGCATCTGCGCGAAAACCTGTTGGCGGCTGAGCTTGATCTACCGGACGACGCAGTCGCCGCGCTCGAAGGCATCACCGCCGGCGTCGCGGCGTGAGGAGAGGGACGAGCGGGAGGCTGAGCAGAGCAAGGTACCCGCCGTGAGCGCTTCAGCGCTAGGTCCGAGTTGGGTCACTGTCCGACGAATCGCTTGATGCCGCCGGATACCCGGGGTCTGCCTGGAAGCAGACACGGAGGGCAGACCTTATGGGTTCTGACCCTAGTCGAGCTTGACGTTCGCAGCCTTGACCGCCGGCGCCCATCGCGCGCGGTCCTCGGCCACGAATTTCGTGAAGGCCGCCCGGCCGGGCTGCGGCATGTCGAGGCCAAGCTCGTCGGCCCAGCGGCGCTGGATCTCGGGCTGCTTCAGCGCCTCGGTGACCGCGGACTCGAGCTTGGCGACGATCGGCTCGGGCGTTCGGGCTGGCGCGCCGAGGCCGTAGTAGGATGTTGCGACGTACCCCGGCAGCGTCTCGGCAATGGTCGGAATTTCGGGGGCCGCCTTGGAACGTACCGCCGACGTGACGCCCAGCCCCTTCAACTTGCCGCCACGCACCTGGGGCAGCATCGAGGTGATGTTGGCGAACATCATCTGCACGGTGCCGGCCATCAGGTCGTTGTAGGCTGGTCCGGCGCCTTTGTACGGCACGTGCAGGATGTCGACGCCGGCCATGATCTTGAACAATTCACCGCTGAGATGCAGCGACGTGCCGGGTCCCGAGGAGGCGTAGGAGTATCTGCCGGGCTCCTTCTTGCAGAGCGTGATCAGCTCGGCGACGTTGCCGACCGGAAGCGACAGCGTCACCCCCAGGAGATTGTAGAGCGTCGCCAGCAGCGAGATGCCGATCAGATCCTTGTCCGGGTCGTAGGGCAGCTTGCTGTAGAGCATTGGGTTCAGCGTGTGGCTCGCGACCGACAGCAGCCCGAGCGTGTATCCGTCGGGTGCGGCGCGGGCCAGCTCGGCGGTGCCGATGTTGCCGCCGGCGCCTCCTTTGTTCTCGACGACGAATTGCTGGCCGAAGGTGCGCGCCAGCTGATCGCAGACCAGCCGGCTCACCGTATCGGTGCCGCCGCCCGCGGCGAAGGGCACTATGAAACGGACGGTCTTGGTGGGCCAAGCCGCTTGCGCACGCGCGACGTGTGGCGCCGCAAGGGCCGCAAAGGAACCAGACAACAGATCACGGCGCTTCATCCCGTCCCCCCGACTTTTCATTCCTGCGAGACAACGACAACGTTAACGTGGCCGCCAATCGAAGCCAACGACAGGCCGCCGGAACATGAGTAGCATAGCTGAGGACGCGGTCGATGAGTGTCGAAATGAGCGGAGGTTCACTCGGCAGTCGGCCGATCAGCATCCGATCCACTGACCAAGCGCATTCCTCGACATCGCGCCGCTCTCAAGTCGACAGTCGTCCGTCCGGCCGATCGGTGCGAAGCTCCGCACCGGGTCGTATTGGACGTTCTTGTAGAGCACCGGCGCGAAGACGTTCGTGGCGGGGCCAGCTGAACGTGATTCTCGTCGGCCATCGAGGGAGGTGGCGCCGTAATGCGGCGACGCCCAAAAGGGTTGGGGAGGAGAACTACGCCCCCTTCATCACCCCGGCGAGGGCCGTGTAGGCCTCCGTCCACGCCCCCTTCACGTCGGGCGTGAAATCGGCGCCGAGGCCCTGCTCCAGGCTCCACAGCAGGGCGGCACCAACCGGCGTGTAGTGCTCGTCGGACACGCCATAGCCCTTGTGACGGCGGCCGAGATCCTGCACCGCGGGTACGATCGTCTCGAGCTTGTCGAGGTTGTTGACCGCGGTCGCCAGCATGCCGATCAGCTTCTTCTTCTGGTCGGCCAGATCGGCGGGAAACATCGGCCGCACCGTGGGCGCGAGCTCGAACAGCCGATCGTAGAAGAGATCGGCGGCGGTGCCGGCTATCGGCACGACCTTCTTGAAGCTCGATTGAACGAGCTCGATCTGTTGCGGCGTCACGATGCTCTCCCCCGTCGATTGCGATGCGAGGGATGCCGCAACATCCATGCCACCGGTCAGAAGGGCCACCGGTCAAAAATGGCCACCGGCCGGAGCGTCATCGACCGGAGGGCCACCGGCCACCTGGAGAGTCACCGGTCAGAAGGCCAGCGGTCAGGAGGTCCAGTGACCGGAGGGCCACCGGCAGAGGCTGCGGACCGAAGGGCCGACGGTCAGATTACGGGCGTCGGCTCGTCGGTCTTGCTGAAGGCCCTGGCCGCGGGCCTGCCCTCGGCCGCCTCGCGCTCCTTCTCCTTCCGCGCCTTCAGGAGCTTGCGCAGGATCATGTTGCGTTTGAGCGCGGAGATGTGATCGATGAACAGGATGCCGTCGAGATGGTCGATCTCGTGCTGCACGCAGGTCGCCAGCAGCCCCTCGCATTCCATCTCCTGCCGGGTGCCGTCGCGGCCGAGATAGCGCACCCGCACCTTGGCCGGCCGCACCACGTCGGAGTAGTGCTCGGGCACCGACAGGCAGCCTTCCTCGTAGGTCACGTCCTCGTCCGAGGCTTCGACGATCTCGGGATTGGCCATGAACAGAGGGCCGGTCTTGACCTCCTCGCGGTCGATGTCGAGCACGATCACCCGCTTCAGCACGCCGACCTGCGGCGCCGCCAGGCCGATGCCCGGCGCGGCGTACATCGTCTCCAGCATGTCGTCCATCAGGCGGCGCAGGTCGTCGTCCACCGCCTCGACCGGCAGGGATTTCTTCTTCAGGCGCGGATCGGGCGCGGTGAGGATGGGCAGGAGGGCCATAGCGACTAAATATGCGGCAGAATCGGCGGATTCAACCCCACCCCGGGTCAACCCCGGCCGCGCTTGACCATGGTGCCCACGCCGGCCTCGGTGAAGACCTCGAGCAGCAGGCTGTGCGGTACGCGGCCGTCCATGATGGTGGCGGCCTCGACGCCGGAGTTCACCGCGTCGATGCAGTTCTCGACCTTGGGGATCATGCCGCCCGAGATCGTGCCGTCGGCGATCAGCGTCCGCGCCTGGTCGACCGTCATCTCCTGGATCAGCTGGCCGTTCTTGTCGAGCACACCCGGCACGTCGGTCAGGAACAGCAGCCGCTTGGCCTTCATGGCGCCGGCGATGGCGCCGGCCGAGGTGTCGGCATTGATGTTGTAGGTGAGCTCGTCGTCGACGCCGAAGCCGATCGGCGCCACCACCGGGATCACGTCGGCGCGGCGCAGCTGCTCCAGCACCATGACGTTGATCTTGGCCGGCTCGCCGACCTGCTTGAGATCCACTTTCAGGAGCTCGCCGGTCTTGGGGTCGCGCATCTCGGTGACCTTCCTGGCCAGGATCAGGTTGCCGTCCTTGCCGCAGATGCCGACGGCGATGCCGCCGCATTCGTTGATGTCGGCCACGATCGCCTTGTTTATCGAGCCGGCCAGCACCATCTCGACGATCTCCATCGTCGCCGCATCGGTGACACGCAAGCCGTTCACGAAATTGCTCTTGATGCCGACGCGCTCCAGCATCTTGTTGATCTGCGGGCCGCCGCCATGGACCACGATCGGGTTCATGCCGACCTGCTTCATCAGCACGACGTCGCGCGCCACCAGGTCGCCAAGCTTGGGATCGGTCATGGCATGGCCGCCGTACTTGACGACGAAGGTCGCGTCGTTGTGGCGTCGCATATAGGGCAGGGCCTTGGAAATCGTCTCCGCCATGCGGATGAGCCGCCTCTGCTCCTTGTCGGTCTGCACCGGCTCGGCCATGTCTTCGGGACCCCAAGTTGAGAAAAACCCTCTCCGCGCCGGGAGAGGGCTAATGACCATCATATATCAGGCAGCCGGCGGATAGAAGAAGAGCGGCCGGCGCGGCAGGATGTCCCCATGATCAATACCGCACCTATCCGGCTTCCGCCGGACGCCTCCCCGCTCGGAAAGGGCGCGCGGCGGGATGACCCGACGATCGATGCCGCGACCCTGGCCGAGCGGGGCCATGTCGTGGCGCCAAGCCTGATCGAGCCCGACCTGTGCCGATCCCTGGCCAAGATGTGGCCCGATCAGACGCGCTTTCGCAGCCATATCGTCATGCAGCGCCACGGCTTCGGCCAGGGCGAGTACCAGTATTTCGCCTATCCGCTGCCCGAGCCGGTCGAGCGGCTGCGCCAGGCGCTCTATCCCGCGCTGGCCCGGGTCGCCAACCAGTGGAGCACGCAACTGGGCAGCGCCCGGCACTATCCGCCTGCCCTGCCGGCCTGGCTGAGGGAGTGTCACCAGGGCGGCCAGAAGCGGCCGACGCCGCTGCTGCTGCGCTACGGTGCCGGCGACTACAACTGCCTGCACCGCGACCTCTACGGCGACCTGGTGTTCCCGCTGCAGGCCACGGTGCTGCTGAGCGATCCCGGCCGCGACTTCGAGGGCGGCGAGTTCATGCTGGTCGAGCAGCGGCCGCGCATGCAGTCGCGCGGCGAGGTGATTGGCCTCGGCCAGGGCGACGCGGTGATCTTCGCCGTCAACGAACGGCCGGTGAAGGGCACGCGCGGCTTCTATCGCACGGCGATGCGCCACGGCGTGTCGACCGTGCGGCGTGGCCAGCGCTTCACGCTCGGCATCATCTTCCACGACGCGGCGTGACGTGGCCGCAGCCTCCGGTTCGACTTGCCACGCGCCAGGCCGATTGGAGCAGTTGCTGACCGGCTGGCGGCTCACCTTGCCAATTCGCTATGCCGCCCATGGAACGTGCAAATCGACTATCGCTGGACCGCCGGCAAAGCCGAGACCAGTCGCAAGCTCAAGACTGCGAAGACGCAGGGTCTCGACGTTCGACACTCCCTGCTTGCCCGCGCCGACGAGCTGATCGAATAGTGCTGCACTTCGGGGTGGTACGCGCGGCGACCTAGCGGGCGGGGACGCCCGCGGTCCGGAGGGGTCATTGCTGGGAGCGCGCCACTTAGCGCGCCACTCCGATGGCGCTCATATTCTCATTCGCGCAATGAGTCGGAGCCCGCGACGCTCGCGATCTCGGCCCTGAGCTCGGCGATGCCGAGGCCGGTCTCGCTGCTGGTCGCCAGCGCCCGCGGATGGGCGGCGCCATGCTGGCGGGCGACCGCCTCGGCGTCAGCGACGGCGCGGGCGACCGCGGCCGGCTTCAGCTGATCAGCCTTGGTGAGCACGAGCTGGTAGGAGACGGCGGCCCTGTCGAGGTTCTTCATGGTCTCGCGGTCGGCGTCCTTGATGCCGTGGCGAGCGTCGATCAGCAGGCAGACCCGCTTCAATGTCGGGCGGCCGCGCAGGTAGGCCGCCGCCAGATCCTGCCAGGCCTCCTTCAGGGAGCGCGACACGCGGGCGAAGCCGTAGCCCGGCAGGTCGACCAGGAACAGCCTGCCGCCGAGGTTGAAGAAATTGATCTGCTGGGTATGGCCCGGGTTGGACGACGTGCGCGCCAGCGACCGCCGGCCGGTGAGCGCGTTGACCAGGCTCGACTTGCCGACATTGGAGCGTCCCGCGAAGGCGATCTCGGGCAAGGCGATGGCCGGCAGCGAGTCGAGGGATGCCGCCCCGGCCACGAACTCGCAGGGGCCGGCAAACAGCTTGCGCGCTGCTTCGATCTCCTCGGGCGTTCGCGCCCCGGTCTCCGCAGGCGAAGCGTCCTGGTCGGCCATCAGCTCTTCTTGGCCGCGCCCTTGCCGCCCTTCTTCCCGCTGCTGCTGCTGCCGGAGCCAGCGCTGCCACCGCCAGCGCCACCGGGCCCGGCCGCCGGCGCGGGCACCGCGGCGGCCACGGCGGGCTTGGCCTTGCCGCCGATCTGCACGCCGTGCCGGCGCATGATGGTGTACTGCTGGGCGATCGACAGGATGTTGCTCCAGGCCCAGTAGATCACCAGGCCGGCCGCGAACGGCGCCAGCATGAAGGTGAACAGGATCGGCAGGAACTGGAAGACGCGGGCCTGCACCGGGTCGGTCGGCTGCGGGTTGAGCTTCTGCTGCAGGTACATCGTGACGCCCATGATCAGGGGCCAGATACCGATGTTGAAGAAATGCAGGATCTCCGGCACGTGCCACGGGAACAGGCCGAAGCCCGTCAGGATGGTAAGCGGATCGGGCGCGCTCAGGTCCTTGATCCAGCCGAAGAACGGCTGATGGCGCATCTCGATGGTGGTGTAGAGCACCTTGTAGAGCGCAAAGAACACCGGGATCTGCACCAGGATCGGCAGGCAGCCGGCCGCCGGATTGACCTTCTCCCGGCGATAGAGCTGCATCAGCTCCTGGTTCATGCGCTGGCGATCTTCGCCGTAGCGCTCCTTCAGCTTCTCCATCTCCGGCTGCAGCGCCTTCATCTTGCTCATCGCCGCATAGGACTTGTTGGCCAGCGGGAAGAACACTGCTTTGACGATCACCGTCAGAATGAGGATGGAGAGGCCGAAATTGCCGAGCTGCACGTAGAGCCATTCGAGCAGCCAGAACAGCGGCTTGGTGAAGAACCAGAACCAGCCCCAGTCGATCGTCAGGTCGAACTTCTCGATGCCGAGCTTCGTCTCGTAGGCGTCGATGACGCGCACGATCTTGGCGCCGGCGAACAGGTGCGAATCGCCGGCCGTGCCCATGGCGCCGGGCGCGACGGTCATGGCCGGCGCCACATAGTCGATCTGGTACTTGAGGTCGGCGCCCGCGCCGGTCGACTTTATGTTGACGTCGACCTTGGTCTTCTGGTCGGGCACAAGGGTCGCCATCCAGTACTTGTCGGTGATGCCGACCCAGCCGCCGGTGGTGGAAAATTTCTGCTGCTTGTTGTCCTTGAAGTCGGAGTAGCTGAACTCCTTGAGGCCGCCATTGAAGACGCCGTATGGCCCCTCGTGCAGGATGTAGATGCCTTCGGCCGGGGGCTCGCCGTAGCGCACGACGAGGCTCCACGGGTAGAGCGTCACCGGCTTGTCGGTCTTGTTCTCGACACTCTGCTTCACGTCGAACATGAAGAAGTCGTCGATGCCGATGGTGAGGCCGAACACCAGCCCCTCGCCGTTGTCCCAGGTGAGCTTGACCGGCTTGCCGGGCGCGAGCGTCGTGTTGTCGGCGGTCCACAGCGTGTCGGGACCGGGCACCTTGATCGCGGCATCGCCGGTCGACCAGCCGAACTCGGCGTAATAGGGATGCGCACTGCCGACCGGCGACAGCACCGGCACCGGCGGGCTCTTGGGATCGATGGTGACGCGGTACTTCACCAGGTTCACGTCGTCGATGCGCGCGCCCTTGAGCGCGATCGAGCCGACCAGCTCGGGCGTATCGAAGGTGACGCGCGGCGAACGCTCGAGCGCGTCCTTGCGGCTCACGACCTGCGGTGGCGCGCCGGCGACCGGCGGCGCCCCCGGCGCGGCGGGCTGACCGGCCGGCGCCTGCGGCGCACCGGACGGGCTGGTCGTCTGCTGCTGGCTGCCGTTGACTGGCGGCTTGGCCGGCGGGAAGGCCGCCTGCCAGCCCACGATGATCAGCACCGAGAGCACGATCGCGACGATAAGGTTCTTCTGGTCCATTGAAGCGAACTCCGGCAGCGCGTCAGGCGCGCTCGGCGGGATGACAGGAAAGCGGTGAACGAGCTTGGGCGGAGGCGGGCGGCACGGGATCGTACCCGCTACCGCCCCACGGGCCGCAACGACAGAGCCTGCGCCCGGCGAGCCAGCTGCCCTTGAGAGCGCCATGGCGCGCTACCGCCTCGGCGGCGTAGGCCGAGCAGGAGGGTTCGAAGCGGCAGGCGCCGACGAAGAAATAGGCGAGCGTCAGCTGATAGAGCCGGATTGCCCCCCGCAGCAGGCCAGCCATCGCGAGTGAAACCATGCGGCCCGGAAACTGGCGATTCGCCGGCCGCTGCGCAAGCTGTCCGTGGGGGGTCATGGCGTCGCGACAGCCAATGCGCGCAGACGCCTCAACGCCTGCAGGAGGTCCGCCTGCATGGTCGCGAATTCGCGACCGAGGGCCGCCTGGCGGCCGACCAGGACATAGTCGAGATCGGCCCGAGCCTGGCCGGGGATCACCAGCCGGGCGACCTCGCGCAGGCGCCGGCGCACACGATTGCGCACGACCGCATTGCCGACCTTGCGGCTGACGGTGAAGCCGACCCGGATCTGGGACCCTTCGAGGTCGGCAGGGGTGAGGTCGGCGGGGACAGGGGCCACCTGGACCACGAAGCCGGGCATGGCACAGCGCCGCCCGGCCTGGACACGCAGGAAGTCGCGGCGATTCGGCAGGCGCCCCAGTCGCGCTGCGCTCAAACTGGCCGCGCTACGGACAAATGGGCTAGGCCGACAGGCGCTTGCGGCCGGACCGGCGGCGGTTGGCGATGACCTTGCGGCCACCGACCGTCGCCATGCGGGACCGGAAGCCGTGGCGGCGCTTGCGCACCAGCTTGCTCGGCTGATAGGTGCGTTTCATGACGCAACTCCTGTAAATACAAGGCCCCCGCGCGTACCCGGCGGGGGCAAAATCGTGGGCGAGGGTAATAAGCGCGGTGGCGCGTCGAGTCAACGCCGGGCTAGCCTCCCCGCATGTCCCTTGTCCTGCACGGCTATCACTACAGCGTCTACAACCGCATCGCCCGGCTGGTCCTGGCCGAGAAGGGTGTCGGCTACACGCGCGTCGAAATCGACCCGTTCGCCCTCCCCGTGTCCCAGGCCTACCTTGAACTCCACCCGTTCGGCCGGGTGCCCACCCTGGTGCATGACGGCTTCGCACTCTACGAGACCGCCGCGATCACGCGCTACGTCGACCGGGCCTTCGGCGGGCCGGCATTGCAGCCGGCGCCGCCGCGTGCCATGGCGCGCATGGACCAGATCATCGCCGTGGTCGATTCCTACGGCTACTGGCCGATGGTTCGGCAGGTTTTCTCGCACGGCGCGTTCCGCCCGGCCGCCGGCCGGCCGGCCGACACCAACGAAATCCAGGCCGGCCTCGCCGGGTCCGCCAAGGTCCTGGCGGCCCTCGAGGCGCTGGCCGCGCCCGACGGCTTCCTGGTCGGCGACCGGGTCTCCCTCGCCGATTTTCATCTCGGCGCTATGGTCGCCTATCTCGCGCTGGTGCCCGCGGGCGCCGCGCTATTGCGCGAGCGACCGCGGCTCACGGCCTGGTGGGATCACGTGAGCTGCCGCCCGAGCTTCGCGGCGACCGATCCGGGGCTGCCGGGGAAGTGACTCATGTGGACCGCGGGCATCTCGCCCGCTCATAGTCTCGTGAACATGAGCGGGCGGGACGCCCGCGGTCCGCATGAGGCCGTCACGCCAGCGTGACCTGCATTTGCTTTGAGTGCGCCGGGCGGCGCGCCAATATCGGCGGTGAACCATGCGACTGCTGAAAATGACCTCGCCGAAATGACCATGCCGCCCTGGCGCCGGCTGATTCCAATGGCGATCCTGCTGCTGGGGCTGGCGCTGTTCCTGCTGCTCGATTGCGAACGCTACGTTTCCTTCGAGATGCTGCAGCGCCATCACGTTACGCTCGCCGCCTGGGTCGCCCGCAATCCGTTGCAGGCCAGCCTGCTCTACGTCCTGGTCTACGCGCTGGTGGTGGCGTTTTCGCTCCCCGTCGCCGTCCTGATCACGCCGGTCGGCGGGTTCCTGTTCGGCGTCTGGCTCGGCGCCGTGCTGTCGGTGATCGGCGCCACGCTGGGCTCGGTCGTGTTGTTCCTGGCAGCCCGCTCAGCCCTCTACGATGTCTTCCATCGCAAGGTCGGCGCCACGCTGGCGCGCCTCGAGGCAGGCTTTCGGCGCGACAGCTTCAACTACCTGCTCTTTCTCCGTCTGGTTCCGGTGTTCCCGTTCTGGCTGGTCAACATCGTACCGGCCCTGCTCGGCATGAGGCTCGGTCCCTACGTCCTGGCGACGGTGATCGGCATCATTCCGGCAGCGATCGTCTATGCCAGCCTTGGCGCCGGCCTGGGCCAGGTGATCGCGCGCGGCGAGGTGCCGGATTTCGGCATCATCTTCGAATGGCGTATTCTGCTGCCACTGCTCGGCCTCTCGCTGCTCGCCCTGATCCCGGTCGTTTATTCTCGCGTGCGCGCCGGTCCGACGTCGCCGCGATGACCGAGACGCTCACGCCCGATGTCTGCGTCGTCGGCGCGGGCTCCGCCGGCCTGGTGGTTGCGGCCGGTGCCGCCCAGCTTGGCCTCGATGTCGTGCTGATCGAGCGGGCGCTGATGGGCGGCGATTGCCTCAACCACGGCTGCGTGCCGTCGAAGGCGCTGCTCGCCGCCGCCAGGTTGGCCGACATGCAGCGGCGCGGCGCGGCGTTCGGCGTGGCGCCGATCGAGCCGCACGTCGACTTCGCCAAGGTGATGGACCATGTCGCCGCGACGATAGCCGCCATCGCGCCCAACGATTCGGTCGAGCGCTTCGAAGGGCTGGGAGTGCGGGTGCTCATCGAAGAGGCGCGCTTCATCGGCCGCACCGAGCTGCAGGCCGGACCGCATCGCATCCGCAGCCGGCGCATCGTGCTGGCGACCGGCTCGCGCCCCGCCGTGCCGCCGATCCCCGGCCTGTCAGGCCTGCCCTATCTCACCAACGAGACGCTCTTCGCCAACCGCATCCTTCCCGGCCATCTCATCGTGATTGGCGGCGGGCCGATCGGCCTGGAGATGGCGCAGGCACACCGGCGGCTGGGCGCGCGCGTCACCGTGCTGGAGGCGGCCGACTTCCTGCCCAAGGACGATCCCGAGCTGGCGGCCATTGTCGTTGCCCGCCTGCGCGCCGAGGGAATCGATCTGCGCGCACCGGCCAGGATCGCGCGCGCCGAGCGCACGCCCGCAGGGCTGGCGCTGGTCCTCGAGGACGGTGAGCGCTTCGAGGGCACCCATCTCCTGGTCGCCGCCGGGCGCACGCCGACCCTCGACGGGCTTGGTCTCGAGAAGGCCGGTATCGCCTTCACCAAGCGTGGCATCACCGTCGACCGAAGGCTGCGGACCTCCAACCGCAACGTCTGGGCGATCGGCGACTGCAACGGCCTCTACGCCTTCACCCACATGGCCGGTTACGAGGCCTCGCTGTTCATTCGCGGCGCGCTGTTTCGTGCGCCCGCCCACCTCGATGCGTCGATCGCGCCGTGGGCGACCTACACCGACCCGGAGCTGGCGCAGGTCGGTCTTTCCGAGAAGGCCGCGCGGGAAAAACATGGTGATTCCGTCCACGTGCTACGCTGGCGGCTCGCCGAGAACGATCGCGCACAGGCCGAGCGCGAGACCGACGGCCTGGTCAAGGTGATCACCACGCGCCGCGGCCGCATCCTCGGCGCCACGATTGCGGCGCCTCATGCCGGCGAGCTGATCCAGCCGTGGTGTCTGGCGATCGGCAAGCGGCTCGGCATTTCCGCCCTGGCCAGCTTCGTGCCGCCCTATCCGACCCTGGGCGAGGCGAGCAAGCGCGCCGCCGGCAGCGCCTTTACCGAGGCGCTGTTCGGCCCGCGCACACGTCGGCTGGTGCGCCTGCTGGCGCGCCTTCCGGTGTGGTGAGTTCATGTTCTTGCGGACCGTGGGCGTCTTGCCCGCTCATGAGTCTTTGCCGGGAGCACGCCACTCCGATGGCGCTCATGGGATGTGTAATCACCTAGAAGAGCGCCATCGGAGTGGCGCGCTCCCAGCAATGAGCGGGCGGGATGCCCGCGGTCCGCAAGAGCATGAACCCATAGCGCCGGCGCATCGATCCCATAGTGAGGCAATATTTCAGCACCCGGGGCGGTCCCGGCATGGTGCGGCCACCCGCAAGGGCAACCATTGAACCAGGAGACCACCATGATCACCAAGCTTACCATCGCCGCCGCCCTCAGCACCGCGCTGCTGGCTGGCGCCGCCAGTCAGACCTACGCCCAGGGCAACGTCGAGAAATGCTACGGCGTCGCCAAGGCCGGCAAGAACGACTGTCAGACCGCGACCTCGTCGTGCGCCGGCACGTCCAAGAAGGACGCGCAGGCCGACGCCTGGCTCAGCCTGCCCAAGGGCACCTGCACGAAGATCATCGGCGGCAAGCTCAGCTGACGCCACCCCCGAGCCGGCTCCGGCCCGCAAAGACCGGAGCCGGCGTTCGCTTCATCGCGGAGGCATTTGCCGTGAAGGAGTTTGCCATGACGAGCGTTTCCCATCCCATGCCGGCACCCATGCCGACTATCGTCGGCCGCCTCGACGCGGCCCGCGCCCGGGCCGGCCGTTTCCCGCTGTCGCTCCTCGAGCTCGGCATGCGCGTGTCGGTCGGTGCCACCTTCTTCCGCTCGGGGATGAACAAGGTGCAAAGCTTCGACACCGCGATCACCCTGTTTCGCGAGGAATATCGCCTGCCGCTGCTGCCGCCCGAGATCGCGGCCTACCTGGGCACGGCGGTCGAGCTGTCGGCGCCGATCCTGCTGGTGCTCGGTCTGTTTGCCCGGCTGGGCGCAGCAGCCCTGCTCGCCATGACGCTGGTGATCCAGTTCCTGGTCTATCCGGCCAACTGGCCGGAGCACTTGATGTGGGCCTCGATCCTGGCCTACGTGCTGACACGCGGCCCGGGGGCGCTGTCGATCGATCGCGCCATCGCTTTCAACCTGTTCGGCCGAGCCTAGAACGATTGCGACTCGAAGGAGGCCAGCCGATGACGCGACCGCGCATCGTCATCGTCGGTGCCGGGTTCGGCGGCCTCAGCGCCGCCGTCGGCCTGGCCGGAGCCGACGCCGACGTCACGGTCGTCGACCGCCGCAACTACCACCTGTTCCAGCCGCTGCTCTACCAGGTGGCGACCGCCGGCCTGTCGCCGGCGCAGATCGCCTCGCCGATCCGAGCCATCCTGCGCCGCGCCGGCAACGTCCGCGTCGTGCTGGGCAAGGTCGGCGGCATCGACAAGGATCAGCGGGTGGTGAAGGTCGACGACCGGCCCGGCCTAGCCTACGACCACTTGATCCTCGCGACCGGCGCACGTCACGCCTATTTCGGCCGCGACGACTGGGAAGCGGTGGCGCCCGGCCTCAAGACGATCGACGACGCGACCGGCATCCGCCGCCGCATCCTCACCGCCTTCGAGCAGGCCGAAGCGGCCGAGCAGCCCGATACGCGCCGCCGCTACCTGACCTTCGTCGTGATCGGCGGCGGGCCGACCGGCGTGGAGATGGCTGGCGCCATCGCCGAGCTCGCCCACGCCGCCTTGCGCCATGATTTCCGCAGCATCGATCCGCGCGAGGCGCTCATCGTGCTGGTCGAAGCGGGCCCGCGCCTGCTGACGTCCTTTCCCGAGGCGCTGAGCACGGCCGCCCGGGATTCGCTCGAGCGACTTCATGTCGAGGTGCGCCTGGGCGCGCCGGTCTCGGCTTGCGATGCCGACGGCGTGACGATCGGCGAGCAGCGCCTGGACGCGGCGACGATCGTCTGGGCGGCTGGCGTGGCCGCCTCGCCGGCGGCGCGCTGGCTCGGCGTCGAGGCCGATCGCGTCGGCCGGGTCAAGGTCGGGCCGGACCTGTCGCTGCCCGGCCACCCGGAAATCTTCGTCATCGGCGACACCGCGCATGTCGCCGACGCCGCGGGGCAGCCGCTGCCCGGGCTCGCCCCGGTGGCCAAGCAGCAGGGCGCCTACGTCGCGCGCCTGCTGCGCTCCAAGCTCGCCGGACGGCGCGCGCTGCCACCCTTCCGGTACCGCAGCTACGGCACCATGGCGACCATCGGCCGGCGTGCCGCGGTTGCCGATTTCGGCTGGGTCCGCTTCGACGGCACGGTAGCCTGGCTGCTGTGGGGCGCCGTGCACATCTCCTTCCTGATCGGCTTTCGCAACCGGCTGGTCGTCATCCTCGACTGGCTGTGGTCCTACGTGACTTTCCAGTCCGGCGCCCGGCTGATCACCGGTCCGTCGAACTGATGCACAGATCAGCGCTTTCCTTGACTACCGATCACGCATGATTGGTGATCAGGGCCTCGGCGTTCGCGATGCCGACGAGAACGCTCAGCGGATCGGCCGTCACATCCTGCAGCAACGCCGTCGCCGCCGCGATGTCGCTTGCACCGGCCCAGACGATTCCGTGGAACTCCTGCTCGGCGACGTAGGCCAAACTGACCGCCACCTTGCTCATCAGCGTCGTGATGTCCTTGGCCGCGGCCGTGTCCTGCGCCCCGCTGATGATGTCGATCAGCACCGAACCCACGGACTGGCCGGCCTGCAGCGTCTGCTGGATCTGCCCGGTCCAATAGGCCAATCCGGCGGAGTCGGACGAGCGGTCGAACAGGTTGGCGTAGACGCTGTTGAGGAACGCGCCGATCTCGGCGTCGCTCGCGCCGACAGGGTCGGCCAGGAACGGGTAGAGCGCCGTGGCCTCGGCGCTGGCGCCGAACGACTGCGCGATGTTGGCGAACACGGCCGCAGGGCCCTGGGTCGGCAAGTTGTCGTTGAACTCGTCGACCCAGAAGTCGAGACCCTCTGCATCGGCGGCGCGACCGAAGAACGCAACGTAGGTCGCTGCAATCTGCTCATCGGCCGTGAGCGCCAGCAGGTTCAACGTCGTCGTCGTCGGCCCGACGTTGACTGGCACGACGTGGATCGTCACCTGGCCGATGTCCGATGACCCGTAGTCTCCGAAGCCGAAGTAACTGAAGGTATCGATGCCGCTGAATCCGGCATCCGGCGTATAGGTAATCGCGCCATCCAGACCGAGCCCCAGTTGGCCGTTCTCCACCCCCGACTGCAGCGCTATCGCCGCGGGCGACTCGGACTGGTCGTTGCCCAGCACACCGAGCGGCGCGGCAGTCGCCAGCGCGCTACCCTGCGTGACCACGTAGGCATCGTTGTGTGCTTGCAGGGCGTGCGGGAAGTTGGCAGTCCAGGCCCCCACCAGCGTACCCGCGCCGTCCGGACCCACCGTCGGCACGAGCTTGTAGACCGGGAAGACGAAGTCGCCAAAACCACCGTAGAACACGCTGGTGGTTCCCGTGTGAGCGTCCACGCTGATCGCGGTGTCGTACTGATAGAGGCCGACCTGCTTCTGTATCGCCGGCTCGTCCTGGAACGAAAAATAGTTGTAGCCGATCAGGTTGGTCGTGCTGCGCGACGTGCCGGCATTGTGGGTCGCCAGATATTCCTCGATGGCCTTGACCTCCTGGAGGGCGGCCTTGGCCTGTTCGGCGTCCGAGCTGTATTTGTCCCGGTTGGGCGTGAACACCTCCATCAACAGCATCGGCACGGTGAACGTTTCGCCAGGCCACGGCGAGGCGCCTTCGTCCAGGAGCTTCAGCGTGTTGGCGATTCCGGGAATGTACGGCGGTGTCGTGTTGCTCTGGCCGATGTTGAAGCTGTTGAAATAGTAGCTCGCAAAGTTCGGATCGACCTGGGCGAGGCCCGTCACCGGCGCGCTGAAGGTGGTGGCGCCCAACCATGTACTGGGAAGGCCCTGTCCCGCCTGGGCGCCCGAGAGCAGTGCCTTGAACCAGCTCCCATTCTGGCCAGTCTGGTCGCCGTTGCCGAAGGTCGTGCCGATCGGCACGATCGCGCCGGTCGAGCCGTTGACGACGGGATCGCCGTCGGGCCCCGTGCCGGATCCGTTGATCTGCTGGTGCAGGTTGTGGACCCACCAGTTCATGCGGGCGAGGGCGTCGGAGGCGTTGGTCGGGCCGAAGACATGCCCCTGGTTCTCTCCCCCGGCGAGGGGGCCCGTGAGGTAGTCGGGCTCGTTGGCGACACTGATCATGACGGCTTCGTGGATCTTGCCCGTCGTGGGATCGGTGATGCTGGCGATGAACTGCTTGAAGTCTTTCTGGATCGCGTCGGGCGCCGAGGAGAAGGCGTAGTCGGCGGTCGGGTTTGCGTTGTTCCAGGAAAACGGGTCGTTGCTCAGGAAATAGTTGGACACCGGCACCACGACCTTGATGCCGAGCGTCTTGGCATAGTCCAGGAAGTTGATGTGATCGAGCCCCGTGTCGCTCGAGGCCGAGGTGCCGCGGGCCATGTCCCAGTCGTAGAGCCGCACCAGGTTGAAGCCGTCCTTGGCGATGGTCCCAAGGTCATCGCGGTAGTTGCTGCCGTTGTTGGCCGGCACGCTGAGGCTGGGCTGGGTCGCCGCCTGGTACTCCTTGGCCCAGAACGAGGCGAAGGCGTCGTTGGCCATGTCGGAGTCGTTGAACTGCGCGTTGGCCTTGGGGTTCCAACCCGGCCAGGTAGCCGCGTAGTCGACGCCGCGAAAGATTTTGCCCGTGTACCATGCCATGGTGGCCTCCTTGCACCGGCCCAAGCTCGCCCACCGCCATTCGCTCCGGATACGGCAGGCTTCGCGTCCAACCTGATGCCGCTCCGGCCGTTCAGGTTCTGACAGTCTGCGCTGTGCCGGGAGTGTTACTCCCCGGGCGAGAAGTGCCTGATGAGCCGCATTTCCAGCAGTCCCCTTGCGCGGAAAAGTGCTGAAATTCCGCGCCTCTTCCAGCAGGATGTGTCTGGAAATGCCGAGACGGCGGATGCGCGGGGGCCCGGATGGCACGAGACATCGACCGCAAGCTACGCCTGACGGCAGCCTTTCTGGGTGCCGGCGGGCGCAAGGAACTCGCGGCAGCGTTCCGCCGCGTCAATGCCGATACCTCCTTCGAGGTCGCGCGGGCCGACAAGTGGCTGCAGGGTCGCGCCACGCCGCGCGAGCCGCAGATTTACGAAGACTGGGCGAAGGTGGTCGGCCTCGACCGGCTTGGCCGATGGATCGCGGACTGCGATGCCGAGGCCTTCCTCGACGAGATTTGTGCCCGGCATGGTCGGGACCGCGAGGCCCTGCAGCGCGATCTCGAACCGGTCGGCAAGCGCCCCGGTCTGAGCTCGGCTCTCGACCTGATCGGCACGTTCGCCTGCTATTCGCACGCCTGGACGATCCACCCCGGGCAGCTGCTCCGGGGAGAGCTGACGGTGCGCGCGGCGTCCGGACAGAACCGATTGCGCGGGACCTACACCGAGATTCTGTCGAGCGACAGCCGCGTCGAATACAAAGGCCCGATCGTCGTCGGCAAGCGCGCCATGCATATCGAGGCCCGCGACTCCAGCGGTGATTCGCAGTTCAAGTTCTCCCTATTCCTGCCGTCGCCGCCTGCCAGCGTACTGGGCGGCTTGTGGTCGGGCGCGACCGTTCTCGGGCCGCTCGCCCAGCCTTCGGTGACCCGCGTCGTTATGGTGCGCCTGCAGGCAGCGAGCGAGCGGCTGCGCACGGCGCAGGGATTCATGCCGGACCATGCGTCGTTGGGCGAGGATCTGGCAATGCTGGGCTATCCAGTCGCGGACGCGGCCACCGTCGACCGGCGCCTCCGCGAGTTCCTCACCGGCGGAATCGGCGGCGGCTTCGATCAGATTTCGATTGCCGCCTATCACGCGCTGGTCGAGCTGTTCGACCGAAGCTGGCTGACGTCAATGGCGCCGGACGGCGACCAGGCAGTGGGGCAGCGAACGCGCTCCATTTCATCGCGCCCGAATGACGTCGAGGCCGAAATTCGCCGTCGTGCCGGCTCAAAGGACCGCCCATCCGGGCCCCGTGGCGAGTTTGTCCGCTGATTAGTACGTCCTAACCGGCTTGCCCGCGAGGATCTGGCACAATTG
>NZ_JBFWZI010000093.1:0-28247 GCF_050185545.1 Reyranella sp. | reverse complement strand
CTCTTCTGGACCGCGGGCGTCTCGCCCGCTCTTCATCATGAGCGGGCGGGACGCCCGCGGTCCAACAAGACCCATGACCCCTCCGTCGCCGTAAGACGGCGACACCTCCCCAGCAGAGCTGGGGAGGAGCTTCTCCTACCGCTTGTTCTTGACCGGCAGCTTGAGCTCGTCGGCGGGGATCTCGCGCACCAGCTCGAGCAGGTCGGTATTGTCGGGTGGGTTCTGCTTCATGCGCCAGTGGTACATGACCTGCAGCGCCTGGTGGTCCTCCTTGCGGAAGGTCATGGTGCCCTTGGGCGTCTCGAAACTCATGCCCTCCATGGCGGCAATCAGCTTCTCGGTGTCGGTCGACTTGGCTTTCTTGACCGCCGCGACGATGGCAAGCGCCGCGCTCATGCCGCCTGCGACGAAGAAATCGGGCGGCGCGCCGTTGTTGCGCTTCTTGTACTCGGCGACCAGCCAGTCATTGACCGGGTTCTTGGGGAAGCCCCAATAGTAGTAGATCGCGCCTTCGAGGCCGGGGAACTGCTTCCAGCCGGCCATCACCGGCAGGATGTTGCCGCCCGGCGCGATCTCGATGCCGTAGCGCTCGGGCTTGAGGTCCATCAGCTTGGGCAGCGGATGGGCGCCCGCCCACACCACGACGACGATCTTGCGGCCGGGCTTGTCCTTCAGCGCGTCGAAGATGCGCTGTGCCGGCGCGGTGAAGTCGGTGGTCGCCTGCGGCGCGTACTCCTCGTGCACGATCTTGGCCTTGGAGCCGACGTCCTTCAGGGCCTGCTTGAGCGAGGCCACGCCGTCCTTGCCGAAGGCGTAGTCCTGCGCCAGCGTGGCGATGTTGATATTCTCGTCCTTGAGCGTGGCCGCGCCGGCCAGCGCGTCCTGCGACGAATTGCGCGCGGTGCGGAAGATGTAGCGGTTCCACTTCTCGCCGGTGATCTGATCGGCGACGGCGGGCTCGACGATCAGCAGCTTCTTGTATTCCTCGGCGACCGGCAGCATGGCGAGCGCGGCGGCCGACGAGGTCGTGCCGACGGCGATGTCGACCTTGTCGTCGCCGTAGGCCTGCTCGAGGGCGGCCTTGGCGAGGTCGGGCTTGAGCTGGTCGTCCTTGGTGATGACCTGGATCTTGCGGCCGTCGATCTCCATCTTGCCCTGCGTGGCGTACTCGAGGCCGAGCATGAAGCCGGCCTCGGTCTGCCGGGCATAGGCTTCGAGCGGCCCGGTCTTGCCGTAGATGAAGGCGATCTTGATCGGCGGCTGCTGCGCCGCGGCGGGCCCGGCCAGCAACAAGCCGGCAAGGACGACGAACGAACGACGGAACATGAGGGGCTCCTCCTGCAATGGCGCCCTTCTAGTCATTGATCGCCGGCTACACCATAGTGCCGAACAGCGCAGGCACGGGGCAATAATCATCGCTTCCTAGGAGAAATCCGGAAAGTCGTCGCTGGGGCGGTGCGCACGGCGGCGGAGCAAATTCCACCAAGGTGGCGCGTCGCCGTCGATCGCGGAAAGGATCGCGTCACTGGAGTGGCATGCCCTCACCGACGCCGGCCGTCTACGCCGGCCCGCCGTCGGCGCCGACGACTCGGTGCCCACCTTCATGGCGCCCATCTCGGGCCCATCGCCTTCTCGGCCCCGTCGACGGTCCGGCTCTTCAATCGATGATGGCGGCCTGAACCATCGTTCTGAACTGGTTGCGAAGCGCGATGCGATCGGGGTCGCTCACCTGCACCATGTAGATGGCCGTGAGCTGTTCCTTCGGATCGATCCAGAACAGCGTGCCGGCATTGCCGGCCCAGCCATACTCGCCGACCGAGCCGGGCAGCGCGGAGTCGCCGGTCCGGGTGCGGACCTCGAAACCAAGACCGAAGCCAAGCCCCGGCGGCCTGCCCGGCCGCGTCCCGACGTGATCGGCCGTCATGAAGGCCAGCGTCTGCTTGCCAAGCAATCGCTTGCCGGCAAGCTCGCCGTGGTTGGCCAGCATGGTGGCGAAGCGGAGATAGTCGTCCATCGTCGAGGTGAGGCCACCGCCGCCCGATTGGTAGCGGGCGCCGTCGTTGACGGCGAAGCGCGGCGTCATCCGCTGCCCGTTGGGCCGCGGCCCCGGCTGGGCGGCGCGCGCAAGCTTGTCGGCCGGCACCTGGAAGCCGGTATCGACCATGCCCAGCGACTGGAAGACGCGGGCCGACAAGGCCTCGCCGAGCGTCTTGCCGTCGATCACCTCGACCAGGCGCCCCAGCACGTCGGTCGACACGCCATACTCCCAGCGTGCGCCCGGCGAAAATTTCAGCGCCAGGCCGGACAGCGCCGTCACGAGCTCCTGGTTGTTCCTGGCGCGATCGCCGATCCTGGCGCCGATATAGGCCTGGTTGATCAGACCGACGCCACGCGAGCCGTAGATGAGGCCCGAGGTGTGGCGCAGCAGGTCCTGCACCGTCATCGGCCGTTCAGGGTCGCTGAGCTGCAGCGCCGGCCGGCCGTCGGGACCGACCTTCTCCGTGCCGACTTTCATCTTGCCGATCTCGGGCAGGAACTTCGTCACCGGATCGCCGACCTGCAGCCTGCCCTCCTCGACCATCTGCATGACGGCGACGCTGACGATCGGCTTGGTCATGGAGTAGATGCGGAAGATCGCATCGGGCTTCATCGCATCGCCTGAAGCCACGTCGCGCTTGCCGAGCGTCGACACCCACGCGATCTTGCCGCGCCGCGCCACCAGCATGACGGCGCCCGGCACCAGGCCGGAGTCGACATGCGCCTGCGTCACCGCCTCGAGCCGTTTCAGCTGCGCGGAGGAAAGCCCGACATCCTCGGGCTTCGCCGCCACCGGCAGCACGCCGCTCTCGGCGTTGGCGGCGGATGCAATCGTCAACAGGCCCAAGGCAATGGCGATCTGTTTCATGTCGTTTTCTCCCGAGGTTGGCCGATGATATCCTTTTGGATTCGCGCGTCGCCACAGCGGTCTCACGTGCCTTATGGTACTCGACACCATATGTGTCCGTACGCCCTCATGACGAAGTGAAAGCCGAGCTGCTCTTTCACCAACGTATCGACTGCGACGACGGCGCGATTTTCGAGATGGTCATCTGGAGAGTTCCGAAGCCGGTGCCACCGTCGAGCCATGGCCTCAAATATTCGCTGTTCTACGGCCGGCCAGGAGTACGCGAAGTCGGGTACGATAACGAGCGCGGCAAGGGCGATCACCGGCACCATCTCGGCTCGGAGACGATTTACCGCTTCACGACACCGAACGATTGATGACGGGGCAAGGCGGGTGTGCGCGCCGACTACGATGCGATCGAGATGCGGGTTTCGATTTGATGGCGCGCCCGCCTACACCCGCCCCTCGAGCACGGTGCGGTGGCGCTGGAACAGCTCGACCAGCGCGTCCATGACCGCGCGCACCCGCGGCAGGGCCCTGAGATCGCGATGGACCAGAAGCCACTGCTCGCTGGAGATCTCGGGAAGCACGCCGCCGATGCGGTGCAGGGCGCCGTCCTGGTCGCCGAGATAGCAGGGGAGCACGGCAAGGCCTGCTCCGACGCGCACCGCGTCGTGCAGCACCAGCCAGTTGTTGACCCGGATCTCGGGCCGGCGGCCGAGCTGCTCGTGCAGCCAGTGCTGACCCGGCATGTAGCTGTGGTCGTCGTCGAAGCCGATCCACGGCTGGTCGACGAGCGCCGGCATGCGGGCGTGCTCGAGGGCGAGCTTGCGCGCCGCGTAGATCGCGTAGCCGACACGGCAGAGCTTGCGGGCGACGATGCCGGCGAGCTCCGGTACCCGCTCGCGGATCAGCAGATCGGCTTCGCGCCGCGACAGGTTGGCGAGCGTGTGGCTTGCGACCACCTCGAACTCGATGTGCTGAAGCCGGGCACGCAGCCACGGCAGGTGGCGCGCCACCAGCACGGCCATCGCCTCGCCGGCCGACATCCGCACCACGCCGCTTACCGTGTCGCTCAAGCCTGCGCTGCGACGCTGAATCGACAACGCCGCCTTTTCCATCGCCTCGGTGTCGGCCAGCAATTCCTCGCCGGCCGAGGTCGGCACGAAGCGGTCGGGCAAGCGGTCGAACAGGCGCGCACCGATCTGCTGCTCGAGCGCCTGCACGCGGCGCGCTACGGTGGGATGGCTGACGCCCAGCGACCTGGCGGCCGTGCTGAGCGTGCCGTCGCGCGCCAGGGTGAGGAAAACCCGGAGATCGTCCCAGTTCGCGTTCATGTACAGAAATGTACAGCGGCTCTTCCAAATTGTTGACTGACGAAAACATATGTTCTGCTTAGACTCATTCTCATGCACATCGAACCCCGCCTCTTCGCCTTCACCAAGGGCGTCCGCGTGCGCATCGCCGGCGCCGTCGGCATCGGCCTGCTCGCAGTCGGGCTCGGCATCGCCCGGCTGGGCCTGCTCGGCTGGCTGATCGGCCAGGTCTTCGCCGGCCGGCCGCTCGCCGAGCTGGTGCCGTGGATCGTTGCGATTGCCCTCGTCATGGTGCTGCGCGGCATGGCCGAGCACTGGCGCGCCGTGGTCGCCCACGAGACGGCGGCGCGCGTCCAGAAGCGGCTGCGCCGGATCCTCTACGATCGCATCGCTGCGCTCGGGCCGGGCACGGTCGGCCGCCAGCGCTCGGGCGGTCTCACGCTGTCGATGATCGACGGCGTCGAGCAGCTGGAAACCTACTTCGGCCAGTTTCTGCCGCAGTTCATGATCGCGCTGCTCTCGCCCCTGCTGATCTTTGCCGTGGTGGCCTTCGTCGACCTGCCGGTGGCGGCGGTGATGCTGGGGTTCGCCCTGGTGGCGCTGCTCGCGCCGGCGCTGTGGCACAAGTGGGATGTCAAGAACTCGCAGCGCCGGCAGAAGGCCTATTCTTCGTTCGCCGCCGAGTTCCTCGATTCGATCCAGGGCCTCGCCACGCTGAAGGCATTCGGGCAGGGCAAGACGCGCGCCGACAAGCTCGAGGTCGAGGCGCGCGATCTGTTCCGCCGCACCATGTGGGTGCTGGCGACCAACTCGCTGGCGCGCGGCATCACCGACACCTCGATCGCCTGCGGTGCCGCGGCGGCCCTGCTCTACGGGGCGTCGCGCGTCGAGTCCGGCGCGATGTCGCTTTCCGCCCTGCTGATCATTTTGATGTTGGGTGTAGAGATCTTCCGGCCGATGCGCGAGCTCCGCAGCGTGCTGCACCAGGGCATGGTCGGCCTGTCGGCGGCGCAGGGCATCTACCGCATCCTCGACGACAAGCCGATGGTGGCCGACGCGCCGCCGGCGCGGCTCGACAGGAGTCTGGCGCCGACCATCGCGTTCGAGGACGTCCGCTTCGCCTATCCCGGCACGCGCCGCACGGTGCATGACGGCCTCAGTTTCCGCGCCGAGGCCGGCGAGCGGCTCGGCCTGGTCGGGCCGTCGGGCGGCGGCAAGTCGTCGATCGTGCGCCTGCTGCTGCGCTTCTACGATCCCGAGCGCGGCCGCATCCTGCTGGGCGGCCACGATCTGCGCACCCTGCCCTTCGCCGAGATCCGGTCGCTGATCTCGGTCGTCAACCAGGACACCTTCCTGTTCCACGGCACGGTGGAAGAGAATATCAGGCTCGGCCGGCCCGATGCCACGCAGGAGGAGCTCGTCGAGGCGGCACGCGCCGCCAACATCCACGACTTCATCCTCGGCCTGCCGCAAGGCTACGGCACGACGATCGGCGAGAAGGGCATAAAGCTCTCGGGCGGCCAGCGCCAGCGCGTCGCCATCGCCCGCGCCTTGCTGCGCGACACGCCGATCCTGGTGCTCGACGAGGCGCTGAGCGCGGTCGACGCCGAGAACGAGGCGGTGATCCAGGAAGCGCTCGATCGCCTGATGCAGGGTCGCACCACGCTGATCCTCGCCCATCGCCTGTCGAGCGTGATCGACTGCGACCGCATCCTGGTGCTGGACGGCGGCCGCGTCGCCGAGCAGGGCCGCCACGAGGCGCTGATGGCGCGCGGCGGCGTCTACGCCGCTCTGATGGCCGACCAGGCGCGCGAGCAGCAGCGCGGCGACGCTGCCGACACGTTCGATACGCCGGCGCGCGCCGAGTCCGTCGCCGACACGCCGGGCGGTGCGGTCAAGGTCGTGACCGAAGGCATCATCAAGGCCGACGGCCTAACCTGGTACCAGGTCGTCGCGTCGCTGATGAAGGTGATCCTGCCGTGGAAAGGCAAGCTCACGGCCACCTTCCTGTTCGGCGTGCTGCGCGTCATCACCTTCATCGGCGTGGGGGCGCTGTCGGCGCTGGTCATTCTCGCGCTCAAGAACCACGAGCCCTACGCCGGCTACGCCATTGCGCTCGCCATCGTGGCGCCGCTGTCGGGCGTGCTGCACTGGCTGGAATCGTGGATGGCGCACGACATGGCGTTCCGCCTGCTGGCGGAAATGCGCATCGACGCCTTCCGCAAGCTCGATGCGCTGGCTCCCGCCTATCTCGTGCGCCGCCGCACCGGCGACCTGATGGCGCTGGCCACACACGACGTCGAGCTGGTCGAGTACTTCTTCGCCCACACCGTGGCGCCGGCTTTCGTCGCCATCCTGGTGCCGGCGGTCGTCGTCGCCGTGCTGGCGTGGGCCAGCGGCTGGCTGGCGCTGGCGCTGCTGCCGTTCCTGCTGGCGGTCGGGCTCAGCCCCTTCCTGATGCGCAAGCGCGTCGACCGGCTGGGCAGCGAGGCGCGCGAAGCGGCGGGCGAACTCGGCGCCTTCGCCGTCGATTCGGTGCAGGGCTTGGGCGAGATCGTGGCCTTCCAGCAGGAGGCCAGCCGCGGGGCGCGACTCGACGAGCTGTCGCAGCGCCAGATTTCACTGCGCCTGCCGTTCTTCAGCGAGCTGACGCGCCAGCACGCGGTGCTCGAGGTGATGACCGGCCTGGGGGGCCTCGCCGTGGTCGTGACCGGCGCCGCCCTGTCGGCGCGGGGTGCAATCGATCCAGGCCTGCTGCCGCTGCTCACCATCCTCGCCATGGCGGCTTTCCTGCCGGTGTCGGAGATCGCCCAGATCGGCCGCCAGCTTGCCGACACGCTGGGCGCGACCCGGCGCATCTACGCGCTGGCCAACGAGCCGATCCCGGTGCGCGACGGCCGCGGCGTGCCGCCGCGCGCCGGCGCCGCGGCGCTTGCCCTGGAGAACGTCGACTTCGCCTACCCCGGCCAGGCGCGGCGCGCACTCAGCGGCGTCAGCTTCGCGATCCCCGCGGGAAAGACCGTGGCGCTGGTCGGTACCTCGGGCGCCGGCAAGACCACGACCGCGCAACTGCTGATGCGCTTCTGGGATCCCGATGCCGGTCGCATCACCCTGAACGGCGCCGACCTGCGCGACTACAAGCTCGACGATCTGCGCCGCCTGGTCGCGCTGGTCGCCCAGGACACCTACCTGTTCAACGACACGCTGCGCGCCAACATCCTGATCGCCCGCCCCGAGGCGACGGAAGCCGAGCTGCAGGCGGCGATCCGGCATGCGTCGCTTTCCGAGCTGGTGGCGGCCCTGCCCGACGGCCTCGATTCGCCGGTCGGCGAGCGCGGCACCAGCCTGTCGGGCGGCCAGCGCCAGCGCGTCGCCATCGCCCGCGCCTTCCTGAAGGATGCGCCGATCCTGGTGCTCGACGAGGCGACCTCGCATCTCGACGCGGTGAACGAGCAGGCGGTGCGCCGCGCCCTCGACCTGCTGCAGGCCGACCGCACCACCATCGTCATCGCCCACCGCCTGTCGACGGTGCGCGACGCCGACCTCATCGTCGTGCTCGATGCCGGCCGTGTCGCCGAGACCGGCACGCACGCCTCCCTGCTGGCGCGCGGCGGCCTCTACGCCCGCCTGGTGTCACGCCAGCTCGCCTCGGTCTATGCTCCGGCGGCGTCGTGAGTCGGGACGGAGGAGTCATCGCTGGGAGCGCGCCACTCCTGTGGCGCTCATGGGATGTGTAATCGACAAGAAGGGCGCCACTGGAGTGGCGCGCTCCCAGCGAAGATCATGAGGAAAAGCGACAGACCGGAGAAACAGAGATGTTCAGTCACGTCACCGTCGGCAGCAACGACATCGCCAGGGCCAAGGCGTTCTATGACGAGTTGGTGAAGCCGCTCGGCCTGGTGTGCCACATGAGCTTCCCCAACGGCGCAGGATACGGGCTGGCCGGCGGGCGGCCACAGCTCTGGATCGTGAGCCCGATCGACGAGAAACCGGCGAGCGTCGGCAACGGCATCACCATCGGCCTCGACGCGCCCAACCGGGCCGCGGTCGACGCTGCGTACAAGGCAGGCATGTCGGGCGGCGCCAAGGACGAGGGTGCACCGGGGCTGCGCACGCACTATCATCCCAACTACTATGGCGCCTACCTGAGGGACCTCGACGGCAACAAGATCTGTGTCGTGTGCCACAGGCCGGCGTAAACTGGGCCCGAGTTGAGCTTGGGCCCGAACGGGAGAATCGCATGAGCGAGCCGCTGAAGGTGTTCTGGCAGCCTGGTTGAACCAGCTGTCTGAGACTCAAGGAGTTTCTATCGGTCCGTGGGATCGACTTCGTATCGGTGAATGTTCTCGAAGATCCGGCTGGCCTTGCCGAGCTGCAGAAGCTCGGTGCGCGGTCGGTGCCGGTGCTCTCGCGCGGCGACAAATTCACGTTCGGCCAGAGCACCAGGCAGATCGTCGACTTCCTCGGGCTCGCGGAAAAGTCCAGCCCGGAGCTCTCGACCGACGAGCTCTACGCACGACTCGACAAGTTCCTCGGCGCGGCGCTCGAGCTGCTGCCGCTGATGCCACACGACCGCCTCGACACCCACGTGCCGGGCCGGCCGCGCAGCTATCGCACCCTGGCCTTCCACCTGTTCCGCGTGGTCGACGCCTTCCTCGACGCCAACCGGGGCGCCACGCTGGTGCAGGCCATGTTCGCCGAGAAGCCGGCCGACGATGCCGACACGGCGGCGCTGGTCGCCTTCGGCGCCGGCGTGCGACAGCGCCTGCGCGACTGGTGGGCCAACGGCGATACCGCCGCCACGCGCACGCTCGCGACCTACTACGGGCCGCAGAGCCTGCACGACCTCTTCGAGCGCACGACCTGGCACAGCGGCCAGCATGTGCGGCAATGGATGATGCTCCTCGAGAAGGAAGGCGTCGGCCACAACCGGCCGCTGGTCGACAAGGACTTCGCCAGGCTGCCGATGCCGCAGAACGTATGGGACGGCTGAGCCGGACGTCCCTCGCCTCCTTGGCATCCTCGTCCTCCTGATGACCAGCCCCGCTCTTGCTGCCGACCCGCTGGCCGGCAGCGCGCTCTACGCCGACGTCCAGCGTTACGATTCCTTCGGCGTGCATCGCTACGGCTCGCCGGGCGCCGAGCAGGCCATGGCCTGGATCGCCGTCGAACTCGAGCGCGCGAACCTCGCCGTCTCGTCCCAGACCTTCACACTGCCCCGGCAGTACGAGCTCGAGTCCGGAACGCTCACCGTCGGCGGCGAGAGCCGCAACGTCGTGCCGCAATGGTGGATACCCGAGGCGCAGGCGAGCTTCTCCCTCACCGCGCCGATCGCCACCCAGGGCAGCGGTCCGGCAGAGGGACGCTTCGTGCGCGCCGAGCTCGCCTTCGACCGCGGCGCCTATCTCAACGCCGGGCATCGCGCCGCGATCGCCGCTGCGCTGGCGCGCCGGCCGGCGGCGGTGTTGCTTACCATCGACCATCCGAGCGGCAAGATCTTCACCTACAACGTCGACCAGAAGGAGGAGCCCTGGCCGGTCCCGGTGATCCTGGTGGCGCCCAGTGACCGCCTCCTGCTGGACGCCGCCCAGCGCGATGGGCGACCCGTCGCGGTTGGCGTGCGCGGCGCGTGGCGCCATGACGTGCCGGGCCGAAACGTCGTCGCGCGCCTTCAGCACGATCCGGGCAATCGCAACTGGATTGTCGTGTCGACTCCCGTGACGAGCTGGTTCACCAGCACCGGCGAGCGCGGCCCGGGCATCGCGGGCTTCCTCGCGGTCGCCCGCCTCGCCGCGGCGCGCTGGCCGCGGACCAACTTCGTCTTCGTCGCCACGGCCGGCCACGAGGTCGGCCACGGCGGCATGGAGCAGTTCCTGCGCGACGGCGCGCCGTCCGCCGACGCGACGCTTGCCTGGGTCCATTTCGGCGCGTCGCTCGCCTGCTTCGACTGGCGCCGCGAGAACGGCCGGTGGGTTACCGACCGTACGGTCGATTCGCGCGTGCGCGTCATCCTGCGCTCGCAGGCGATGGACCCGATCGTCGCGCGGCGCTTCAAGGACATCGCCGGTCAGCCACTGGTCGGCGACCGCGCCGGCCTCGGCGAGCTGCGCGAGGTGATGGCGGCCGGCCATCCGCGCTTCTTCGGCATGGCGGCGCTGCACACCTTCTTCCACACGCCGGCCGATTCGGCGGCGACGACCGGTCCGGAGATCCTGGAACCGGTGATCAGGGCATTCGTCGGGACGATCGACGATGCCGTTGCACAGGGCACAGCCCCATAGGCGTCAAATTGCAAAGGGACCTCACCCTGAGGAGCGGCCCGGAGGGCCGCGTCTCGATTCGGGCGAAGTAACCTTCGCCCTTTGGTCGGCAACAGTGAGGGTGTTGCGACACGGCTTTTCCAACGATCTCCTGTGTGGCCCATCCTTCGAGACGCGCCCTCCGGGCGCTCCTCAGGATGAGGATTCCTTCGATGCGTCAGACCGCGATCCGGGGCAGCTTGCTGTGCCTGACGAAGCCGGCCAGGACGAGGCCGACGGCGGTGTCGACATTCCTGGTCAGCAGCAGCTCCCGGGTCATGGCCTTGTTCAATCCGGTGTTCAGGACCTTGGCCGGGTCGCGACGGGCCCTGCGAATCTGGACCGCCAGGGCATCGAACAAGGCCTTGCTCGACCGGCAGCCCTTCGGCAGGCCGAACCTGCGCGCGCTGTCACCCAACTCCCTGAGCGCCGGCGTATGCTCGAGGTGCCATTTCAGGGTCAGCTCGACCGGTATTCTCGTTTCGAGGATCGCTTTCGCCAGGACCTCGGCGGCACCACCCAAGCCTCCCAACAGATAAAGCGGGCGCCTCGCCTCCAGGGTGAGCAACGCTTCCTCGAACAGGTCGGGCGCGAAGCCGCTGTAGCCCGAAAGACTGCCGGCCATGGCGATGCGGCTGGTGATCGGCGGCACGAATTCCTGCTCGAGGTCGGCCGCGCGCAGGTACCAGCCCGCCATCGCGGCGTTGCGCATGGCGCTCGCCGTCACCGCCGCGTTGAAGGCGAGCCGCGGTGTCCGCTTGTCGAGATCCTCGACCTGCACCTGCTGCCGCGCCGCCAGGCCGGCCCGCGCCTGGTTGATTCGCAGGATGCGGCAGCAGTTCATCCACTGCGCTTCCACGCTCTTGGAGATGGCGTGGTACTCGGGCCAGGGCGAGTAACAGAACAGTTGGCCGATATTGACGCGCGCCGCCGGCGTGTCGTCGAGCCGCTCCGCGCTGACCAGCCGCAGCAGGTCGAAGGTGAAATTCTCGGGGGTTTCCTCCCAGTCGCCGTCATAGGCCAGGCTGCCGCCGTGGCGCAGCAGCGGCCGCGCCAGGCGCAGCAACAATTCGCGCAAATGCTCAAGGCCGAGGCCTCGCGCCAGCAGGTTCTCACGCTGATACGAGACGGAGAAGCCGATCAGCTGTTCGGCGATCTGGCGTGAGCGGAACTCGGAGGGGTCGCTCATGACTGCACCTGATCGAATGCGTGGAATCGCACCTCGGGAAAGAAGTCGCGCAGGGTCAGGAGCTCCAGGCTCGACAGGCCGCGGCCGGGATAGAGGAGATCGACCTTCTGCCGCGCCCGGACCCTCGGGATGTACAGCAGCGTCGTCGGGTCGGGCAGCCAGTTGATGACGATCTGATCCGGGCGCGTGGCGAGCAAGGCGCCCAGCGCCGAGTGAAACGACGCAAGCATGGCGTCGCGGATGACCGTCGAGATGATCAGCTCCTCGAGCCCGAGGTCGGCACCGTTCCAGCGGATGATCGGGCAGTTGCCCGCTTCCGGAATGCCGTAGGAGACGTTGCGCCCTTCGAGCGCCTCGACGACGAGCGACGGATACAGCCGCCAGCGCTCCGCCTTGCCCCTGGGCGTCGGCTCCTGGCGCGGCCGCCGGAACAGCGAGAATTCCCGCCGGCACCACGGGCGGAAGGCGTACTGCGTGCTGCGCACGCAGATCAGCGCCGCGGTGTCGAGCGAATCGAGCGACTTCTGGATAACCGCTGCAAAGCTCGATGCGTAGGAAATGTCGTTCTCGTCGAAGAAGGCGGCGAGCTGGGTCTGGCTGTAGATGTAGTCGCGCAACCGGCGGGCCGGGACAGAACCGTCCTGCCTGGCATGACTGAGAAACACGTTCACCTTGGGCAGCTCGCCGTCGACGTTTCCCGGGCTGCCGGCAGGGCGCGGCAGAAGCAGCCGGCACATCGCCTCGGTCAGCTGCTTCAGCAGGGAGCGTTCCATCGCCTCGAACTCCGGCGTTCCCGGCGCCGTCGCGGTCGGCGCGCCGATCGGGCGCATGTAGTTCAGACGGCGGATCTCGTCCGGCATGTTGTAGGCGGTCGGATCAAGGGCAACCGGAAAGATCGTCCGCTTCACGGCAGGCTGCTCCTGGGCCAGCCGCTGCAGCCAGTACCGCCAGGGAAGCTCAGCGACGAAATTCTCGTCGATAAGGGCGACGACGATCTGATGGTCGATCCGGCTGCCGGGGTTCGCAGCCGGAACCGGCACCTTACGTCGCGTTTCGCCCGGCAGGGGCAGCGGCAGGTCGTAAGCCTCGCCACCGGGCGCCGGCAGGCTGCGATAGAAGACCTGCGGGCCGAGCCCGATGCCGGGCCGGAGCCAGTTCAGGATGCTCGCCGCCAGCCTCTCGCCGATGGCGCAGCGCGGATTCCACAGGACATAGACCTCCGGGATCGGAGTGGGAGCGGAGGGAGTCGTACCTGCCATGTCGACCTCCAGCTGTCCGGCCACGTCGAGCGTGATTCAGGCGCCTCGCCGGGATCTCCCCGAGCCGCCAACCGAAGAGCAGACGGGCGCTGCCGCGGGTCCGCGACGGCGCCCCGGAAGGCGCTGCCGGGTGTCCTCGGCGATCGTCTGCTCAAAGCGAGGCAAGAAACTTCTCGGCGAGGGCCGCGATCTCGTGCGCCTTGTCCGTGCCGTTGATGCAGAAGCGCGCCCCGACGAAGTCGGTATGGTGCTCGTTGATGAACTCGGTGATCCGGCGCGTGGTGAAGGTGCCGACCTTGAAGCCATGCACCAGCACGAAGAGGGCGATTTCCGGCTGCATGGCGAGGTCGAGGTTCGTCACCATGTCGACGCCGAGGATGTCGGAATAGGCCTTGTAGTTGTTCTTCCAGGTGAGCTGCACGTAGCCGCGCCCGTAGTAGGGATAGTAGTGCAGATTGGCCTTGCGCCACTCCTCGCTCAGCCAGAAGGCTTCGCGCACCGGCTTGAAGGTTTGCGCGCTCTCCCATTGCGCGGTTGCGAGTACGTAGGCGACCTGCGCCGGCAGGCCGATCTCGAGCGAGCGGCACATGCCCTTGATGGCGGCGATCGTGCCCTCCTTGGTCGAGAAGTCGCTGTTCTCCCACTGGGCGATATCGTCGATCCGCTGGCGCATGGCGGCGACCGATTCGGCGCCGATGAGAGCCGGATTGCCGGGCAAGACACGGGTCTTGAACTCCGCCCAGGCATTGCGCGTCTTGCGCCCGATCAGCCCGTCGATCTCGCCCACGCCATACCCCATCAGGCTGAGACCGATCTGGAGCTCCCGGAGCTGGTCGTTGCCGAGCGTGTCGATGGAGGTCGGTCCGGCGGTCTTGCCGAGCTGAGGAAAGGCCGCACGCTGCTTGATCGCACCCATCGTCCCGCTCCCCCGCTTCGACATCCGCCGGTCCGGAAAGACTAGGGCAGTGCGCGCGCCCTCTCAACATTGGCGTGCCGCCACCGGAAGTCCCTCGCGTCGCCGCCCGTCCTCCATCCTCGTCGGGCCGCGAGCATCCGGCACGGCACTCGCCAGGCGCCTGCCGGCGTACCGATCGCGACACTCGTTGCCCGCGGAATTGGCGCAATGCTGCGCACCTTCGCCTGTGCCAGGGGGTCCCGTCGGCGGCGCATAGAGTCGCTGGCCGGTTCCTCCCAGCGGGACCGGCGGTTTGCCGAAGCGTCCTCGGTCAACATAGGCTCGGCGCCGCCATGCCGACCTATGCCAACACCGTGCCGGTGATGGAGCGTCATCGTTTCGATGTCGCTTCGCTGGATCGCTATCTTGCGCAGCATCTCGATGCCTATCGCGGCGGGCTCGAAGTACGGCAATTCGATTCGGGCCATTCCAACCCCACCTTCTTCGTCTCGGCCGATATGGCGGACGGCACGCGCAAGGACTTCGTGCTGCGCAAGAAGCCGCCCGGCAGGCTGGTGGCATCGGCGCACCAGGTCGGTCGCGAGTTCCGCGTCATCTCGGCACTGGCCGACACCGGCGTGCCGGTGGCGCGTGCCCGCCTGCTCTGCACCGACGACCCGGTAATCGGCCAGATGTTCTATCTCATGGACGCAGTGCCCGGTCGCATCCTGATCGACGCCTCGATGCCCGACCAGACGCCGGCCGAGCGCGCGGCCATCTTCGATTCGATGAATGACGTGCTCGCGCGCCTGCACAAAATCGATCCCGTCAAAGTCGGGCTGGCCGACTATGGCCGCACCGGCCACTACATCGCCCGTCAGCTGACGCGCTGGAGCCGGCAGTATGCCGAGCTCAAGACGGAAGAGATCGCGGCCATGGACAAGCTCTCCGCGTGGCTGCCCGAGCATATCCCGGCCGAGGATCCGACCGGCATCGTCCATGGCGACTATCGTCTCGGGAACCTGATCGTGCACCCCAGCGAGCCGCGCATCGTTGCGGTGCTGGACTGGGAGCTGTCGACCCTGGGCCATCCGTTGTGCGACATCGCCTACAATTGCCTCGGCTATCACCTGGTCGAGCCGCCGCACGGCTTCGCCACGGTGAACTTCCGGCAGCTCGGCCTGCCGACCGAGGAGGAATACGTCGCCGCCTACTGTCGGCGCATGGGCCGCGACTCGATCCCGCACTGGAACTACTATCTCGCCTTCTCCCTGTTCCGGCTCGCCGCCATCGCCCAAGGTGTCTATCGCCGCGGCCTGCAGGGCAACTCATCCAACCCGGAGTCGGTGAAGATGAGCAGGGCGGCGCGCGAGCGCGCCGAGCTCGCGTGGAGTCTCGTCGCGTAGGCAGAGCATCCCACTCGTTGCGGCCGCTCCCGCACGCGGGAAGACCATCATCGATTCGATCGGCTATAAACCCCACAACTGATCGCTGGAGGGTCATGCCGATGCTGAAGCGTCCGGACGCAGAGAAGAAGGCATCGATCCGTCGCGTGCGAGCGTTCCTGACGCGGAACACGCCGAAATGACGCCGGGCGGACGACCGACGGCGGCAATCCTCCTGGCTGCCGCGATGGCGGCGACCGCCCTGGGTGCAGCGCAGGCCCGGCAGCAGACCTGGGTCGCCGTTGCGACCGACGGCGGGCGCAATTTTGGCTACACCGTCGGCATGGCGACCAGAGAGGCGGCCGAGGCCACGGCCCTGGGCGAATGCGGCGTGGGCTGCCGGATGGTCCTCCTGGGCACCGCCCGATGCGTCGCCTACGCGCGCAGCGGGCCGGGCAATGCCTTCGGCGCGGGCTCCGGCGCGACCCGCGACGAGGCGAGCGACATCGCCTGGAACGAGTGCAATCGGCGGGTGCCGGCGGACTCCTGCTCGATCCGCGCCGCTCAATGCTTCGAGTGAGTGCTTCGCGCAGACGCTGGTTGCCGGAACAGGCCGCGCCGCGGCTCAGACCTTCGAAACTTCGTCGAGCCAGCGCCGCGCCTCGCTCAGGCTGGTGAACACCTTGACCGGCCGCTCGGCCTCCGTCATCTCAGCAAAGACACGCGCCAGGGGATTGCCCATCCGGTCGACGACGAAGGCCAGCGGACCGCGATTCGTCGCCCGCGGACTCGACCGGGCAAGCTCGGCCAGCATTTTGAGCTGCTCGACATCCATGTCGGTCCGAACCATCGAGACATCGATGATCTTGCGGTAGTGGACCATCCCCTTCTCGACGAACTCGCGAACCGCCTGGATGGCGTCCTCCGACGTAATCGCGCCACGGGCGACGACGACGACGATGCGGTTGGGATGGAAGATGTCGAGATGGATCGGCATGGCCGCCGCGCGCCGGTCTCAGTTCCTCAGACGATGCAGGCACCTGCAACAGCCGGAGAGATTTGCGTGGAGATGCCTGGACATGGTCGAAGGAATGCCACAGCGAGTATGCAGGATCGGTCTCTGCCGACACAACAGGGACAGCCTGCACCGCTCACGCAAGGTTCCCCCGCAGACTCGGTCAAGCCGTCTCCACGTCGAGCACCTCCATCGATCGGATATCGTCGGGCTCGCCGGTGTAGATCACCAGCGCCATGGTCTCGCCGGCGATCATGGCGCTGTGCGGCTGCCCCTTGGGATTGAGGCCGTAGCCGCCCGCGCCGCGCACCGGTTGGCCGCCCTTGGTGCTGCGTCCGCCCTCGAGCGAGAAGATGTGCTCGTCCGACAAGGCCACCGCAACGATCTTGATCAATTTGCCGGGTGGCGGCGAGAAACGGACCAGCCAAGCGATGCCACCGCCCTCGGCGCGGCGGTCGCTCAAGACCTTGAGCTGCACGAGATCGCGTCCCTCATGGATGGCGGTCGGGCCGTAGAACGGTACGCCCGAGCTCCAGTCCAGGTTCACGTAGTCGACACGCAATGACGCCATGTTCCTCTCCGTTCGTTGATTGGCGACGCCAAACTGGTGCACGCCTCCTGACACCGTTTTGTCAGCAGCTAACGAACACGACAGGCAACAAAAGAGTTGCATATCGGCATGGCGCGACGTACCTGTCGCGCAACCAAGGAGTTGCGCATGAGCGATCGCATCGAGAAGACCGTCGACCTCGCGGCCGCGCTCTCCCGGGTGTGGCAGGCGCTGACCGACCATCGCCAGTTCGGCGAGTGGTTTCGTGTCCATATCGAGAGTCCGTTCGTCGTCGGCGAGACGTCGCGCGGGCACATCACCTATCCCGGCTACGAGCATCTGCGCTGGGAAGCCGTCGTGCAGAGGATGGAGCCCGAGCGGCTTTTCTCCTTCACGTGGCATCCCTACGCCGTGGATCCCGGACACGATTACAGCGCCGAGACACCGACGCTGGTCGAGTTCACCCTGGAACGCACGGCGACGGGAACGCGCCTGAAGGTCGTCGAGTCGGGGTTCGACAGGCTGCCGGAACATCGCCGCGACCTCGCGTTCCGTTCGAACGAAGGCGGCTGGGCGATCCAGATGGAGAACATCGCCGGATACCTCCGCGATGCGGCGTAGCGCGGCCGTCGCCGTCCGGACCGGCGCCACCGTGTTCGCCGCCCTGGGCGACGAAACGCGGCTTCAGCTGATCGGCCGGCTGGCGGCCGGATCGCCGCAATCGATCTCCCGCCTGACGGCGACCACGCGGCTCACACGCCAGGCCGTGACCAAGCACCTGCGTGTTCTCGAAGGGGCCGGGGTGGTGCGTGCGACCCGCAGCGGCCGCGAAAGCCTGTTCACGCTCGACCCCGGGCCGATCGACGACGCCCGCGACTACCTCGCGCAGGTCTCGCGCCACTGGGACAACGCCCTCTCTCGCCTGAAGGCGATGGTGGAGAGGGAGTGACTTCGAACTCTTCCGGACCGCGGGCGTCCCGCCCGCTCATGAGCTTGATGAAGATGCGTTCGGCAGGGGCGCGGCAGACCGCGCCCGAGCCGAGCCGCGCCAAGAGCAGGCGGGATGCCCGCGGTCCGGAAGACGGTGGCTCGCTTCGGTTCTGTCAGTTCCCCTTCAGAATCTTCGCCGCGGCGTCGGCGAAGACCTGGCAACCGAGGACGATGTCTGCGTCGGCGGTGTTCTCGGTGAAATGGTGCGAGATGCCGCCGATTGACGGCACGAACATCATCGCGGCCGGCAGGCGCTGCGCCAGGATCTGCGCATCGTGGCCGGCGCCCGAGGGCATGCGCATGTGCAGGCCGGCGGCGTGTTTCTCCGCCGCCGCGTCGAGCGCCTCGAGCAGGCGCTCCTCCATCGGCGCCGGCATGGTGCGCGAGATGTTGGTGCATTCGATGGTGCACGGCCCGCGCTTCTGCTGCTCGTCGACGATCTCCAGCAGCGTCGCCTCGAGGCGCTGCAGCACCGCAAGCTCGGCGTCACGGAACTGCAGGACCATCTCCGCCCGGCCGGGAATGATGGCGGACGCGCCGGGTTCGACCGACAGCTTGCCGACCGTCCACACGCTGCGCGGGCCGGCGAGCGCGGGAAAGCGCTCCATCACCGCTTGGTAGAGCCGCATCATCGCGGCGCCGGCGTCCTTGCGAATCGGCATCGGCGTGGTCCCGGCATGATTCTGGATGCCGCTGAAAACCAGCCGGAAGTTGAAGATGCCGACGATCGCCGTGACGACGCCGATCCGCTTTCCGCCCGCCTCCAGGAGGCCGCCCTGCTCGATATGGGCCTCGAGGTAGCAGCGGTAGCGGCCGTCCTCGAGCTCTATCCGCGGCGCCTTGTCGAGGCCGGCAGCCTTCAGGGCATCGCGCATCCTGCTGCCGTCGACGCTGTGCCGGGCATTGTCGATGTCGGCCTCGCCGATGCGGCCGATGAACGACTTGCTGCCGATCATGCTGCCCCAATGGCCCTCCTCGTCGGCCCACGAGGCGACGTCGACGGCGAGATGCGCGGTGTCGGGATCCTCGGCCAGGGCGCGCGCCACCTCGAGCCCGTAGATCACGCCCATCACGCCGTCGAGCCAGCCGCCGCGCGGCTGGGTGTCGGTGTGCGAGCCCATCAGCAGGCGCGGCCCGCTCCTGGGACTGCGGCCGATGACGTTGCCGACGCCGTCGATCACCGGCTCGAGGCCGGCCTCCTTCATGCGGCCGGCGAGCCAGTGCCGGCTTTCGACGTCCTGCGGCGACAGGTGCGGGCGGTGCACGCCGGTCTGGTAGCGACCGAAGTCGGCGATGCGGCGCAGGTCGGCCAGCAATCTCTCACCGTTGATGCGGGGCATGACGAACCTCTTTCAAGATGGGCCTCCGTCAAGATGGGCCAAAGTCGAGACGGACCTCAGTCGAGATGGGCAGCGACCCACGCGGCGGTGGACAGCAGACGGTCGTCGGCATGACGCAGGCCGACCAGCTGGATGCCGAGCGGCAGGCCGTTGTTGCCGGTGCCGGCCGGGAGGGTAACACAGGGCGTGCCGGCCAGGGTCCAGATCGAGTTGAAGCGCGGGTCGCCGGTGAACTCGACACCCTTTGGTGCCTCGCCCGGCGCGCTGGGACAGAGCAGCACGTCGACCTTCTCGAACAGCGCATCGACCCAGGCACGGAACGCCACCGCCTTGCGCTGCGCGGCGACATAGCGCTCGAAGCCGGTCTCGAGCCCGCGCTTCATCGCGCCGTCCATCAGCTCGCGGCTTACCTTGTCGGGATTGCGCAACCGCTCGTCGGCGTAGTTGCGCGTTGCTTCCCAGCTGGTGATGGCGGCGTGATCATCGAGAATGTCGGCGAACAGGGGCGCGAGGGCGACGTCGGTCACGGCGGCGTCCTTGTCGGCGAGCTTCGAGGCCGTCACCTCCAGGAGCTTCTTCGTATCGGGCTCGGCCTCGTCCCAGATCGGCGTTCGGCACAACCCGATGCGCGGTCGCGCGATGCCGCGATCGATCTTCACCGGCGGCAGCTTGAGCACGGCGCCGCGGAACAGCGCGATGTCGTCGAGCGTGCGCGCCATCAGGCCGAGCGTATCGACCGAATGACATTGCATCTTGATGCCGACGCGCGAGAAGTCGCCGAAGGTCGGCTTGTAACCGATCACGCCGCAATAGGCGGCGGGGCGGATCACCGAACCGCCGGTCTGCGTGCCGAAAGCGAGCGGCACATGCCCGTCGGCCACGGCGGCGGCCGAGCCCGACGACGAGCCGCCTGGCGTGTGCGCGGGATTGTGCGGATTGAGGGTGGCACCGGGATGACGATTGGCGAACTCCGTCGTCACCGTCTTGCCCAGGATCACCGCGTTGGCGGCCCGGCAGAGCGCCACGCAGGCGGCGTCGCCGAACGGCACCTTGCCCTGGAAGATCGGCGAGTTGTGGCCGGTCGGCATGTCATGCGTGTCGATGATGTCCTTCACCCCGATCGGCACGCCGCGCAGCACGCCGCCCTTGGCGGCGTCGGCCGCCCTGGCCTGGGCGAGCGCCAGCGCCGGATCTAGGAAGGCCCAGGCCTTGACGATCGGTTCGCGCTCCGCGATGCGATCGAGGCAGGCGCGCACGAGATTCTCGGCGGTAAGCTTGCCGTCCTCGATAGCGACAACAGCTTCGCTGGCGCTCAGCGCCTTCATGACAAGGCCCTCCGCGTCCAGGCAGCGATGTCGAGCAAGGCCGCGTCCTCGTGCTGGCGGCCGACCAGTTGGATGCCGACCGGCAATCCGGTCGGTCCCCTGGTGAATGGCAGGGTGACGCACGGCATCCAGAGATAGGTCCACAGCAGGTTGAACGTCGCCTTGCCGGTGGTCTCGAGGCCGACCGGCGCCTCGCCCGGAGCCGGCGCGGTGAGGATGGCGTCGAAGGCGTCGAACAGGACATCGACCGCGGCACGCCCGGTCTCGCCTAGCTTGCGGGCGGCGACCCAGGTCGCGTAGTCGATCTTCGCACCGGCGGCGAGCTTGTCGTTCTTCAGGCTCTCGCTCAGCAGGTGCGGGAAGCGGCGCGCCTCGTCGGCATGGGCGCGCGGCCCGTCGAAGGCGCTCAGCGTGCGCTGCCCCTCGGTCATGTCGCGCACCTGCGGCGGCAGCTCGATCTCGCTGACAGCCGCTCCGGTCTTCGCAAGCTGCGCGGCGGCGTCCTGCACGGCCGCCCTGCCCTCGGCCGAGAGCTCGGCCTTGTGATGCGTGAAGCAGACGGCGATGCGCGGCGGCCTCTCGAGCGCGGCGATCGGGCGCCAAGGCATCGCCATGAGGGCGGCGCGAAACAGCGCGATGTCCTCGACGCTGCGTGCATAGGCGCCGATCGTGTCGAGCCATTCGGTGTTGGCCTTCATGCCGGCAGTGGCGAAATGGCCATAGGTCGGCTTGTAGCCCACGACGCCGCAGAAGGCGGCCGGCCGGATCACCGAGCCGCCGGTCTGCGTGCCGGTCGCGAGCACCACCTGGAAGTCGGCGACGGCGGCGGCCGACCCTGACGACGAGCCGCCCGGCGTGTGCGCGGGATTATGCGGGTTCTTCGTCGCGCCGGGATGGCGGTTGGCGAATTCCGTCGTCACCGTCTTGCCGAGCAGGATCGCACCCTCGCCCTTCGCCAGAGCGACGGTGGCGGCGTCCGCCAGCGGCTGGTGCGTCCTGTAGATCGGCGAGCCGTAGGTCGTGGGCTGGTCCCACGAATCGATGATGTCCTTCACGCCCATCGGGATGCCGTGCAGCAGGCCCCGCCGTGACCCGCGATCGAGCACCCTGGCGCGTTCCAGCGCCGCCTCGCGCGCCAGATGCGACCACGCCAGCACGTCGGCGTCGCGCTCATCGATGCGCTCGAGATGGTCGCGCACGATCGCCTCCGCGGTCACCGCGCCTGCATCGAACCGATGCGCGAGCTCGGTCGCGGTCAACGTATTCAGGTCAGCCATGATCGCCGATCAAATAGCAAGAAACATGCCGCGTCGAGCGAGCGATTCATACTCTTCCGGACCGCGGGCGTCCCGCCCGCTCATGATTCATGACGATGATGATGAGCGGGCGGGACGCCCGCGGTCCGCAAGATTCATGATCCCTCCGTCGCCGTAAGTCGGCGGCACCTCCCCAGCGAGGACGCTGGGGAGGAAGATGAGAACGGATGATGACGCAGGAACGAAGAGCGTTACGTCCTTCGCGCGAGTTGGTCGCGGATCGGCAGGCTGCGGATGCGCTTGCCGCAGGCGGCGAATATCGCATTGGTCAGGGCCGGTGCGACCGGCGGCACGCCGGGCTCGCCGACGCCTCCCAGCGGCTTGTCGTAGGCAGTCGTATTGATCAGGTGCGTACGGATCTCCGCCGGTGAGGCGTCGATGCGGGTCACCTCGTAGCCGTCGAAGTTCTTCTGCTCGACCCGGCCGTTCTTGAAGCTGATCTCGCCCAGCGTCGCCAGGCTGACGCCCTGCACGATGGAAGGACCATTCTTGATCAGTATCAGCAAGAAAGGTCCCTCGACTACGCCACCCGTCGGGCGGCTTCGCTCAGGATGACGAGCTTGTTTTGCCGCGAGCTCAAGCGGTCGCGCCTGCCTTCACCAGGGCACGCCACACGCGCTCCGGCGTCGCCGGCATCTCGATGCCGGCGACGCCGGCCTGGGCCAGCGCGTCGAGGACAGCCGCCATCACGGTTTGCGGCGCGGCGATGCAGCCGGCCTGCCCCGATCCTTTGACGCCCAGCGGATTGGCGAGCGTCGGCCGTTCGATCAGGGCGATGTCGAACGCCGGCAGGTCGTCGGCGCGCGGCAGGGCGTAGTCCATGAACGAGCCGCTCGTCAGCTGGCCCGACTCTTGGTCGTAGACCGTGTGCTCGAGCAGCGCCTGGCCGATGCCCTGTGCCACGCCGCCCTGCACCTGGCCTTCGGTCAGCAGCGGGTTGATCAGCCGGCCGTAGTCGTCGACGGCGACGTAGCGCACCAGGCTCGTCGCCCCCGTCTCGCGATCGATCTCGACCTCGGCGACATGGCAGCCGCTCGGGAACGTGAAGACATCGGACATGTTCATGACGTGCTCGCCGAGGCCCGGCGTCATGCCATCGGGCAGGTTCGCCGTATCGCGGGCGCTTTGCGCCAGCGCAAACAGGTCGACGCTGCGGTCGCTGCCGCGCACGGTGAAGCGGCCGTCGGCGAACAGCAGCTGCTCCTCGCTCGCCTGCAGGAGATGCGCGGCGAGCTTGCGCGCCTTGGCCAGCACGGCATCGATCGCCTTGACCACGGCGGTGCCGCCCATGTGCATGGAGCGCGCGCCGCCATGGCCGGCGCCGCTCTTCACTGCCGCCGTGTCGGCCTGGACATAGCGGAACGTCCGAAGCGGCAAGCCGAGCCGGTCGGCAGCGATCTGGGCGTAGGCAGTCTCGTGGCCCTGGCCATTCGACTCGGTGCCGACGGCGATCGTCACCTGGCCATCGCCTTCGAAGCGCACCTCGGCACCCTCGTTGGGCGCGCCGCGCGACGTTTCGAGGAAGCAGCCGACGCCGATGCCGCGCAGCTTGCCGGCCTCGCGCGACGCCTCGCGCCGCGCCGCGAAGCCCGCCTTGTCCGAGCGTGTGAGGGCGGCGTCGAGATTGTCGACGAAGCCGCCCGAATCGATCGCCATGCCCATCGCCGTCTTGTGCGGGAATGCGGCGATCAGGTTCTGGCGGCGCAGCTCGGCGGGATCACGGCCCAGCACGCGCGCCGCCTGCTCGATCGCGCGCTCGATGATGTAGTTCGCCTCGGGCTTGCCGGCACCGCGATAGGCGTCGACCGGCACCGTGTTGGTGAACGCGCCGCGCACGTCGACGTGGATCACGGGGACGTCGTAGACGCCACCCTGTGCCGTCGAGGCGGCGATCACCGAGGCGCCGGGGCCGTTGCCCGAAAGATAGGCGCCCAGGTTGGCGACCATCGCCACGTCAAGCGCCAGGATGCGGCCGCCGGCGTCGAGCGCCAGCCTGGCGCGCGCGTCGATGTCGCGGCCCTGCGTGCCGGCGACGAATTCCTCGGCGCGGTCGGCGATCCAGCGCACCGGTCGGCCGAGCTTGCGCGCCGCCCAAAGCAACAGCACCCACTCCGGATAGACGAAGTTCTTCATGCCGAAGCCGCCGCCGACGTCGGGCGCGCTGAGATGGATGCGCTCGAGCGGCACCTTGAACACGAACTCGGCAAGCTGGCGGCGAATGCCGTGCAGTCCCTGGCCGGCGAGCTGCAGATCCATCGTATCGCTTGCCGCGTCGTAGCGGGCGATGCCGGTGCGCGGCTCGATCGGCGCCACGACGACGCGGTTGTTCACGATCGCGAGCTCGATCACGTGCGCGGCCTCAGCCATGGCGCGGGCCACGGCCTTGCCGTCGCCTCGCTCGACGTGGAAGGCGAGATTGCCTGGCGCCTGGTCCCAGATCGCCGGCGCATCAGTGGCAAGCGCCGCCCTGCCGTCGACCACGGCGGGCAAGGGCAGATACTCGACCTCGATCAGCTCGGCCGCCTCGCGTGCGAGGTCGGCGCTGTCGGCAACAATGAAGGCCACCGGATCGCCGACATGGCGGACGCGATCCGTGGCCAGCGCCGTGCGCGGCGGCACGATCAGCGGCTTCACCGGAGCCATGCAGGGCAGCGTGCCGATCCCGTCCGCCGCCAGGTCGGCCGCGGTGAAGACGCCGCGGACTCCCGCCAACGCCGCGGCCTCCGTCACATCGATGCGCGTGATGATCGCATGGGCATGCGGCGAGCGGAGGACGTAGGCGTGCAGCTCGCCCGAGCGGGCGATGTCGTCGACATAGCGGCCCTGGCCGAGAAGGAAACGAATGTCTTCGAGACGGCGTACCGGGCGCCCGATCTGATCTTCGGTCATCGTGTCTTGTCGCGCATTTTCGGCCCTGGTGTCACGCACCGCGAGCCTCAGGGAAACTCATTGATCGTCCATTGCCTGGCGCCGCACCGTTGGCGGCGGGCCGTCAAGATGGCTAAGCTCCCGCCCAACCCAAGGAGGGAATCACCCATGATCGATCTGCACTACTGGCCAACCCCCAACGGCAAGAAGGTCACCATCCTGCTGGAGGAATGCGGCCTGCCCTACAAGATCGTGCCCGTGAACATCGGGCGCGGCGACCAGTTCACCGACGAATTCCTCGAGATGAATCCCAATCACCGCATGCCGGTGATGGTCGATCGCGAACCGAAGGACGGCGGCAAGCCGATCGTCATCTTCGAGTCGGGCGCGATCATGATGTATATCGCCGAGAAGGCCGGAAAGTTCTACCCGCAGGATGTGCGCACGCGCTACGACGTCAACCAGTGGCTGATCTGGCAGATGGCCAACCAGGGACCGAAGAGCGGCGAATGCGGCCATTTCCGCCGCGTCGACCAGAAGCAGTTCGGCGACCAGACCTATGCCATCACGCGCTTCACCGACGAGGTGAACCGCCTGTACGGCGTGCTCAACAACCGGCTTTACAAGCACAAGTACCTGGCGGGCGACCAGTACACGATCGCCGACATGATCTGCTATCCGTGGACGATCAACTGGAAGTTCCAGGGCCAGGACATCGAGGAATTCAAGCACTTCAAGCGCTGGTTCGAGGAGCTGGGCGCGCGCCCGGCCGTCCAGAAAGGCATGGCGGTCGGCGCCGACCTGTCGGTCGACAATACCAAGCTGCCGCCCGAGGAGCAGGCCCGCATCCGCAAGATGCTCTACAATCAGCGCGCCCGCCCGGTGCCGGCGTAAGGATCATTCTCCTCCCCAGCTTCGCTGGGGAGGTGTCGGCGTCTTACGCCGGGTCATGGAATTATGCGCTGGGAGCGCGCCACTCCGATGGCGCTCATGGGACGCGTAATCATCAAGAAGAGCGCCATCGGAGTGGCGCGCTCCCAGCGCATGACCCCTCCGCCCCGTATGACGGGGCACCTCCCCCATGACGGGGGAGGAAATCTCCTAAAGCGGCCCGTACGCTTCCGGAAAGTCGGCGATGTCCAGGCGCGGCAAGCCGGGCACCCTGACGAACCGGCTTTCGTGCCGGCCGTCCGGCTCGAGCCGGTGCTCGGCATAGCCGACGTCCTTGATGCCGTAGCGCGGCTGGCGACGATCGGGGATGACGTAGGCGGTCGATGGCGCCCAGACATGGTGGACGCCCTCGAACCAGCTTTCGCGAAACTGGTGAACATGGCCGCAGGCAACGAGTGCCGGCGCTACAACGCCCAGGGCCGCGAGCAGGATGCGCCGTGACTCCGGGTTGACGAAGCGACCGGTGACAGCCGTCTCCGCGATATCGCGATCGAACATCGGCCGATGCAGAAAGAGCGCGAGCCTGCGGCCATCGATGCCGGCCACCGCCGCGGCGATCGCCGTCGTCTGCTCGCCCGCGGCCGCGAGGTCGCTCGCCAGAAGCTGCGCGTTGATCCCGAGCACGCGCCAGCCCGGCACGTCGAACGTCCACCAATCGGCGCCGAAGTGCGCGACGTACCGTGCGCGCCGCGTCGCATCGATCGAGTTCTCGCCATGCGTCGGCCCGTCCTGGCTGTCGCCCAGATCGTGGTTGCCGGGAAGGAAGCGTACCGGCAGACCGAGCCCGTCATGCAGGACGCGCGCCGCCGCAAGATCCCTCTCCTTCGAGGAACCGTCGAGCGAGATGTCGCCGGAATGCAGTACCAGCTCCGGCCGATCCGCCCGCAGCGCCTGGCCGACCCGCCTGAAGCTGTCGACGAAGAACGGCTTCTCGTTGCTGAGATGGGTGTCCGAGATCTGCGCAATGCGAAAGGTCATGTGCAACCACCGAAGGCCTGAATCAGGCTAGGCGAACAGTGTTGCAAAATCGATACGGCCAGTCAGCCAGACGAAAGTCAGCCGACCGACGATCAGCCACCAGACAAGGGGGGTGCGACTTCCTCGAGCGGCCTGCATTCGGCCTTCACACCGAGCTTCAAGGTGACGAGCGCGGCAATGATCATGAGAGCGGCGCCCAGCAGGTATCCCATCACGATCTCGCGCGGGCTCTCGCTCGCGATCAGCACGCCGAACAGCCAGGGACCGCCGACGCCGCCCAGCAGGGTGCCGAAGGCGTAGAACAGCGCGATCGTCAGCGCGCGGATCTCGAGCGGAAAGCATTCGCCCACCGTCAGGTAGGCCGCACTCGCCGCTGCCGACGCGAAGAAAAACACGATGCTCCACATTGCCGTCTGCGTCGTCGCGTCGAGAAGCCCCATATCGAACAGCAGCCCGGTGACCGCGAGCAGCAGGCCGGAGACGGCATAGGTGATGAAGATCATGGACTTGCGGCCGAGCGTGTCGAACAACGGCCCGAGCATGAGCGGCCCCAGGAAGTTACCGATAGCGAAGGGCAGGATATAGAGCCCGACGGCGTCGGCCTGCACGCCGTAGAAGCGGCTCAGCACCAGGGCATAGGTGAAAAAGATGGCGTTGTAGACGAAGGCCTGGGCGGCCATCAGCACGAGACCGAGCGTCGTCCGCCCCGGATACTGGCGCAGCAGGGTCCGCGCCACCGACACCATGGTCACACGATGGGCAGGGCCCAGCGCGAGGTTCGAGCCCGACGTTGCCGGCAGGACATGACCGCCGGCCGCCACGCGGGCCTCGATCTCGCCGACGACCCGCGCCGCCTCGCCTGGCTGGCCGTGGATCATCAGCCAGCGCGGGCTCTCCGGCAGGAAGCGCCGGAGATAGAGGATCACCAGGCCCAACACGGCGCCACTGCCGAAGGCGAGCCGCCAGCCCAGGTCGGGGCCGACGAGTTCGGGATCGAGCAGCATTACCGACAGGAGCGCGCCACCGGCCGCGCCGAGCCAGAAGCTGCCGTTGATGGCGAGGTCGATGCGGCCGCGGAGACGCGCCGGGATGAGCTCCTGGATCGCCGAGTTGATCGCCGAGTATTCGCCGCCGATGCCGGCCCCGGTGAGGAAGCGAAACAGCAGGAAGCTGTAGAAATCCCACGACAGCGCGGTGAGGGCCGTCGCCACCAGGTAGACGCCGAGCGTGACGTTGAACAGCTTCTTGCGTCCCAGCCGGTCGGTGAGATGGCCGAAGAACAGGGCCCCCAGCACGGCGCCCGCAAGGTAGGCGCTGCCCGTCAGCCCGACCTGCTCGGCCGTGAGCTGGAGCCGCGGGCTGGTCTGCAGGGCGGCTGCGACGGAGCCGGCCAGGGTGACTTCCAGTCCGTCCAGGATCCAGGTGATGCCGAGCGCCACGACGACCAGCCGATGAAAGCCACTCCACGGCAGGCGGTCGAGACGGGCGGGAACGTCGGTGAAGGTGCGGAGGTCGGTGTTCATCGGCCAGTGCAGTTAACGTGCGACCCCGGCAAGACGTTGCACAACGGATCCTCCTCCCCGGCGTCTTCGCTGGGGAGGTGTCGGCGTCTTCGCCGACGGAGGGGTCATGCCTCATGCGGGCCGCGGGCGTCCCGCCCGCACAAAATCATGAGATCATGATCGGG
>NZ_JBFWZI010000092.1:0-28417 GCF_050185545.1 Reyranella sp. | reverse complement strand
CGTCCCGCCCGCTCATGATCATGAGCGGGCGGGACGCCCGCGGTCCGCATGAGGCATGACCCCTTGCGTCGCCGTATGACGGCGACACCTCCCCAGCGGAGCTGGGGAGGGAAATCTGAGGCGTGCTCGCTCTGCTCACGTCAGCGCATTCTTGTGGAACTTGCCGGCCTTCATGATGGCCGGCAGGTGGGCGCCCTGGTGGAGGAACAGCTCGAGCTTCTTCAGCGGGTTGCCGTCGACGACGATCAGGTCGGCAAAGGCGCCGGGCTCGACGATGCCGAGCCTGCCCTCCTGGCGCAGGATCTCGGCGCCGACGATGGTGGCCTGGCGGATGATCTCGATCGGCTTCAGGACCTTGGCGCGATGGATGAATTCCAGGCTTTGGTCGACCTGCAGTGCGCCCAGAAGGTCGGTGCCGTAGCCCACCTTCACCCCGGCAGCCTTGCAGATCTCGAGCGAGCGCAGTGCGCCCTCGAGCACGATGTCGTTCTTGGCCAGCATGTCGGCCGTCATGCCGAATTGCGCCGCCCGTTCCTTCATCGAGAAGTAGGTCACCAGGTTGGCGATCATGTAGCCGCCCTTGGATTTCAGCAGCTTGGCCGACCGGGCATCGATCAGGTTACCGTGCTCGATGGTGCGCACGCCGTTGTTGACGGCCCGCGTGATGGCTTCCGGTGTGTAGGCATGCGCCAGCACGTAGCGGCCGAAATTCTTCGCCTCGTCGGTCGCCGCCGCAATCTCGGCCTCCGAGAACTGCAGCGAATCGAGCGGGTCGTAGGGCGAGGCGACGCCGCCGGAGCACATGATCTTCACCTGGTCCGCCCCCTGGCGCATCTGCTCGCGCACCAGCTTGCGCACCTCGTCGGCGCCATCGGCGATCGCCATGCAATAGACCATGGCGTTGCAGCAGCCGCACGGCGCGCCCTGGTCGGTGCGGCGGCGCGAATCGCTGTGACCGCCGGTCGGCCCGATGGCGCGCCCGGAGATGAACAGGCGCGGTCCGGGGATGAGGCCCGTCTCGACGGCGGTCTTGATGCCCCAGTCGGCGCCGCCGGTGTCGCGCACCGTGGTGAATCCGCGGTCGATCATGCCCTTCATCAGGTCGCCGGCGCGCGCCGTCAGAAGGGTGAGCGGCACGTTCTCGAGGTTGCGGATGTTGACCTCGACCAGGAAGACGTGGACGTGGCAATCGATCAGGCCGGGCATCAGGGTGCGCTTGCCGCAGTCGACCACCTGGGCCTGGGAGGCCTTGATCGGCTTGGCCGACACTTCCTTGATGAGATCGCCCTCGACCAGCACCTCGTAGCCGCCGCGCGCCTCGCTCCAGCGCGGGTCCAGAAGGTTCAAGTTCCTGAAAAGAAACTGCGGCATCAAGGCTCCCCCAACAAAGTGCCGGCACCCTACGACGCCCGGCGCTTTGACGCTACAGTCGGCGGATGGCCGGAGTACCCATGGCGCGAGTGCCAACAGTCGGAGCGGAGGCCGACGACGTGCGCGCAGCAGCCGCGGCACGGAGCTGTCCGCACATGCGGCGGATCGTCGTCATCGGCACGACCGGCTCGGGCAAGAGCACGCTGGCCGGGCGCCTGGCGGCGCAGACCGGGCTCAGGATCATCGAGCTGGATGCCCTCTACTGGGGGCGCGACTGGCAGGGCGTCCCGGTCGACCTGTTCCGTCACCGCGTCGAGCGCGAGACCCGCGACGGCGGCTGGATCGTGGTCGGCAATTACGGCCAGGTGCGCGACCTGGTGTGGCCCGCGGCCGACACGCTGGTGTGGCTCGACCTGCCGCTTTCCCGGGTGATGTGGCGGCTGGCTTGGCGAACCTTCCGCCGCGCCGCGACCAGGGAGGAGCTTTGGGGCACCGGCAACCGGGAATCCTTCGTGAACGCCTTTTTCAGCCGTCAATCAATCCTGCTGTGGGCACTCAAGACCCATCGGCGAAATCGCGAGAGGTACAGCAAGGAGTGTGCCGCCCTGGCGGAGACGATGCAGGTCGTCCGGCTGTCGTCGCCCCGCGAGGTTGAGCGCTTCCTCGCCGCACGTTAAGCAGGCGCAATGTCGGTCCACGCCTTTTCCTGCTTCGACGGCCACACCTGCGGCAATCCGGTGCGGCTGGTGAGCGGCGGCGCGCCGCTGCTCAGGGGTGCGACCATGAGCGAGCGCCGGCTCGATTTCCTGGCCAACCACGACTGGATCCGCAAGGCGCTGATGTTCGAGCCGCGTGGCCACGACGTCATGTCGGGCTCGATCCTCTACTCGCCGACCCGCGCCGACTGCGATATCGGCATCCTGTTCATCGAAGTGAGCGGCTGCCTGCCGATGTGCGGGCACGGCACCATCGGCACCGTCACCATGGCGGTCGAGAACGGCCTGGTGTCGCCGGCCACGCCGGGCGAGCTGGCGCTCGATGCCCCGGCCGGCCGTGTCGTCGCGCGCTACGTGCAGGATGGCCGCTTCGTCGACAGCGTGCGCATCACCAATGTCGCTTCCTACCTGGCGGCGAGCGAGGTCGCGATCGAGCTGCCCGGCGTCGGCGAGCTGGTGTTCGACATCGCCTACGGCGGCAACTTCTACGGCATCCTCGAGCCGCAGAAGAACTTCGCCGGGCTCGAGGAAATGTCGGCCGGCGACGTGCTGCGCCTGTCGCCGATCGTGCGCCGGCTGTTGAACGAGAGGATCCAGCCGGTGCATCCGGAGAATCCCACCATCAAGGGCGTCAGCCACGTCATGTGGACCGGCAAGCCCAGTCAGGCGCGTGCGCACGCGCGCAACGCCGTATTCTACGGCGACAAGGCGATCGATCGCTCCCCCTGCGGCACGGGGACCTCGGCGCGCATGGCCCAGCTCGCCGCCCACGGCAAGCTGAAGGTCGGTGAAGACTTCGTGCACGAGAGCATCATCGGCTCGCTGTTCGACGGTCGCGTCGAAGACAAGGCCCGCGTCGGCAATCACGACGCCATCGTGCCCTCGATCGCCGGCTGGGCACGCCAGCACGGCATCAACACCATCTTCGTCGACGACCGCGACCCCTTCGCCCACGGGTTCCAGGTGGCGTAGTCTTCTCCTCCCCAAGCTTTGCTTGGGGAGGTGTCCGCGTCTTGCGCGGACGGAGGGATCATGATCTTGGACCGCGGGCGTCCCGCCCGCTCATGACTCATGAACATGAGCAGGCGGGACGCCCGCGGTCCGCATGAGCCTTTACCCCTCTGTCGGCGAAGACGCCGACACCTCCTCAACTTCGTTCAGGAGGAGGGGGGCTACTCCGCGGCCTTCGCCATCACCGCCGGTGCGCGCACGCCGCCGCGTGCAAAGATCGCGTCGATCTCCGCCGCGCCGTAGCCCAGCTCGCGCAGGATGTCGGGTCCGTGCTCGCCGATGTGCGGCGCGTGCTGCTGCGGCGGATGGGTCGAAGCCGGCGGCAGGCCGGGGATGTTGGCGACCGGCATGCGACCGAAGCCGTCCTGCTCGATCCAGTCGAGCGAGCCCGATTCCCTGACGTGCGGATGGTCGAGATAGTCCTGGTAGTTGTTGACCCGCTCGCAGAATACGTCGTTGGGCTGCAGCAACGCGATCCATTCCTCGGTGGTCTTGCCCGGCATGGTCTCGTTCAGCGCCTTGATGATGCGGGCTGCGTTCCTGATGCGACTCTCGTGGGTCTGCAGGTCGGGGTCGTCGGCGATGTCCTGGCGGCCGATCAGCTCGAACAGGGTGCGGAAATGGTGTGGCCGCATGGCGCTCACCATGATGTAGCCGTTGGCCGTCTTGTAGCTGCCGGCCGGCATGTAGAGTGGCGGCGGCGTGCCCTTGGAGAACACGTACTCCATCAGCTTGGCGCCCTGGTAGGCGGCGGCCGCGCGCATCAGGCTGGAATCGATGTAGCTGCCCTCGCCGTAGCGCAGCTGGCGCATCAGCGCCGGCGCGATCGCCTGGAAGGTGTAGAGGCCGGTGGTGACGTCGACAGCGATCATGCCCTGGCGCCACGGCGTGCCGTCGGGCAGGCGGTTCATCACCATCATGCCGCTGAACGCCTGGATCAACCCGTCGACGGTCGGCCGCTTGCTGTAGGGGCCGGTCTGGCCGAAGCCCGAGATGGAACAGTAGATGACCTTGGGATTGACCTCCCTGATGTCCTCGTAGCCGAAGCCCAGCCGCCCGATCACGCCCGGCCGGAAACTCTCCATCACCACATGGGCCTTGGCGGCGATCCTGTTCACAACGGCGATGCCGTCGGCCGACTTGAGATCGAGCGCGATCGAGCGCTTGCCGCGGTTGAACGCCACCGAATGGGCGCAGTGGTCGCCCTTCAGCTCGCCCAGCAGGCGACCCCAGTCGCCTTCCGGCGGCTCGATCTTGATGACGTCGGCGCCGTGCAGGGCGAGCAGCATCGAGGCGTGCGGCCCGGCGACTCCCTGGGTGAAATCGAGAACGGTGAGTCCGTCGTACGCGCCCCTGGTCATCGTCTCCCCTGCTGCTCCAGCCTGCTGAACGTACGTTCAGCGGCGTCGCAGGTGCAAGGCCGGCCCTGCAGGGAAGCCATGCGCATGAAGAAAAGTTACGTAAACGCGCAGACTTCTTCGTTTGTCGATGGCCGGCGGCGGCATCACATGAGTGCATCTACACCCAATTGGGAGCCCGTCTATGCCCGCCGTTCCCTTGCCGATCGCAGCCCTCGCGGCCGCAAGCTACGTCACCCCGTCCCTGGTTGCGCCGGTTTTCCGGCGCATGATGTTGCGGCCGCGCCGGCATGTTCGGCCGCCGCCGCCGGCGTTGGCCTTGCGGGCTGCCGACGAGCGGCTCGCACTCGATGAGGGGCTGGTCGGCTGGCGCTGGGGAAGGGGACCAAAGGTCTTGCTGGTACATGGCTTCGAAGGCAGCCGGGCGCAGTTTGGCGCGATCATCGAGGCACTGGTCGCGCGCGGCTTTTCCGCGGTGGCGCTCGATGCGCCGGGGCACGGCGAATCGGCCGGCGATGAACTGACCGTCGTGCAGTATGTCGCAGCGATCGAGCGCGCCCTGGCGAAGGTCGGACCGGTGCATGCCGTCGTCGGCCATTCGCTGGGCGGCGCCGTGAGCGTGTTCTCGATTGCCGAGGCTGGCGGAGCCAGCCGCGTTGCCGCGATCTCCGCGCCCTCGTCGCTCAAGCGACAATTGCATCGTTTTGCCCAGGCGGTCGGCCTGTCGAAGCGCGGCGAGGCAGCGTTCATCGCCTCGGTCGAAGCGCATGTTGGTCGGCCCGCCTCCGACTTCGACGTCCGGCGCATCGCCGGCAAGGTCGACCTGCCGTTCCTCGTCATCCATGATCAGAACGATCGCCAGGTGCCGGTGGCCGAAGCGGCGCGCGCGGCGCACGCTCTGCGCGGCGCCGAGCTGATCGTCACGCAAGGCCTCGGCCACAATCGCCTGCTCGCCGATCCGGCGGTGGTGACGGCGGTCGTCGATTTCGTGTCGGCGCGCGCTCCTTCCTCCCCCGTCTTGTGGGGGAGGAGGCCCGTAGGGCCGGTGGGGGAAGGCCCCAGTCGAGAAAATTCCGATTCTGACGTCGGAATTTCATAGGCCGTCACGGAGGCTTTCCCCCTCGCCCCCTGCGGGGGCACCTCCCCCGTATGACGGGGGCGGCGAGTCGGCATTCACGCCACCACGGGCAGCGCCTCGATGCGGTAGCTGTGCGCGATTTTCCGGCCGAGCACCGGGTCCTCGAGTTCCATCGAGAAGCGGGGCGCGGCGCGGATGCCGCCGATTGCGGGCAGGGTACCGCAGAACATTGCGACTCCCGGCGGCAGGTGCCTGTCGCCGTTGCGCCAGCCGGCGATCAGCTCGCGCGGGGCGCGGAGCCTGGCCAGCGTGCCTTCCTGGTAGAGGACCGGTTTGCCACCCTCCTCGACGAAGCTGCGCAGGACCAGTTGGTCCCAGTGCGGCTCGACGTCCTCGAAGCGCCACACCGCGCGGCCGACGACCTTCGGGCAGAGCTGCTTGGAGACGGCGACGCCGTAACTCTCGACCCGGCGGTCGGTATGGTCGGATCCCACGGTCACCCACAGCCGGTCGGGTGTGCCCACCAGAACCGGCTCGGCCTCGCCGGTGGTGTCGTCGCCCAGCACCTCGATGGTGTCCGCCTGGGTCAGCAGGGTGGCGGCCGCGCGATAGTAGAGCGGCACCCTGGACGGCGGCTGAACGCCAATCGACTTCAGCTCCTCGATATGATGCTCAAGGGCGGCGACATCGCGGCTCGTCCAGCCGGCGATCACCAGCTGGTCGATCTCGACCGGCTGTCCGTCGAACTCTAAACGCACCACGGAACGGCTACAGGATGGCGAGTTGCGAGTTCAGCAGGTCGGTCACCAGCATATAGCCCGGCGCGTGGGTGATGCAGAACTCGGGCTTCACCGTGGCCACCACCGATTGCGGGGTGACGCCGCAGGCCCAGAACACCGGCAGCTCGTCGTCACGCACCGGAACGGCATCGCCGTAGTCGGGCTTGCCGATGTCCTTGATACCGATCAACTCCGGCTTGCCGAGATGCACCGGCGCGCCGTGCACCGACGGGAAGCGCGTCGTCACCTGCACCGCGCGGATCGCATCGGCCGGCCGGAACGGACGCATCGACACCACCATGGGGCCGTGGAAGGGACCGGCCGGCTTGCACTGGATGTTGGTCCGGTACATCGGCACGTTGACGTTGCAGCTCTGGTGGCGGATCTCCAGGCCGTTCTCGATCAGCGCCTCCTCGAACGAGAAAGAGCAGCCCAGCACGAACGACACCAGGTCGTCGCGCCACACCTTCTTGAGGTCGTCGACTTCCTCGATCAGCTCGCCCTTCTTCCATACGCGATAGCGCGGGATGTCGGTGCGGATGTCGAGGTCCTCGCCCAGATTCGGCAGGCGCCAGTCGCCAGGCTCGGACTGGCCGAGCAAGGGGCAGGGCTTGGGGTTGAGCTGGCAGAAGCGCGCGAAATCGGCGGCGAATTCCTTCGGCAGGATGGCGAGGTTGCCCTGCACGTAGCCCGGCGCCATGCCCGAGGTCGGCTGCCGGAAGGCCCCGGCGCGAATGCGCCGCCGTGCGTCGCGACCGGTCTCGCCCTTGATGCTGGTGATGGTGTCCATGGTGGGCTCCTCTTGGCATTCCTTCCCAGCGAAGCTGGGGAGGAGAACAATGTCAAACGTGCTGGCCGCCGTTGATCTGGATCTCGGCGCCGCTGACGTAGCTCGCGCCCTTCTCGCACAGGAAATGGATGACGTCGGCTACTTCGTCGGGCGTGCCGAGGCGGCGCATCGGGATCTGCTCCTCGACGATCTTCTCGGTGCCGGGCGACAGGATCGAGGTGTCGATCTCGCCCGGCGCGATGGCGTTCACGCGAATGCCGCGCGGCCCGAAATCGTGCGCCATCTCGCGTGTGAGCGCGGCCAGTGCCGCCTTGGAGGTGGCGTAGGCCGAGCCGGCGAAGGGATGAACGCGACTGCCGGCGATCGAGGTGACGTTGACCACGGCGCCCTGCGCCGCCGACAGCTCCTCGATCAGGCCGCGGGCCAGCGCGACGGGCGCGAAGAAATTCACGTTGAAGACCTCGCGCCACAGATCGAACGGCGTGTCGATGGCGCCCAGCCGCTCGCCCTTGCTGTTCTTGGGCGAGATCGCCGCGTTGTTGACCAGCGCGTCGAGCCGTCCGCCGGCGACGCGTGCACGGATCTGCTCGATGCCGCGGCCGAGATCGACCGGATCGGCGAGATCCATCTGGACATGGTTCTCGCCGCCGCTCGGCCACGGGCAGAGCGCACTGAAGGGCTGGCGCGACACGGTGATCACCCGCCAGCCGCCGGCGCTGAACTTCTTGACGGTTGCATGACCGATGCCGCGACTGGCGCCGGTCAGGACCAGGGTTCGTACATTGTCGTGCAGAGTTGCCGGTTTCATCGCTGGCTTTCGCATTGCGCTTGAAAGGATGATCTTACCCCGCCCGGGAGACGATGGCGCGATCGATATGGAGCCCAGATATGGGAATCTGGGCGAGAAAGTCGAATTTTCGCCAAATCGCTGTGCCAAGCCATTGCGACTGAAACATTTTCCTTGTGCGTCCGCGGCCGGGCGCGCCACTAGAAGGTCAGGTTGCCCGCGCACATGTCCTCCGACAACGTCCAGGCCCTGCCCGCCGGAACGCGACTTGGCGATTACCGCTTCGATGCCGTGATCGGGCAAGGCGGGTTCGGCATTACCTATCGCGCCTTCGACACCCAGCTCGCCAAGTTCGTCGCCATCAAGGAGTACCTGCCGGTCGAGTTCGCGATTCGCCGGCACGACGGCCAAGTGGCGCCGCGCGGCGGACGGTTCGCCGACGATTTCGCCTGGGGCCGCGATCGTTTCCTCGACGAGGCACGTGCGCTCGCGCGCTTCCGCCATCCGCACATCGTGCCGGTGCTGCGCTACTTCGAGGCCAACGGCACCGCCTACACGGTGATGGAATTCGAGGACGGGAAGAACCTCGCCGAGCTGCTGCGCGAACCCGGCCGCCCGCTGTCGCCCGACAACGTGCAGCGGCTCGCCGACGCGCTGCTGAGCGGCCTGCGCGCCGTGCACGCCGAGAACTTTCTCCATCGCGACATCAAGCCGTCGAACATCATCGTGCGGCGCGACGGCGTTCCCGTGCTGATCGATTTCGGGGCCGCGCGCCAGGCGATCGGCGGGCGCACGCGCACGCTGACCAGCGTGCTGACACCGCAATACGCGCCGATCGAGCAGTACGCGCTCGACGCCAGGCAGGGTCCGTGGAGCGACATCTACTCGGCCGCCGCCGTGCTCCATCACGCGATCACCGGGCAGCCGCCGGCGGATGCCGCCGCGCGCGTCGGCGCTGATCCCTACCGGCCTCTCGCCGGTGGCGGCGAGACCCGCTTCGATCCGGCCTTCCTCGCGGCAATCGATCGCGCTTTGGCCTTTGCGCCGGCCGATCGGCCGCAAAGCGTGGCGGCGTGGCGGGCGCTGTTTGCGCGGGCGAGCCCGCCGGCCGAGGAGGTCCCGACCGAGCGGGTCGCGAACGCCGTTGCCGTGGCGACTCCGCGTCTGGGCGCCGCCGTTCGCGAGACAAGCGAGGTCGCTCCTGAATCAGCCAGGAGATCGCGTGTCGGCGTAGTGCTGGCCGGCGTGGCCGTCATCGTGCTCGCAGGGGCGGCGTGGCGTTTCCAGACGGACATTCGTCAGCTCCTTGGCGGGCCGGCCGTCACATCCGCGTCGACCTCATCGCCTGCTCCAACGGCGCTGCCGGCCACCCCGGCACCTGCGCCCGCACCGCCCGCGGTCTCGCCGACGCCGGCGACGGCGCAGCCGGCATCACGACCGGCGTCGCAATCTGATCCATCCACTGCCCAGAAGGCGTTGGCCGACCAGGCGCACCGCGCCGCCCTTGGGGCGGCATTGGTGCTCGAGCGTGCCGAGGAGGCGGCGCGTGCCGCGCGCTCGCTGGCGGGCGAGGCGCGGATCGTGGCAGCACGGGCGGCGCGGCCGGATCTCGAGAAATCGGAGCGTCTCTCCTATGACGGCGGCGCGAGCTACATTGGCCAGGCCGAAGCGGGCAAGCGTCAGGGACTGGGCGTCGCCGAGCTCGCCGACGGCGAGCGCCAGGCCGGCGAATGGTCGGCCGATCGCCTGAACGGGCTGGGTACGGTGAGATTTGCCGATGACGTGCGCTATGCCGGACAATGGCGCGAAGGACAGTTGACCGGGCTGGGCGTGCGCGAGAAGCCGGGCAACGAGAAGAGCGAAGGCAATTTCGTCGGTGGCCGTCTCGAAGGCCTGGCAATCCGTCGCACGCTGGGCTCGCCCAACAAGGTCCAGTCCGGAGAGTTCCGCACCGGCCTGCTGGAAGGACCAGGTGTCGAGCAGATCGCCGACGGCGAGCGCTACGAGGGCATGTTCCGAAACGGGCAACGCAACGGCTACGGTGAAGCCGTCAGCGCCGACGGCAAGGTCATCGCCGGGCGCTGGAATGACGGAAAGCTGGTCGAATCAACACCGTAACCGGGATGGCATGGAAGTTGCGCCCCGCGGCATGCCCCTGAACGCCGCCGCCGTGACCAAACCTTTGTCTGTCCTGCTGATCGACGACAATCCGACCCGCGCCGAAATCGTCGAGGCGGGACTGGCGGCGGCCGGCTATCGCCTGATCGCCCGGCTCGAGGGGACGCAGGATCTGATCGGCCGCGTGCGTGAGCTGGCGCCGGATGTCGTCGTCGTCAGCATCGACAGCCCGAGCCGCGACACGATCGAGGACATGCGGCGCACCACCGACCTGATGCCGCGCCCGATCGCACTGTTCGTCGACCAGTCCGACCCGGCGACTATTGCCGCCGCCATGGAAGCGGGGGTCTCGGCCTACGTGGTCAAGGGGCTCGCGCAGGACCGCGTGCGGCCGGTCGTCGATGTCGCCGTGGCGCATTTCAACCGCTACCGCGCGATGCGCGAGGAGCTTGATCGCGCCCGCCTGTCGCTGGTCGAACGCAAGGCGATCGACCGCGCCAAGGGCCTCCTGATGCAGCAGAAGGGGATCACCGAGGAGGCTGCCTACCGGCTGATGCGCAAACTTGCCATGAACCAGAACAAGCGCATCGGCGAGGTCGCCCAGGATATAATTATGTATGCAAAGGCCCTGAAGTGAACCTTCAGAGGATGGTTGTCTATTTTGTGGGCGCTCGCCCTTCATGCTTATGGAACGATCATGCTGCACATGCGAGCGTCATAGATTCGTATCCTGGCGAGTGTCGAGAATGGCCCGCGCCAACGCCTTGAATTGGCGATAGATCAAACGAAAGCAATGGGTTGGAGCCACTTGGCTGCAGTGCAGCAATGATTGGCATGCTTTCTGCTGCCTCTATCGCGACGGATCCAATGGCGGATCCGTCCTGAACTGATGGCGAACCAAGGGTGGTTCGCCGACGGACAACGGCGTCCTGCACGGTCGACTCCACGGCCGGGCTGGGCGTTTTTTTTTGGGGTGGCGAGGCGTGAAGGCTGACCTGGAACGATCGAGGCTGAACCTGGGAATCATTCCCCTCGTCGACTGCGCGCCGATCGTGCTCGCCGAAGAGCTGGGCGCTTTCGAGCGGCGCGGGCTCGAAGTCGATATTCGTCGGGAGGCCTCCTGGGCGACAATTCGTGACAAGGTGGCGGTCGGTGCGCTCGATGCGGCGCAAATGCTGGCACCGATGCCGCTCGCGACCACGCTCGGCATCGACAGCGTCAATGTGCCGATGATCGCTGCGATGACGCTCGATCTCAACGGCAACGCCATCACCCTTTCCCAGGCACTGTGGCGGGAAATCGAGGACGCCGCCGCCGGTGCGCTGCCCGACGGACCGCTGGATCCCGGTGCGCTCCTGCCGGTGGTCCGGGCCCGCGCCACAACCGGCCGGTCGCCGCTGGCGCTCGCGTCGGTGTTTCCGTACTCGTCGCACAACTATCTGTTGCGGTTGTGGCTCGCCGCAGGGGGGATCGACCCGGATCGCGACGTGCGGCTTTCCGTCGTGCCACCCCCGCACATGATCGCCCACCTGTCCGGCGGAGTCATCGATGGCTACTGCGTCGGCGAGCCCTGGAACCAGCAGGCGGTATCGCTGGACATCGGGCGCATCGCCGTTGCCGGCTGCGATCTGTGGCCGGCGATGCCGGAAAAGGTGCTGGGCACGACCGAAGCTTGGGGGCGGCGCCATCCGGAGACCCTCGCTGCGTTGGTCGGGGCGCTGATCGAAGCCTGCGCCTGGCTCGATGAGCCAGCCAATCACGCCGAGGCAGCCCGCGTGCTTGCCAGCCCCCGCTACGTCAACGCGCCGGCCGAGATCATCGCCCGCTCACTCGCTCTTCCGGGCTTCCATATCTTCCATCGCGACGGCGCCAATTTCCCGTGGCGGAGCCATGCCGACTGGTTCCTGGCGCAGATGGTGCGCTGGGGCCAGGCGAGCGCCGGCTGCGATCTGCGCGCCGTCGCCGACCGGGTCTTCCGTCCAGACATATTTCGTGCCGCTGCCGCGGTCCTGGGCATTGCCTGCCCCGCTGAAGATCGAAAACCGGAGGGCGGTCACGGCGAACCAGCGGCACCGTCGCATGCTGCCGATCCGCCGGCTGCGCGGTCCAACGCCTCGAACGCTCAATAGCCAAACAGGGATGCCGACATGTCACAACGCAAACACTCCATAGCGATCCGTCGTCGAGGGCTCCTCGTCGCAGCCGCCGGCGCGGCGGCGCACGGGTTCGTTCCGCGGGTGACGCGCGCCGACACGCTCAAGGTCGAGAAAGACGAACTGAAGCTCGGCTTCATCAAGCTTACCGACATGGTTCCGCTCGCCATCGCCAAGGAGAAGGGGTTCTTCGAGGACGAGGGCCTGTTCGTCACGCTCGAGCCTCAGGCCAACTGGAAGGTCCTGCTCGACCGCGTCATCACCGGCGAGCTCGACGGTGCGCACATGCTGGCCGGCCAACCCATCGCCGCCACTATTGGCTTTGGCACGAAGGCCCATGTGATCACGCCCTTCTCGATGGATCTCAACGGCAATGGCACGACGGTGTCGAACGAGATCTGGGCCGAGATGAAGAAGCACATCCCGATGGGAACGGACGGAAAGCCCGTGCATCCGGTGAAGGCCAGCGCCCTCAAGCCCGTAATCGACAAGATGAAAAGCGAGGGCAAGGCCTTCAAGATGGGCATGGTCTTCCCGGTCTCGACGCACAACTACGAGCTGCGTTACTGGCTGGCATCCGGTGGCATCCATCCGGGTTTCTATTCCAAGACCGACGTTACCGGGCAGATCCAGGCCGACGCGCTGCTGTCGGTGACGCCGCCGCCGCAGATGCCCTCGACGCTGCAGGCCGGCACGATCCACGGCTACTGTGTCGGCGAGCCATGGAACCAGCAGGCGGTGTTCAAGGGCATCGGCGTGCCGGTAATCACCGACTACGAGATATGGAAGAACAACCCGGAGAAGGTGTTCGGCATCACCGCCCAGTTCGCGGCCAAGAATCCCAACACCGCTCTGGCGCTCACCAAGGCCCTGATCCGCGCCTGCATGTGGCTCGACGCGAACGGCGATCGCAATCGTCCCGAGGCGGTCAAGATCATCTCGAAGCCCGAATATGTCGGTGCCGACTACGAGGTCATCGCCAACTCCATGACGGGAACCTTCGAGTACGAGAAAGGCGACAAGCGGCCGGTCCCCGACTTCAACGTCTTCTTCCGCTACTTTGCCACCTATCCCTATTACTCCGACGCCGTCTGGTATCTCACGCAGATGCGACGGTGGGGCCAGATTCCCGATCATCGACCGGACGAGTGGTACGCCGAGACGGCAAAGCAGGTCTACCGCCCGGATCTCTACCTGAAGGCCGCCCGGATGCTGGTCGACGAAGGCAAGGCACGGAAGGAAGACTTTCCCTGGACGACCGATGGTTATCGCGCGCCGACGGCGGAGAATATCGACAGCGTGCCTTACGATGGTCGCAAGCCCAACGCCTACATCGACAGCCTGTCGATCGGCCTCAAGGGCAAGCAGACCGTCGAGGGCACCGACGTGGTCGGCGGCTGACCATGACCACGATCACCGAACCGGCTGATGCCTCTGCCATCCGCGACCGTGAGCGGCGGGAGCGGCTGTTCGCCCGCATCACCAGGGCAGCGACCTACCTCGACGTTGCCGGGCTCGGCTGGCTGGTGCCGCTGCTGCGCATCGCCGCGGGCGACAACCCGCGGCACCAGCTTGTTGAGTTGCGCCAGGTCCTGCTCGTGCCGCTTGTCGGGATCGCCGCCTTCCTGATGCTGTGGGCGTTGCTCGCGCCCCAAGTCAAGACGTCGCTCGGTGCGGTTCCAGGTCCGCTGCAGGTCTGGGAGCAGGCCGGTCATCTCTACAGCGACCACGTTGCGGAGCGCGTCAAGGAAGCCGCCTTCTACGCGCGGCAGAAGGAGCGCAATAGCAAGCTGGAGGCCGACGGCAAGGCCGATCAGGTCAAGTGGCGAACCTTCACCGGCAAGCCGACCTATCTCGATCAGATCCTGACCAGCCTCGAGACGGTGGCGCTGGGCTTTTTGATTGCCACCCTGATCGCGGTACCGGCCGGCATCATGTGCGGCCTGTCGCGCACGGTGAACGGCGGGCTCAACCCGCTGATCCAGATCTTCAAGCCGGTGTCTCCGCTCGCCTGGCTGCCGATCGTCACCATGGTGGTGTCGGCGCTCTATCTCAACCCCTATGACTGGCTGCCCAAGTCGCTGGTCATCTCGGCCATCACCGTCACCCTGTGCTCGCTCTGGCCGACCCTGATCAACACGGCGCTCGGCGTCGCCTCGATCGACAAGGACCTGATGAACGTCGGCAAGGTGCTGCAGCTATCGACGACCACGACAATCCGCAAGCTGGTGCTGCCGTCGGCGCTGCCCCTGATCTTCACCGGCCTGCGGCTCTCCCTCGGAGTGGGCTGGATGGTGCTGATCGCCGCGGAGATGCTGGCCCAGAACCCCGGCCTCGGAAAGTTCGTGTGGGACGAGTTCCAGAACGGGTCTTCGGCATCCCTGGCCAAGATCATGGTGGCGGTGCTGACCATCGGCATCATTGGCTTCCTGCTCGATCGGCTGATGTTCGCGCTGCAGGCCGCCTTCACCTACGGCACGAAGCGCTAGCTCGAAAGGTCGCGACCATGGCACTCCTCGAACTCAAGGGTGTGAGCAAGGGCTACGGCGACGCCAATCGGCGCACCGAGGTGCTCGATGACATCAATCTCTCGGTCGACGAGGGTGAGTTCGTCGCAATCGTCGGGTTCTCGGGTTCGGGCAAGACGACGCTGATCTCCCTGATGGCGGGGCTGCTCGAGCCCGATGCCGGAGAAGTGACGATCCGTGGCAAGAGAATCGAAGGCGCTGGCCCCGATCGCGGCCTGGTCTTCCAGTCCTATTCGCTGATGCCCTGGCTCAGTGTCAGCGAGAATGTCGCGCTGGCCGTCGATGCCGTGTTCGGCAAGGCGCCGCTCGCCGAGCGGCAGGCCCGCGTGCGCCGCTACGTCGGCATGGTCGGTCTTGGCCATGCAGCCGACCGTCGTCCGGCCGAGCTGTCGGGGGGCATGCGTCAGCGCGTTGCGGTGGCACGGGCGCTCGCTGCCGGGCCGGAAATCCTCCTGCTCGACGAGCCGCTGTCCGCGCTCGATGCCTTGACGCGCGGCAAGCTGCAGGACGAGCTCGAGGACATCCGGCGACAGGAAGGCAAGACGTTCGTCCTGATCACAAACGACGTCGACGAGGCCATCCTTCTCGCCGACCGCATCGTGCCGCTCAAGCCTGGCCCGAAGGCGACCCTGGGGCCGTCCTTCAGGGTGACGATACCGCGGCCTCGGGATCGCATGGCGCTCAACGAGGATCCCGAATTCATGCGGTTGCGCGCAGACGTCACGCGCTACCTGATGGATCTTGGCGACGAGCAGCGCGACGAGGCGGAGGAAAGGCGCCTGCCCGACGTGCAGTCGGTCGTGCACCTGCAGCCGCCGCCCGAGGCAGTCCGCAAGGCCGCCCGCTCGGCGATCGTCGATCGCTATGTCGAGTTCTTCGAGGTGAGCAAGGTCTATCCGACTCCCAAGGGTCCGCTGACGGTGGTCGAGAAGTTCCAGCTGCTCATGAGGAAGGGCGAGTTCGTCTCGCTGATCGGCCATTCGGGCTGTGGCAAGTCGACTGTGCTCTCGATGGTCGCCGGCCTGACCGGCATCTCGGGAGGTGGCGTCGTGCTCGACGGTCGAGAGGTCGATGCCGCCGGTCCGGACCGTGCGGTGGTGTTCCAGGCACCCTCGCTGATGCCATGGCTGACGGCGCGCGAGAATGTCGCGCTCGGTGTCGACAAGGTCTATCCCCACGCGACTCCCGCCGAGCGACGCGACATCGTCGAGTACTACCTGGCGCGCGTCGGCCTGGCGGGCTCGATGAACAGGCTGGCCAGCGAGCTGTCCAATGGCATGAAGCAGAGAGTGGGCATCGCGCGTGCCTTCGCCCTGTCACCCAAGCTGCTGCTGCTCGACGAGCCGTTCGGCATGCTCGACAGCCTCACCCGCTGGGAGCTGCAGGAGGTCTTGATGGACGTGTGGAAGCGCACGCAGGTTACCGCCATCTGCGTCACCCACGACGTCGACGAGGCGATCCTGCTGGCCGATCGCATCGTCATGATGACCAACGGTCCCAATGCCACGATCGGCAAGATCGTCGACGTCGAGCTGCCGCGGCCGCGGACGCGCAAGGCGCTGCTCGAGCATCCGGACTACTATCACTATCGTCGCGAGGTCCTGACCTTCCTGGAGGATTACGAGCACGGGGCCAGTCGCAAGACGGCCACGCCGGTCGCAAGGGCGGCAGCATGAGCGAATTCGACGAATCCCAGAAGCAATGGCTCCAGGGTTTCGTCAGCGGCCTGGAGGCGCGCAAGGCGGCCGAGCGCGTGAACGGCCGGGCCGTGGCGGGAGCGGCGCCTGCACAACCGATTGGTCCCGATGCCCTGCAGCACGCGGCGCAGGATCGCGCCACCGCGGCGGGCGGCAAGCTGGTCGCCGAGGAGACCGCCAAGCGCCAGCGCAACCCGCTCGATCGCTGGGACGAGGTCGTGGCGCGCGCCGAGGCCGGGCAGTTCCCCAAGGGCATGGACGTCTTCCTGACCAAGTACCAGGGCCTGTTCTATGTCGCGCCGGCGCAGAATTCCTACATGTGCCGACTGCGCATCCCCAACGGCATCCTCAATGCCTGGCAGATGCGCGGCCTTGCCGACGCGGCCGACGCGTTCGGCGGCGGCTATGCCGACGTGACGACGCGCGCCAACCTGCAGATCCGCGAGATCGGCGCGGCACAGGCCGTCGATCTGCTGCTCGCGGTGCAGGCTCTCGGCCTGACATCGCGCGGCTCCGGCGCCGACAACATCCGCAACATCACCGGCAGCCCGACCGCCGGCATCGATCCTCAGGAGATCATCGACACCCGGCCGCTCTGCTCGGCGATGCATCATTACATCCTCAATCACCGCGAGATGTACGGCCTGCCGCGCAAGTTCAACATCGCCTTCGACGGCGGCGGTCGCGTGCCGGTGCTGGAGGACACCAACGACATCGGCTTCGTTGCCTGCCGGGTCACCGACGGCGCCGGCTTCGAGCCGGGCATCTATTTCCGCCTGCAGCTCGGCGGCATCACCGGCCATCTCGACTTCGCCTTCGAGACCGGCATCCTCCTGAAGCCGGAGGAGTGCGTGAAGGTGGCGGGCGCCGTCGTGCGCGCTTTCGCGGCGCACGGCGATCGCACCAACCGCCAGAAGGCGCGCCTGAAATACGTGATCGATCGCCTGGGCCACGACGCCTTCGTGAAGGAGGTCGAAGCCGAATACGGTGCGCCGCTGCGCCGCGCCGCGGGTGCGGACCTGTCGCCGCGTCCGCTGGCCGACAAGGCCGGCCATATCGGCGTGCATGCGCAGAAGCAGCCCGGCAAGAACTATATTGGCCTGGTCCTGCCGGTCGGCCGTATCACCACCGGCCAGATGCGTGGTCTCGCCGAGGTTGCCGAGCGCTTCGGCAGCGGCACGCTGCGCCTCACCGTGTGGCAGAACCTGCTGATCTCGGATATTGCCGACCGCGATGTTGGCGTCTCAATTGCCGCCATCCAGGCGCTCGGTCTTGCGGTCGAGGCGAGCCCGATCCGTCGCGGCCTGGTCGCGTGCACCGGCAATGCCGGTTGCAAGTTCGCCGCCGCCAACACCAAGGGTCACGCGCTGCATCTCGCCGACTACCTCGAGCCACGCCTGGCGGTCGACCTGCCGATCAACATCCATCTCACCGGCTGCCATCACTCCTGCGCCCAGCATTATATCGGCGACATCGGCCTGATCGCCGCCAGGGTCGAGCGCGGCGACGACAGCGTCGAGGGCTATCACGTCTTCATCGGCGGCGGCGCGGCGGCGACCAAGGAGCAGGCGATGGCCCGCGAGTATGCCCAGTCGGTCGCCTTCGACGACCTGCCGCCCCTTCTCGAACGGCTGATCGCGGCCTGGCTCGATCATCGCATTGCACCGGGCGAATCGTTCTTCGAGTTCTGCCGCCGCCACGAGGTCGGCCAACTGCGCGCGCTCGCCGAGCGCGCCCCATTGCAGGCCCTTGCCGCATGAATGCGATCACGCCCATCCCGTCGCTGATCCCCGAGAACGCGCCGTTCAGCAGCGAGCAGCGCGCCTGGTTGAACGCATTCTTTGCCGCCCATCTCGGCATCGATGCCGCGCCGGCCCCGCCTGCCGAGTCGGTGCCGGCGGAGCCTGACGAAGATTTTCCCTGGCACGACGCGGCGCTGACGATGGCCGAGCGCCTCGAGCTCGCGCAGGACAGAAAACCCGAACGCCGGCTGATGGCGGCGATGGCCCAGCTCGATTGCGGCCAGTGCGGCTATCTCTGCCAGACCTATGCCGAGGCCGTATGGTCGGGTGGCGAATCCGATCTCGGCCGCTGCGTCCCAGGTGGCAAGGAGACCCAGCGCAAGCTCAAGGAGCTGCTGGCCGGTCTCGCCGGGGAGCGCAGCGCCACACCCGGTGCGCCGGCGGTGAAGGCATCCGGCGCGCTGGGCTTCTCACGCGACCGGCCGGCGCTCGCCACCCTGGTCGATGCCTACCCGCTCAATCGTCCGGGTTCCGAGAAGGACGTCCGGCACGTCGTGCTGGACCTGTCGACGACCGATGTTACCTACGAGGCCGGCGACAGTCTCGGCGTCTTCGCCCGCAAGAACCCGCTGCTCGTCCAGTCGGTGCTCGACCGCCTGGGCGCGAGCGGCGAGGAGATGGTGGCCTACGACGGCGAGGCGCTGCCGCTCCGCCAGGTGCTGCTGAGCAAGGTCGACATCGCCCGCCCGAGCGACGAGAGCATGCTGTTCCTGGCCGAGCGCGCCTTCGGCGGCGAGGAAGCACTGCAGCTGCAGGCGCTGGCGCGAGGCGAGGGCCGGCCCGAGCTGGCCGATGCCGATCTGCTCGATCTTCTGATGGCGTTCCCGTCGGTGATGCCGTCGCTGCCCGGGCTCCTGAGATCGCTCGACCGCCTGCAGCCACGGCTCTACTCGATCGCATCCTCGCCCAAGGCGCATCCGCGCGAGGTGCATCTCACCGTTTCGGCGGTGCGCTGGGACAGCAACGAGCGGCAGCGCACTGGCATTGGCTCGTGCTACCTCGCCGACTTCGCCAAGCCGGGCGACGTCGTGCCGGTGTTCGTGCAGAAGAGCCATGGCTTTGCGCCGCCGGCCGATGACGGCACCGCCGCCATCATGGTGGGGCCGGGAACCGGCATCGCGCCGTTCCGCGCCTTCCTCGAGGAGCGCGAGGCGCGCTGCGCCGCTTCTGGGAAAAAGGGCGGCCGCAACTGGCTGTTCTTCGGCGACCAGAAGCGCGCGACCGACTTTCTCTACGAGGACCAGATCCTCGACTGGCAGCGCCGCGGCGTGCTCAGTCGTCTCGACCTCGCGTTCTCGCGCGACCAGGCGGATAAGGTCTATGTCCAGCAGCGCATGCGCGAGCATGCCGCCGAGCTGTGGCAGTGGCTGGAGTCCGGCGCGCACTTCTACGTCTGCGGTGACGCCAAGCGCATGGCCAAGGACGTCGAGGACACGCTGCTCGCCATCGCCGCCGAGCACGGCGGCAAGGGCGCCGCCGGCGCCAAGGCCTGGCTCGCCGGGCTGGCGAAGGCCGGCCGGTATCAGCGCGATGTGTATTGAGTTGTCTTGCGGACCGCGGGCGTCCCGCCCGCACATGATTCTGAGCGGGCGGGACGCCCGCGGTCCGGAAGAATCATGACCCCCGTCCGCACCACCTGCCCCTACTGCGGCGTCGGTTGCGGCGTCGTGGCCACCCCCCACGAACGTAGCGGCGCGGCGATTGCCGGCGATCATGATCATCCCGCCAATCACGGCCGCCTCTGCTCGAAAGGCGCGGCGCTGGGCGAGACCCTGTCGCTCGAGAATCGGTTGCTTCATCCCGAGATCGACGGCCGGCGCGTGTCGTGGGAGCGGGCGCTCGATGCGGTGGCGCAGGGAATCGCCGACATCGTCGCCCGTCATGGGCCCGACGCCGTCGCCTTCTACGTGTCGGGCCAGCTGCTGACCGAGGACTATTACGCCGCCAACAAGCTGATCAAGGGGTTCATCGGCACTGCCAACATCGACACCAACTCGCGCCTCTGCATGGCCTCGTCGGTGGCCGGCCACAAGCGCGCCTTCGGCAGCGACACGGTGCCTGGCCTCTACGAGGACTTCGAGGCGGCCGACCTCGTCGTGCTGGTCGGCAGCAACCTCGCCTGGTGCCATCCTGTCCTGTTCCAGCGTCTCGAAGCGGCAAAGCATGCGCGGCCGCAGCTGAGGGTCGTGGTGATCGACCCGCGGCGCACCGAGACCTGCGACATCGCCGATCTTCATCTCGCGCTGAAGCCCGGCAGCGACGTCGCCCTGTTCAATGCCCTGCTGGCCGAGCTCGACCGGCGCAACCTGCGCGCGGCCTCGTTCGTATCCGAGCACACGCACGGTCTCGCCGACGCGCTCGCCGCCGCGAGGGCGAGCGATGTCGGCCTGTGCGGCCTGCCGGCCGCCGACGTCGCCACCTTCTTCGACTGGTTCGCCGCCACCGAGAAGGCCGTCACGCTCTATTCGCAGGGCGTCAATCAGTCGAGCGCCGGGGTCGACAAGGTCAACGCGCTGATCAACTGCCATCTCCTGACCGGCCGCATCGGCCGCCCCGGCATGGGGCCGTTCTCGATCACCGGCCAGCCCAATGCCATGGGCGGACGCGAGGTCGGGGCGCTGGCCAATACGCTCGCCGCGCACATGGAGTTCGCGCCGGCCGATATCGCGCGGGTCGGCCGCTTCTGGCGGGCGGCGCGCATGGCGACGCGGCCCGGCCTGAAGGCGGTCGACCTGTTCGACGCGGTCGGCCGCGGCGAAATCAAGGCGGTGTGGATCATGGCGACCAACCCGGTCGTCAGCCTGCCCAATGCCGACAGCGTGCGCGACGCGCTCGGTCGCTGCGAACTCACGATCGTGTCGGAGGTCGTGCGCACGAGCGATACGGTCGATGCCTGTCGCATCCGCCTGCCGGCGCTCGCCTGGGGCGAGAAGAATGGGACGGTAACCAACTCCGAGCGCCGCATCTCGCGCCAGCGGCCGTTCCTCCCGGCGCCCGGCGAGGCGCGTCAGGATTGGTGGATCGTCGCCGAGGTCGCACGCCGCCTCGGTCATGGCGAGGCGTTTGCGTGGCGCGGCGTCGCCGACATCTTCCGCGAGCACGCCGCCCTGTCGATGTTCGAGAACGACGGCAGGCGCGCCTTCGATATCGGGGCGATGGCCGGCATCGACGATGCCGCCTACGACCGGTTGGCGCCCTTCGTCTGGCCCGCGCCGGCCGGCGGGGATCGGGGCGGGAGGCGCTTTTTCGCCGACGGCAGCTTCTTCCACGCCGACCGCCGCGCCCGCTTCTTCGCCGTGACCCCGCGCGCGCCGGAGCATGCGCCCGACGAGGCCTGGCCGATCCGGCTGAACACCGGGCGGGTGCGCGACCAATGGCACACCATGACCCGCACCGGGCGCGCGGCCCGTCTTGCCGGCCATCGCCCGGAACCGACGCTCGAGCTGCATCCGGAAGATGCGCATGCCCATGGCGTGGCCGACGGCGACATCGCCGAGGTATCCAGCAGCTGGGGGCGAGCCGTCCTGCGTGTTCACGTGACGGATACGATCTGCGCTGGCGAAGCCTTCGTGCCCATGCATTGGACGGCGCAACTCTCACGAGCAGGTCGTATCAACGCTGCAGTCAATCCGGCGGTCGATCCGATTTCCGGCCAGCCCGAGCTCAAGCACACGCCAATCGCGATCCGTCATGTAAATGTCGCGTGGCATGGCACGATTCTCGCTCGGCGGCCGGTCATGATGCCCGACTTGCCATACTGGGTACGGATCAAGGGCGCCGGCCATCACGCCTGGCTGCTGGCAGGCGATCAGCCAATCGAGGCAGCGCGACGGGCGCTTTCCGCCGCGATGCGAGCCACCAATCCCGGCCCCTGGATCGAGGGGCAGAACGGCACCGCGGCCGTCATTGCCGACGGTCGGCTGGAAGCGGTGCTGTCGGTCGGTTCCGCTCACGACAGATCGGCGCGAGACCGCCTGGCGCCGTTCATGGCGCTCGCTCGTCTCGATGACGGGCAGCGCGCCTCCCTGCTGCACGGCGGCGCGGCCGACGATCGGGGTGGCGAGATCTGCGCCTGCTTCGGCGTCTCCCACGCCGCGGTCGAGGCGGCAATCGCCGGTGGTGCGACGAGCTTCGCCGAGATCGGCGCCCGAACGCTTGCCGGCACCAATTGCGGCTCCTGCCGGCCCGAGATTCGTGCCCTCCTGCGGGCGGCACGGCCGCGAAAGGTGGCGTGAGATGCGGCGCTTTCCCCTGTTCCTCACCCTGAAGGACCGGCACGCTCTGGTCGTCGGCGGCACCGAGGCGGCGGCGCGCAAGACCGAGCTTCTGCTCTCCGCCGGAGCGCGCGTCACCTTGATCGCCGACAAGGTCGTGGGCGAGATCGCGCAGTTCATCGCCGATGGCGCGGTGACCTGGATCGGCCGCGACTTCGACGATGGCATGCTGGACGGCATGTCGCTGGTCATCGTCGCCACCGAGGACGAGGCGGTGCCGGCGCGCGTCTCGCATGCCGCCCGCCAGCGCTGCCTGCCGGTGAACGTCGTCGACCGGCCGGCACTGTCGAGCTTCATCATGCCGGCGATCGTCGATCGCGCGCCGATCACCATCGCCATCTCGACCGATGGCGCCGCACCGGCGCTGGCGCGGCGCCTGCGCGCCGAGATCGAGCGCGCCCTGCCGGCGACCGTGGGCCGCTTGGCGCGCTTCGCCGAGATCTTCCGCGAGCAGGTCCGCCGCACGCTCGACGAACCAAGGGCGCGCCGGCGCTTCTGGGATCGCGTGTTCGAGGGCCGCATCGCCGACATGGCCTTGGCCGGCGACGAGTTCGGCGCGCGGCGCGAGCTGATCCGTCAGCTCGATGCGGCGCGCAGCCAGGATCGATCGGCCGCCTTCCGCGAGCAGGGCATGGTGTATCTCGTCGGCGCCGGCCCGGGCGATCCCGACCTGCTGACGATCAAGGCGCACCGCCTGCTGCAGAGTGCCGACGTCGTGGTCTACGATCGTCTGGTATCGGCCGAGATTCTCGCCATGGTTCGGCGCGATGCCGCGCGCATCTATGTGGGCAAGCGGCGCGGCCAGCATTGCCTGCCGCAAACCGAGATCAACGACCTGCTGGTCGCCGAGGCGCGCGCCGGCAAGAACGTCGTACGCCTGAAGGGCGGTGACCCCTTCGTCTTCGGCCGCGGCGGCGAGGAGATGCAGGCGTTGATGTCGGCCGGCATCGCGGTCGAGATCGTGCCCGGCGTAACGGCAGCCCTGGGTTGTGCCGCGGGAACGGGCATTCCGCTCACCCATCGTGACCATGCGCAGGCCTGCGTGTTCGTGACCGGCCATCTCAAGGACGGCACGGTCGATCTCGACTGGCCGATGCTGGCGCGGCCGCGCCAGACGGTGGTGATCTACATGGGCGCCGGCTCCCTGCCGGTGATCGCCTCGCGCATGATCGAGCACGGGCTCGCGCCGAGCACGCCGGTGGTGGTGATCGCCAACGGTACGACCAGCCGCGAGCGCCGCGTGGTCGGCACGCTGGCGACGATCGATCGTCTGGTGAGCGGCGTCCGGCTCGATGGCCCCACGCTCTGCATGATCGGCGAGGTCGTTTCGCTCGCGTCGGTGCGCGATCAGGATTTTGGCTTTGTGTCGGGAATGGGTCTCTGATATGAAGTGTGTGGCATAAATGCAACAATTGAGGCCGTAATGCGGAGCTTCGTGTTGGGCCTGGCAGTTGCTCTGGCTTTCACTGGTACGAGCGTAGCCCAGACGACTTCCAGGAATACCGGCACCATCAAGCCGACGACAAAGACACAAATAAAGAAACCAGTTGCGCAGAAGGCAGCCCCCCGCCGATCTGCCCAACGCCCCCCTCAGAAAGCAACTACCCAGAAGGCCGTCCGGGCAGCTGGACGCTACGGCGGCTTCAATCTCTCGGCTCCTCCACCCCCGCCACCGGTGCTCGACACCACGAGCCCGCGCAGCCTGAGCCTGGTGAACGCCAATACCGGCGAGACCTTGTCGGTGACCTACTGGTCGAACGGCAGCTACCAGCGCGCGGCGCTGGACAAGCTGAACCATTTCCTGCGCGACTGGCGCGAGAACGAGCGGACCGAGATGGACCCGCTGCTGTTCGACGTGCTGTGGCACACCATGAACACGGTGGGCTTCAGCGGCAGCGTCGAGGTGCTGTCGGCCTTCCGGTCGCCCTCGACCAACGCCTGGCTGGCGAGCGTCAGCCGTGGCGTCGCCTCAGACAGCCAGCACATCAACGGCAACGCCATGGACGTCGTGTTCCCCGGCGTTTCGGCCTATCAGATCCGGCAGGCCGCCCGCTCGCTCAACATGGGTGGCGTCGGCTTCTATCCGCGCTCCGGGTTCGTCCATCTGGACACCGGCCCGGTTCGCTACTGGTAGCCGGCTGCGGCTGGCAACCGACCGGAGACCTTCATGGCTCGCATCGAGGTCGTCGAGGCAGACATCACCCGCCTCGACGTCGATGCGATCGTCAATGCAGCGAACGAGCAGCTTCTCGCAGGCGGTGGCGTCTGTGGCGCGATCCACCGGGCCGCCGGCCCGGAGCTGTTGACCGAATGCCTGACCCTGGGGGGCTGCCCGACCGGCGAGGCGAGGATCACCCGCGGCTATCGGCTGACGGCCCGCCACGTCATCCATGCGGTCGGACCGGTGTGGCATGGCGGAACGGCCGGCGAGCCCGAGCTGCTGGCGCGGTGCTACCGCAACAGCCTGGCGTTGGCCGAGCGGCATGGGCTGGCGAGCATTGCCTTCCCGGCGATCTCGACCGGCATTTTCGGCTATCCCAAGGAGCCCGCGACCGAGATCGCGGTGCGCGAGGTACGTGCCGGGGCGGGCAAGCTGGAGCGGGTGATCTTCTGCTGCTTCGGGTCGGACATGGCGGCGCTCTACCGCGCGGTCATTGCCCGTAGCGGTTCGCCGACTTGAGGAACTCGAGCTCCTCCTCGGTGCAGACGCGGTTCAGAACCTCGTTGCGATGCGGGAAGCGGCCGAAGCGTGCGACGACGTCGCGATGCTCGACGGCGTGCTTGAGCGACTCTTCATCGCGGAAGGCAGCGTAGAGCGCGCAGGCCAGTTCCTGGTCGGCGAGCACCTCGCTGTGCCCGAAGGGCAGGAAGAAGAAGCCGCGCATGAAGATGTCGAACGCCGCCGGGTAGGCGCGTGCCAGCGCGTAGCGGGCGGTCTCCCGCGCCTTCGCGTCACCGCAAAAGGCGCGCGCCGTGCGGCGGTGGATGTGGCGCGGAAACTGGTCGCACAGGATGATCAGCGCCAGCGCGCCGTCGGGCGAGCGTCGCCAGTGATCGAACCCCCCGGTGATCGCCCGGTCGAGAGCGGCACCGAAGTGCCGGCCGATCTCGGCATCGAGCTCCGGCGGCGCCTTCCACCAGACCTCCTCGCGCAGCTTGCCGTGGTCCGGGTGGTCGAGCGGCAGGAACCAGAAATCTAGAATGTCGCGGATCGAGGGGGTGTTGGTCATCGAGGTGTACCGGTCGCTCTCTTCGTCTGCCGGACCGCGGGCGTCCCGCCCGCTCTCTTCTCCTCCCCAGCTTCGCTGAGGAGGTGCCCCCGTAATCGGGGGCGGAGGGGTCATGATTCAGGAAGCCATGACCCCTCCGTCGCCGTATGACGGCGACACCTCTCCAGCAAGAGCTGACAGCAAGAGCTGGGGAGGAGAACAAGAAAGCGGGCGGGATGCCCGCGGTCCGGAAGGGATTCAGGCTATCCTGTCCGACGTCGGCGTCGAGAAAGGAATTTCTGTGGCCAAGGCAAAAAATGTCCTGTTCATCATGTGCGACCAGCTGCGCGCGGATCATCTGTCCTGCGCCGGCCATCCGCATCTGCGGACGCCGTCGATCGACAGCCTCGCAAAGCGGGGCGTGCTGTTCCCGCGCGCCTATGTGCAGTCGGGCGTCTGCGGACCATCGCGCATGTCCTACTACACCGGCCGCACCATGATGAGCCACGGCGCCACATGGAACCGCGTGCCGCTCAGCCTGCACGAAAGGACAATCGGCGATTTCCTGCGCCCGGCGGGTTGGCGAGTCGCGCTGGCCGGCAAGACGCATGTGGTCCCCGACACCGATGGGCTCGAGCGTTACGGCATCGAGGGCGGCTCGGCGCTCGCCGCCCTCTTGCGCGCCGGCGGCTTCGAGGAGCTCGACCGCTACGACGGCCATTCGCCGCCCGGCAAGGAGAGCGGCTACGCCGACTACCTGCGCGCGCACGGCTACCCATCAGCTGATCCGTGGAACGACTACGTGATCTCGGCAGACGGCCCGGACGGCAAGCCGGTGTCGGGCTGGCACATGCGCAACGTCCACCTGCCGGCGCGCGTCGCCGAGGAGCATTCCGAGACCGCCTACATGACGCGGGTGGCCATGCGCTTCATCGAGGAGATGGGGGAGAAGCCGTGGTTCCTCCATCTCAGCTACGTCAAGCCGCACTGGCCCTACATGGCGCCGGCGCCCTACCACGCGCTGTACGGCGCCAGGGACTGCCTGCCGCTCAATCGCGACGAGCGCGAGTTGGTCGGCCAGCATCCCGTGCTCGAGGCCTATCGCCGCCACGACGAATCGATCTCGTTCCAGCGGCCGGAGGCGCCGGGTATCGTGCGGCCGGCCTATATGGGCCTGATCGGCCAGATCGACGACTGGCTCGGCCGCCTGTTCAACCGCCTGCGCGCGCTCGGGCGGATGGACGACACGCTGATCTTCTTCACCGCCGATCACGGCGACTTCCTCGGCGACCACTGGCTGGGCGAGAAGGAGATGTTCTACGAGGAGGCGCAGCGCGTACCCTTCATCGTCTACGATCCCGACCCCGCGGCCGATTCTACTCGCGGCACGGTCGACAACCGCTTCGTCGAGGCAATCGACGTCGTGCCGACCACCCTCGCCGCGCTCGGCCTGCCGCCGCAGGAGCATCTGGTCGAAGGCCGCTCGCTGCTGCCCCTGCTGCGCGGCGAGACGCCCGAAGCGTGGCGCGACGCGGTGTTCTCCGAGCTCGACTATTCATTCCGCGACGCCCGCCGCTTCCTCGGTCGCGCGCCGCGCGACTGCCGCGCCATCATGGTGCGCACCGACCAGTGGAAGTACGTCTGGTGGCAGGGCTACCGGCCGATGCTGTTCGACCTCGCCAGCGACCCGCACGAGTTCACCGACCTCGGCGCCAGCGACGGCCACCAAGCCGTGCGGCGCGAGATGGAGGAGCGGATTGCAGCCTGGCTGAAGGCGCGCAAGACCCGCGAGACCGTCGACGACGTCACCGTCGAGGCGCGCACTGCCGCGCATCGCAAGCACGGCATCCTGTTCGGCATGTGGTGATTCAATCATCTTCCCTTCGCCGGGGAAGTGTCGCCGTCATACGGCGACGGAGGTCATGACTCTTGGGACCGCGGGCGTCCCGCCCGCTCAGATTCATGAGCGGGCGAGACGCCCGCGGTCCAAGACTCACGACCCCTCCGCCTGCCTGAGCGAAGCCGAAGCGGCTTCGCTTCGGCGAAGGCAGGTCGGCGTAAGACGCCGACACCTCCCCGGCGAAGCCGGGGAGGAGCATGAAATCTTGACTCCCCCGCATCGCCGTCTGAGGCTCGCGCCAGATCGGTCGATGAAGCGACACCGAACGGGGACGATGATTCTGGGAGGAATCGAACCATGAGCAGACATCCCACGCGCCGCGACACCCTGATCGGCCTCGCCGCCGGCGCCGGCCTGCTGGCCGCCGGCGATGCCCTGGCGCAGGGCGCCTACAAGGAGGCGCCGGTGCTGGCCGAGCAGGTCAAGGCCGGCAAGCTGCCGCCGGTGGCGCAGCGCCTGCCGGAGAAGCCGCTGGTCGTGCCGACGGTCGAGAAGGTCGGCGAGTATGGTGGCACGTGGCGCCGCGCCTTCCTCGGCCCGGCCGACTACAACAACTACGTCCGTGTGGTCTATGACGGGCTGTTTCGCTTCTCGCCCGACGGCGCCAAGATCGAGCCCAAGATCGCGCTCGGCGCCGAGCCGTCGGCCGACTACAAGGTGTGGACGATCAACCTGCGCAAGGGCGCCAGGTGGTCGGACGGCGCACCCTTCACCGCCGACGACATCCTGTTCTGGTACAACGACGTGCTGCTCAACAAGGAGCTGACGCCGACCCTGCCGGGCTGGATCCGCAATGCCGACGGCTCGCCGGCCAAGGTCGAGAAGGTCGACGACAACACGGTGCGG